>NZ_JAPEMU010000003.1 GCF_026342405.1 Kitasatospora sp. NBC_00240
ATGTCGAGCAATCCCACGTCGAGGACGCGTGGGTCCGGGCCGGCCAGAGGGCCGCCGCGCGCTTTGGGAGGACACGGTGAAGTGGAACCTGCGGATGGTCGCCGCCCAGCGCGACGTCTGGAAGGCGTCCGAGCTGCAGAAGATGTTCGCGGACGCCGGACTGGTCATCTCGGCGGGCAAGATGTCGCACCTGTGGTCGGGGCGCCCACTGACCGTTCGCCTCGACGATCTGGACGTGATCTGCGCGGTGCTGCAGTGCACACCCGCTGACCTCCTGGTCCCCGAGCCGATCGACAACCGGCAGCCGGACGGCGTGGACGAGCAGGCCGAGCGGAAGGTGGTCGGCGGCAGCCCGGTTGTCCTCCGGCGCCGTCCCGGCCGGTCCGGGCCGCCGTTGTGAGCACGCCGATACGTCGCCGCCGTCCCTGGGCGACCCGCAGCTGCCGGGACTGTCTCGGCTGGGGATGGCTCGACCGCCCCCGCTGCAAGGCATGCTGGGGCTTCGTTGCCAAGGCCACCGGCGGTCACTGCGAGGTCTGCGACCGCGACGTGGCCGCCCAGGACGGCGTCTGCCGGCTCTGTCGGCGCCAAGCCAGCCTGATCGCCGGACCGGACAACAAGACGCGCGTCGATCTGACGGCCGCCGCCCGCACCGGCCACCAGCTGTTCATCGTCGGCACCCTGCGTCCGCGGGGCGGCCCGCCGCTCCGCCCGGAGCACCCCGCGGACCAGTCGACGGATCGGTTGCTGCCCTCCGTCCGGCCGCGATGGAGACAGCTGCCGCTGTTCGAGATGGCCCATGACCTGCGCGGAGTCAGCAGCATGGCACCGCTTCTCGATGCCGAACTGGCCGCCGTCCTGGAAGCGCGCGCCGGACGGATCGCGGAGCTGAGAGGCTGGCCCCCTCGCACACTCGGCTCCGTCCGCAGGGGCATCCGCATCCTCTGCGCGGTCCACGCGATCGGCGAGCCGATCCGAGCGTCCACGATCGCCCAGCTCACCCACAACGCGATCCCCTCCAACCACGTCCTGGAGGTCTTCGAAGACCTGGACGTGCTGCTGGATGACCGGCCCGACACCGTGAGGGCCTGGTGCGACACACGCCTGGAATTCCTCGCAGCCGGGATCCGGGCGGAGGTCGACGCCTGGGTCGCGATCCTGCGCAACGGCAGCCGACGTCGGCGCCCCCGCGCCCGGTCCACGGTCATCACCCAGCTCAGGTTGGTCCAGCCGTTCCTGCGCGAGCGGACGGCGGCCTACACCACCCTGCGTCAGGTCGCCCGCGACGACATCACGAGCTGGCTCCCCGACCGCCCCAACCGAGTGCACGAGGCCAGTGCCCTGCGGAGCCTGTTCGGCGTGCTGAAGAAGGAACGGCTCATCTTCGCCAACCCGATGCGAGGGGTGAGAACGAGCGGGAACCACGTCTCGGTACCGGTTCCGCTCACCAACCAGGAAGTCGACTCCGTCGCCACCGCAGCTGAACAGGATCCCGCCCTGCGGGTGGTCGTCGCCCTCGCGGGCGTCCACGCACTGCCCGCCCGCCGCATCCGCGCGCTCCAACTGGACCAGGTCGACCTGCCCGGCCGCCGCCTGGATCCAGCCGGAAGCAATCGCCCCCTGGACGACTACACAGCCGAGGCGATCACCGACTACCTGGCCCACCGGCGCCGACGCTGGCCCAACAGCACCAACCCTCACCTCCTGGTCAGCCGCAACACGGCCACCACCACGACAGCCGTCGGCACCTTCTGGCTCGACCGCCTGGTCAATCGGCTCCCCGTCAGCCTGGACCGGCTCCGACAGGACCGAATCCTCGAAGAAGCCGCCGCCACGGGAGCCGATCCGCTCCATCTCGCCCACGTCTTCGCCCTCAGCGCCAAGGCCAGCCTCCGCTACACCACCGCAGTCACGGAGTCCGCAGCGGAACAGACCTGAAGGAAGCCCTGAGCAGCCACTTCGACGCCCCGCTCGCAGCGCGACAGAGCCGGCGCGGCATCATGTCACCGCAGCGACATCAGCCAGGGAGAGCATGTGATCGAGTTCATCGTCCACGACGACCCGGTCGGGCGCGCTCAAAGCAACTACATCGCCCATGCCGACCTGGCGCCCTTCGGCCTGGACGGGCAGAAGGAGCAGTTGTGGCTGAAGCCTCTCGACGACGGGACCTTCTCGATCGCCTGCATCCCGTTTCGCACCTACGGGCTGGCCTTCGGCGACCAGGTCGTTCTTTCGGACGTTGACGAAGTCGCCGAGGTGGTCGCCCTCTCCTCCCATCGTGTTCTGCGGTTGCTGTTCGTCCCAGGCCTGCCCCCGGCACAACTGAACCAGGCAGTCGATCGCATCAAGAACGAGATCGGTACGGCGGGACTGCTGAGCGAATGGAGCGGTGACCGTCACGTCGCCGTCGACATCCCGCCCAATACGGATGCCTCCCGACTGTTCGCAATCATGGAACACGAGGTCACGGAAGGCCGAGCGTTCTGGGAATGGGCCGACGCCATGCCGTTCTCCGCACGACGCTGAGCCGACCCACCAGTTCGGCCTGCTTCCAGGCCGAACTCGGTCTCTCCATGCGGCAATACTGCCCGGGCTTCCGTGGGTTCGCCCGGCCGATACTTCAGAATCTCTGAACCCGCGGAAGATTGGGGTGACGCCGTTCTACTGCACCCCTGGAGTGGACGGCGCCCACGAGAAGGGCGGCGTCGAGCACGAGGGCGGCAGGTTCCGCCGCACCCACCTGGTCCCGCCACCGCAGGTCGCCACGATCGCCGAGCTCAACGAGCAGTTGGCCCGGATTGATGAGCTGGAGGACACCCGGCACGTCCACGGCCGGCCGACCAGCATCGGATTCGACTTCGAGGCCGAGCGCGAGCTGCTGAACCCGCTGCCGGCGGACCCTTACGACTGCGGGCTGGACCTGACGCCGACGGTCCACCGCAACGGGCGGATCACGGTTCGTCAGAGCTACTACTCGGTGCCGGCCCGATTCATCGGCGGCACGGTCCGCGTCTCGCTGCGGGCCAACGAGCTGCTGGTCTTCGACGGGCGCCAGGTTGTCGCCCGCCACCCGAGGCTGACACGGCGTTATGTCTACCACGACGTGCTGGACCACTACCTGGAGGTCCTGCTGGTCAAGCCCGGTGCGTTCGCGGGTGCCGCAGCGCTGGCCCAGGCCCGTGCGGAGGGCACGTTCACCTCCGCCCACGAGGCGTTCTGGGCCGCCGCGCGGGAGGCGCACGGTGAGCGGGAGGGCACCCGGGCGCTGATCGAGGTCCTGCTGCTGCACCGCCAGTTGCCCGCCGATGCCGTCGTCGCCGGACTTCAGGCCGTCCTGCGGGCGCGCTCCTGCAGTGCGGACCTGGTCGCGATCGAGGCCCGCAAGGCCCAGGAGGCACCGGAGGAGCTGGAGGCGGCCGTCCTGGACAAGGACCCGGTGCAGGCCGAGGCGTTCGCCCGGCTCGGGGTGACAGCCGCTGAGCGGGGCAACGTGATCTCGTTGCACGGCCGCCGGCCGCTGCCCGCCGACACTCGGCCGCTGCCCTCGCTGTCGAAGTACGACCGCCTGCTCAAGCGCAGGCCCACCCAGGAAGGCACGGCATGACCCTGACCGCCGCGAACCCCGCCACCGGCCGGGCGCACGAGCTGACCGGCACGGCGGCGCCGGGCCGCATGCACCGCCCGGATGTCGACCCGGAGGACGCGCTGATCGACGAAGCCTGCAAGACACTGCGGCTGCCCACGATCCGCGACCGGTTCGAGGAGCTCGCCCAGGCCGCCCGCCGCGAGAAGTTCACCTACAAGCAGTTCCTGCTGGACCTGCTGCAGGTCGAGTGCGCGGACCGCGACGTCCGCCGCCGCCAGCGCCTGGTCGCCGCCGCGAAGTTCCCTCGCCCCAAGCGCCTGGAGGACTTCGACTACGACGCCAACCCGAACGTCTCCCCGGAGACCGTCTCCGCCCTCAAGAGCCCGACCTGGGTACGCGAAGGCCGACCGCTCGTCATGATCGGCGACTCCGGGACCGGCAAGTCCCACCTGCTGATCGGGGTCGGCACCGCCATCGCCGAGGCCGGCATGAGTGTCCGCTACACGACCGCGACCGCGCTGGTGAACGAGCTCGCCGAGGCCGAGGCCCACAAGAACCTGACCGCAGCCCTCCATCGCTACACCAAAGTCGATCTTTTGTGCCTGGATGAGTTCGGCTACCTCAACCTGGACAAGAAGGGCGCCAAGCTACTGTTCCAGATTTTCACCGAGCGCGAGGAGCGCAAGGCCACCGCGGTGGCCTCCAACGCGCCGTTCGGCGAGTGGGACAAGACGTTCACCGACCCGAGGCTCTGCGCGGCCATCGCCGACCGGCTCACCTTTCGCTTCACCCTGATCGAGACCGGCACCGAGTCGTTCCGCCTCCAGACCACCGAAGCCGAACACGCGGCACGGTGACTCCATCCTCCGCCCTGCGGAGTTGTCTCCTGAAAGCCGGTGGCGGTGGCTCAGTCGAACCGGATGTGCTTGGCCCCTGTCCAGGCCCGGCGAAGGCGCCCTCGTAGTGTGCTGTCGGTGTTCGGGGCGAGCGTCAGTCCGGAAGAGACGGCGATGTGGTCGGCGACCTGCGGGATCGTGAGGCGATCGGTCCACAAGTGCTCGGCGAACTCGACCTCGCGCAGGCGCTCCAGACACAGGTCGAGTTTCGACAGAGCGAAGCTTTCCCGGCGCAAAGGGGCGTCTTTCCCGGCGACGAACTGCACGGCATGCCCGAAGCCACGCTCGCGCAGCCGTTGCAGCACCGTCCCGCGCTCGGCCAGCAACGCGAAGTGCCGGACGTCATGGCCGCGCTCCCGCAGCCGGCCGACGGTCTCGCGGAAGTACGCTGGCTCCACGACCGTCATCGGCGCGATCACCACACCGTCGTGCTCGGCGAGAGCCCGGTCCAGCACCTCATAAACACCCTGCCGCCAGGCGGGAAGGTCCTGGAAGTCCCCGCGCAGTGGCGGGGGCGTCATCCGGTGAAGGCCGAAACCTACGTGTTCGGGGTCGCAGATGATGCTGCCGGCAAGCCGCCGCTGGATCTCGTGCGCGGTCTGCGTCTTGCCACCGCCGAAGGGGCCGTTGATCCACAAGAGCATGCACAGACCCTACTGCGCTGATGCGGCAACGGAGCCGGGTCCTCCCGGGCTGGGCCTGTCAGGGACCGCGCCCGGGGGGACCCGGGACAGCCAACCTATCGACCAGACCATCACAAACCCGGTGACAGCACCGGGACACGAAACGTCGTGACGAAACATCACCCGATAGGAGTGGCTCCGAAACTCACCGCCGATCTTGGTCCATCGACGACCCCACAAGCTCCACGAACGGAGCAACGTGGCTCTCACTTCCACTGTCCGAGTGGCTCTCACTCAACCTGTCGAAAACAGGCATCCAGACCGTGCCGGACACCGAACTTGCCGAGGCTCTCGAAGTACTGGCCGGCGCCACGCTGGCCGCCACCCTTGACCCTCTCCCCAACCTCTCCACCCTGGAGGATCTTCGCCCGCCGGTATCGACGGCGCTGCGCACGACGCTGGAGAGGGCCCCGTCGGGCACTGGCGGTGTCGTGGCCGCCGTTGCCACGGCCCGCACGATCGCGTCCGTTCGGGGTTTCGATGCCAACCTCGCCGCACTTATGGCCCTCTCGACCGGAATCCGTCTCGATCAGGCCGTGAGGGTCCCGGGGTACCTGGCTGCCAAGCGGGCGGGGCCCGGTGTACTCCAGGGCCTTGCCGACTACCTGACGAAGGCGAACATGCCCTTCGATGAAGTGGTACGCCGCCTTGGCACCATGCTCCCGGCCGTCAGCGAGGAGAATCGCAGGCAGACCGTCCGCGAGTCGATCCTCGCGGTCCGCCGTGCGGCTCCCGTCATGCAGAGGATTGCGGACCTGGTCCGCTCCGAGGGCGCAGCGGCCATGTCCAGGCATGCCCTTTCGAGCGGCCATCCAGTGCTCGTTGCCCGCGCCGCAGCAGCTACGGCTGTCGCCGAGGCGCTGCACCGATATCCGGGAGAGGGGGACCGACTGGTGCAGGAAGCGATCGATTGCGGCGCTCTCCTTCTCGTCGCGATCGCGGAGGGGGGAATGGTGATCGGTGCGGGTGGAGCCGTAGGTGACGGCTCATTGATCGTCGCCGCCCGCGGTCAACTGGTCGAGCTGGGGCGCCGGCCCGATACCGCGCCCTCGCGCTTGCGGGCGTCCGCGGCAGCCGAATGGGTGTGCGCCACCGGCGGCGAGGCGGCGGCGCTCCTGCGGCGCCACGGCATCCACTGACCCTGCAGATGCCGCCGCAGGCCGATCAGTGACTGTCGAGCAGTAGTGCGATGTGGCCGACGGAGAGTCGCCCGCGCGAGCGACTCTCCGACCCCCATCGCCGCTTGCATAAGGCTATATGCAAATGTATTGTCGTTTCTGCTGGGTGGGGGTGACGACAAGCCCGCCGCCCGCTGCGCGCCCAGTCTCGCGGCCCGGAATCCGGCCGCCCGTCCGGATCACCCGCTGGGCGGCACTCTCGTTGCAAACCCGTATCCCTGGAGGTATTTCCGGTGTTCGGCAGACTCCTCATGCTCATCTCAGGCAACGACACCTTCTCCTGTCCGCACCACGGCTGTCCCGCGCAGGTCAGCCTCCGCGGGTTCAGCCCGCACCACCGTCTGGAGTTCAAGCGGTGGGCAACTGACCACTCCCGCCACCGCATGCCCCGCGCGACCCCGAAGGGACTCTGATGTCGACCACACCGTCCCGCCCGGACCCGTCTCGCGGAGCCGCAGCAGGCACCGCGCCCAGCATTCCCGCGCGCTGCGCGAGCCGGCCGCGAAGCGGCGGTCTGGTAGTCCCGTGGATCACCTTCGAGCACGGCGGTCACGCCGCGTTCGGCACCGTCGACGAGCGAAAGCGCATCGTCGCGCTGATCAACAGGCTCTGCCAGGTGTGCGGGCAGCGCCTAGAGAACCGGATCTTCCTGGTGGTCCGGCCGAGCGATGTGCGTCTTGGCCACGCCTTCGAGCCAGGTGTGCATCCCGAGTGCCTTCCGTACAGCGAACAGCACTGCCCGATGCTCAACGGTGCCGCCACGACGTACCGCCAGCGGTCCGTGATGACAACTCACCCCGCAGGCAGGCCGTGCAACGACCCGTCGTGCCCATGCTCCTCGGTCAAGCCCGCTCAGGACGACGAGTTCCGAGTGGGCCAGCCCGCTGACGACTTCGACGGCTGGATGATCGACGCACAGGACTACCAAGTCATGTGGGACCCACAGGACAAGGAGAGGCCGCTCGGCTTGGATCTTGACGTCCCGGTGCTGAGAATGCGTCCCATCCGCCGGAATCCCCGGCCTGACCTGCCCTATCCCGAGGAGTTCGCGGTGCTGCTGAAGGCCCTCGGCCTGGGCCTTTGAACGGCCCCACTCGGAAAGCCCGTGGCTGCGACCGCGCCTCCCCTGACGAAACGGAGACATCGATGCCCGCCCTCACGACCATGCTCGGCAAGGCCCTGGGAGCCGCCGCAGAACACCCGCAGGGTTGGCTCCCGGATACCGTCACCGAGAAGACGCTGGCTCAGCTCCGGGATCTCGGCTACGTCCCGGCCGAGCCCGGCCGACCCGCCATCACCCTCAAAGGCCGCCTGGCGCTGCTCAGCCGCCCGCAGCTGAACGCCCTGACGACCGCGATGTCGGACGGCCGGTTGGCGCCGAACGTCGCGTGGCAAACCTCGCACAGGCTCGCCCGGTGGCACCTCGTCGTGTTCAAGGACGCGGCGGGGAACAGCTTCCCGGACGACGCGGACACCGGCAGCGGCCGCCCTGTCCGTCACGCCTTCCGAACCGGTCTCGGTCTCGCCGTTGCCACAACCGCGCCGCCGAGGCGCTGACACTGCCTCGCACCAGCGCACCGCCCACCGGCGGGGCGCCCGCACAGGCTGCGGGTGCCCCGATGCGGGACATCACGGCCGCGCTGGCACCGCGCCTGAGAGCCGGCCACCACTCCTGAACTACCCTGCCACTCCACGATCGGAGTACAACCGTGCCCATATTCCTTGAGGAGCCCAGCTACGGCCCCGGCGGTCCGGACGGCCAGGGCTGGAACCGGCTCTCGCTCAACGCGCACTTCGACCAGCGCCACCAGTGCGGGCTGCTGCCGATCAACTTCCCCACGCTGTTCGAATCGATGACCGGCCGCCAGCGCTGGGGCGGCTACGAGCGCTGCCGCCAGCTCGCCCCCGGCCACTGCGGCGAGTGCCCGATCCAGCGCCGCCACACCGAGGACCAGGGCGCCATCGCCTGGCCCGACCGCACCCCGCTACTCCTCGCTCGCGTCCGGCCCCTAGCTCCCACCCCCGGCGCGCTCTTCGCCGACCCGGCCTCCGGGCGCAGCACCTTGGAACTGCGGCCATGGCCGGGAGGCACGGCCGTGGAGGCCTCCTGGGTGCAGGTCCGCAACACTCCCGCGCTCCGGCTCAGCTGGGCGTGGCGGGACGCGGAGGGGGAGGCGTTCTGGCTGGTGCGCAACAATCCCGCCGCCGCGGACGCGGTGGTGCGGAGCAAGAAGTTCGGCGCCCACACGCGGCATTCGCTATACAGCCTGGAGGACGGGCCGCGTGTAGCCCTGCTGACCTGCCGCGGCAGCTGCGCCCACGCCTCCTCGCACCTACAGCACCTGGCCGCCGACCTCGGGGTCCACGCCGGCAGGTCGCCCGGATGTGTGCCAGACACGACCGAGCGCCTGCCCGGCGTCCGCAGTATCGAACTCGCTCAGAAGGACGGGCGCAGCGTCATCCGCCGCCACGGTGCCGAAACCCTCATCGCATGGGACGTGCCATTCGACGAGACCACCGCGGCGGCTCTAGCGGCGCACACCGTCCGTCTCACCTCCGCAACCTGACGCTTCCGCAGCAGGGCGCGGGGCGCGGCCGCCACCAGGCCGGCACAGCGCCGCTACCGCGACCCCAACAGAAAGGCAAGAACTCATGCCTGAGCACAGCCCCGTCTCCATCCTCGGCCTGGTGCGCGATCAGATTGACACCCAGGCCGAGTACGCAGTGCAAGTCCGCGACTTCGAGGCATGGGCCCGCCCCATCGACGTCGAGCACCGTCAGCTGACGGGGCTGGACGTCTGGCACGTCGTCCGACGTGCCCACGCGGCGGTAGCCAGAATCGGCCCTCACGGCGTGATCACCCTGGCCACCCCGGCGGCGGTGCTGCGCTTCATACCGATCGGGGTCTACGCGGCTCTCTTCTGCTCGGCTGACGACTGTGAGAACGCCGCCGACGGTGAGGGTTGGGATGGCCTCTGCGGCAGCTGTGCCGACCGTGTCTGCGCAGCCGAGCACCATCCGAAGGAGACCACCACCGCGGCGAAGCCCGGGGCCATCACAAACCAAGAGAGATTGCGTAAGTCTATTTTAACATGTAATGTCGCTTGCGCGGCCGGAGTTCGGCCCGCCACTTCACCCTCTCAAGAGGAGAACACCGAGCATGAATGACAAGCGCATCACGGAGTCCGTCAACGCCCTCCGACACATCGCATGCGTCCTCGCAGCAGCTCTGCTGATATACGGCCAGTTCCGGCTGGCGGCATGCGCGGGGGTGGCCTCGCTGGTCGCCAGCTACTGGCTTCGGGAACGGCGCAGCGGAGTCGAGCCGTCTCGGGCCGCCACGAAGCCCTGCCACCACAAGGCCGCCCGCACAGCGGCCACCAGGTCCCCGGCAGCAGCACCCGCGACGGCCGCAGCCGGGCGGACGAACATCCAGCCTGCTGCAGGCGGACGGCTCGCGCCCCGCAGGCTCGCGGTCGCTCCCGCGCGCCGGACGCAGCCCGGTGTAGCGTCCGACGGCCATCGCGCCCCCTGGCTCCCCCAGCGCCGGGGGCGTTATGCCGGGTGAGGACTCACAGGACCAGGGGGCCGCCGCCGTCCCCCTGGTCCTCGGCGAGCGGGAGGCCGCCATCCTTTTGCTCGAACAGCGCTTCTGGGCGCGGTCGGCGCCCACGTCGGCCGGGCCGAAGGAAGCGGCGATTCGGGCGGAGCTCGGCATCACTCCAACGCGCTACTACCAGCTGCTCAACGGCCTGCTCGACACTGAGCGAGCTCTGGCGTCCTATCCCGTGATGGTCAACCGCCTACGGGCGGTCCGCGACGACCGCCGGACCGCCCGCCAGTGACACCCGGAGACTTTGATGGCAACGACCGCACCGTAGCCGGACACATCAGCATTGAGCCGCCACTCAGGTGAGCGGAAGTCCGCTACAACCCCTCAACTCGCACGACGCCAGCGGCGACGTGCGAGAGAGCCGTTCTGACGTGCATCTGTCCGTGGCGACGTCCCGGCTGGGTGCGAGGGAGGAGTGATCACAATCCTCACCGCCGACGGTCTGGTTCCCTCCTGGGACGCGTCGCGTCCCGTGCATTGATTGTGCGAGGAGGTGCAGGCCGCCGTCGAAGCCTGGCCGGGCCGCACGTTCGCCGGCTTCTTCGAGAGTCTCGACGAGGTGGGCGGCATTTCCCGAGTGCTGGTCAGGAACGGAAAGGCAGTGACCATCACCCCGTAGATCACCTGGGCCTCGGAGGATTAGCCCGAGGCGCACGCATGCGCCCCGGCCGGAGCTGGACAGGCTCCGGCCGGGGCGCATTGGCGTACCTACGGACCGAGGGGGAGCGACGTCGACGCACCGGTGGGACGGCGTTCGGCCCTGCCCACAGTCGGCTACTTGCTCACCGAAGCCCCTGCGGGCCCGCCGACAGGCACGGGTGGAGCGGCCGCGATCTCAGACGTCCCGGGGTCGACATGGCGCCGGCTGCAGGGTGAGCCTGGACGGTTCCTCGGGGTTGGCCGTGAACGCGCGGCCATCTTCGTCGACGACCGTGGCGTCCATCGAGGGGTTCCGCCCCGGCGCTGGAACTCGACGGTCGGCTGCTTGCTGGCGCGAGAGCGACGGGCCACGACAGGGTCGAGGCCTCCGTCGACAGTCCGCCAGTGTCGTTGGCAGTCACGGGGATCGGTAGCTGCCACCGTCTCCGGCGAGCCGGGGTGAGTTGCGGCGAGGAACTCTCCTATGGCCCTGGCAGGCGCAGCGAGTCGGCGCGCCAGGTGCTCACCGGCCGCTGACCCGGGGGTCGGGGTCTGCACCTGCGGGTCGGCCCGCAGGGCGGCCGGCACCGGGCGAGCCGAGGCGAAGCCTTCCGGGTCACGGCGAGGCGACCGCCGGGCCGTCGCCACAGGGCCAGCTCGGGTGAGCAGCTTGGGCGTAGTTGTCTAACTCTATTTATCGCTGTAGTATCAGCACTATTGGGAGGGCGTCCTCCCGGTCTCCGCTCATCGAAAGGGGACTTCTGTGCCCTCTGATCAGCACACCACTCGACCAGTACACCCTTGCGGCCACACCGCCCCGATGCGGGGCTACGTCGCGCTGTGCCGATACCACGGGAGCGTCGTAGCTCCCGCTGACCTTCCGGCGGTCCTGACCGGATTCCTCGGCGCCTCCAAGCAGCTGACCGAGCATCTGGGGATCGGTTTCTGGCCCCTGCTCGGCCGCGCGTATCTCACGCACACCGGAACCGAAGGGTCAGCCCCACCCCGTCAGGACTTGGAGCTACCGCTGGCCGACGTTCCGGACGGAGAGCCCGCAGCTGTTGCCGCGGCGCTGACCGCCTTCAACGGTGGGCTCGGCGCTCCAACGCCACCGCACCAGTACAGCCGCTCCCTGAGCTTGCTGCTGGCCTCGCTCGTCGGGCTGGCTGACCTGCTCGACGCCGATTTCGAGGGGTGCTTGCTCCTGGCCGTTCCGGAAGAGCCGTCCCCACCGCCCGGCCACGTCCCACCTCCCCTTGAACCACGACCCAGGAAGACAGCCCCGTGAGCCCCAGCCCCGCCACCGACATCATCAGCCCGGCCACCGTCGGCCGCGGATCGGTCCGCCAGCGACTCGACCGCGGTACACACCCGGCAACGCTCAAGCCCCTGAAGCCGACCGCCCCGGACGCTCCTGCGGCCTTCTGTGGAGGCTGCGCCTCCCTCCAGCCCCGCATCATCGGCGACGGATCGACACGGCTGAAGTGTGCCCGCAAGGCCACCCGCCGCCGCGGGCCCGATCTCAAGCCCGACTTCCCGGCCTGCGAGGACTACCAGGCCGCCTCGGCATAGCAGCCCCGATCCCGCGGGGCGCCCACCGCGCAGCAGCCGCGCGGGACGGCTCGGGTTCCGCTGCGCCCTTCGATCACCCCATTCCAAGAAGAAGGAACGACGACGGCCATGGCGAATGTCGAAGTCACGATCCAGGAGCTCATCACAGGGTTCCCGTGTTCCTATTCGAATCGCACCCAGGCACTGCACTACCTCCTGGTCGTCGGCGGTAACGGCTATGTGTGGGGCGGCGGCGAGGTCGTCGCTCGGCACGCCGACAGCCGGACCTGTCTGAGCGTCCACACGCTGTCCGGTCGCGAGCTGAAAATCGTGGAAGCGGCACGGCGGGCCGGGCAGGATGTTCCAGCCGGCCTCCTGGGCATGTGCCCGGCGGACGCGCTCCGCCCGCAGGCGGCCCGGCTGGCGCGGACATCGGGTCCGCTGCAGGGTGAGGCGCACCCGCCTTCTTCCGGGTGCCTCCTGCTCACGGTCCCCCCGGACACGGCCCCCGACTGGCGCGCGGCCGCCGAGGAGGTAGCTGCGGTGGTCCGCCCGCTGTGGGAGAGCCCGGCGGAGCGCTGGCTGGCCCTGCTCGCCGTCTTGACGGATGACCAGCGCGCCTACCACCGGCGCCAGCGGGCGGGGGCGCTGGCCACCCTCGACGCCCTGGGTCTGACCGACGGAGCCAATCCCGGGAAGGACCGTTGATGGCGGTGTTCCCGCAGGGCCGGCCGGTGAAGGAGTGTCCCGGCTGCGGGGTGCCGGTTGGAGAGGCTCATACCGGTAGCTGCTCGGAGGCCCAGTGCACGCGCACCGGAACCACGCGCGGGATGTGCGGTTCCTGGCACGACCACGGCGTGAGCGTGTGGACCGGGATGGGGCCAGGCGAGGCGGAAGCCATCGAGTTCGGCTGGTTCGCCGCTCTGGTGCCGGGCCGGGGGTGGGTGCCTGTCCCTGCTCAAACCCCGAGTCCCGAGCACAGCTCCGCCTACTGGCCCGACATCAACCGGGTGTTTTCCCAGGCGTACTGGGACCGGAAGACAAGGCGGTGGACCAAGAGACCGAAGATTGCGTAACTCTATTTCACTATGTAGTGTGGGCGTTGCGGGTCGGAGGTTCGGACTCCCTCGCATCACCCACCTCGTAGGCATTCACCCCTGGAGTGCGCTTTCATGCTGGCCAACGACGCCGTCTCGACCCCCGCCGACAAGTGGCGCTGGAACGCTCCGGCCCCCCGCGAGCTGGCCGAGCAGCGGCAGCAGATGGAAGAGTTCTGCCGGACCGACATCGGTCTCGCGGCAATGACGGGGGCCCTCCAGGGCGGCAGTTCGTCGCTGTTCCCCCACGTCGAGGACGCGGCCGACCCGATCGCTGCCGCCGCCCGCATGCTGTGCGTTCAGGAGAGCCAGCGTCTCGCCGACGCCCGCCTCTACTTCGCGGACTCGGAGACCACGGCTGCGGCACTGGCCGCCGCCTCCACCCCGCCCACCGAGGCCATGACCGAGGCCCGACTGCCGTCCCCGGCCGGTCTGATGGTCTTCGCAGACCCGATCGGCTCCTACGAGATCGGTTCGGACGGTCCGGGCGGCTGGGGCGCGGAGAGGAGCCCGTTGGGTTTCCACACCCCGATCGTCGCCGTGTCGTGGTCGGCGTGGACGGCTCACCCGCGCCGCCCGGGTTCCCTCCCGGTCCAGTGGGTCGCGAACACCGTGCACGGCCGCGAGCTGGTCGAGCCCGGAGCCCGGGGCATTTGGATGACCTTCTACACGGCGTGCGGCGCGGCCTACAACACGTTGGACCCGGACACCGAAATCGAGGTCCCGGTGGTCGGTGGGCGGTCCACGGCCGGGAAGATGGCTGCCGCTCTCGCCCGCGCATACAGGCCGGAGCTGACTTGGGACAACGAGACCGTGCTGATGCTGGGACGCCGGTTCCCCAGTGTCGGGAGCCTGATGGGAACGACCGGAGCATGGGCCCAGACCGTCTACACGGCATGGCAGTTGATGGCGCAGACCGGCGAGCACGCCTGGACCGAGACTGAGGTCATCCCGCGCGACCGGCCGGGACGCAAGCGCGATCGGCGCGCTGGCATCCCCGACGGAGACGTTCGCGTCGTGCGGCTGCGGTCCACCCACCGACCCTCCGCCGAGGCCGCTGCCAAGGACCTCGAAGCAAGCGATGGCCGCATGCCGCCGCGCACCGAGTACCGGTGGGAGGTTCCGCCCTACCGCAGCCCGAACCGCTGCCTGAACACCCACTTGCACGCCGAGGGCCGGTGCACGCACGAGGAGCGGATCATCCGTAAGCACGTCAACGGCCCCAAGGGCAGGCCGGTACGCAGTGTGCGCGGGCCGGTCTACGTCCTGGACACTCCCCCGGCCGAGAGCTGACGCGGAGGGCTGCGGGGGAACCTCCCCCGCAGCCACCGTCACGGCGCCGCCGCCCGACTGGCGCACAGCCGGCTGCCGTCCGGCGCACGGAGGTCCGTACGCCGGGGCCGGCCGCAAGTCGCGGCCGGCCCGCACCCCACAAACCGAAACCCTGTCAACACTCCGGAGAACCTCCGCATGTCTCAGCCCACCATGATTGCCGACATCGCCGTACGCGCCGCAGCGCTTCTCCCTGGTCAGTGGGTCTGTGAGCCCGTGGCCGACGTCGACGCCTTGGATCTGGCTACGGCCCTCGGCAGCTCGAAGGGCAAGGGCCCAACAATCCAGGGCACCAAGTCCCCCGGTGTGCTGCTTCGCGGCCCGGGCGGAGCCCGCCTCTACATGGCTCCTGTGCGATCTCACCGTGGCCGGCTGCGCCGAATCGCCGTCGGAGCGCTGCTCCCGCAGGTGGCCGGCTCGCCGCGGGCCTGCGTAGCCCTGTCGACCCTGGCGCCGGGCGTGATCTACGTTGACGCGACCCGTCGGCCGAGTGGCATTGCGGCAGCTACCCGCACCCGCCTCCTTCCGTCGTATCTCGACGTCCTGGCCGAGGCGCACCGACTGCTTGAGATCGAGGCGACCGAGCGCATTGCGGCCTGACCAGCTGGGAGAGCACGCGTCCAGACGCCGTCGAAGCCGCAGGGCGGCCCGCCGGAAGGCGCGTACGACAGACCCTGCATCATCCGCTTGCACAACGCTATTTCAGCATGCCGAACAGTCATCGCCGGCTGGGCCGGTGATCATCCGCTCCTTCACCGTCATGAGGTCGCACCATGCCAGTGCCCGCCGTCCCGCCGCTTGTCCCCCTTCCGAACGAAGACCTGCCGCGCTCCGAGATGCAGGCGGTTCTCGCCGCCATAGGGGGCGCTCCCGGCTCACACCACGTCAGCTACCGGCTGTCCGGGGGCCTCATGGTCACTTCCGGCGACCACCTCCGGTGCCCCCGGGCCGGCACCGCGAAGCGGGCCGCGCACGATGCACTTCTCCTGGACTGGGCGGCCCGTCTGGAGGCCGCAGGGTTCCAGGACGTGACGACCAGGCAGTGCGCGACCGTGTACGGCGCTCCGCCGCCCCGCAGCCCGGCAGCGACCACCGCGCACGTGGTGCGTGACGCGGAGTTCGGAGCCCTCGGCCACACGGTGACGTTCGATGGCTACGACGGGGAGTGCCGCTTCGAACTGCGGGTAGGCCACTCCTACTGCTTCTATCAGGCGACCAGCCACACCGGCCGCGCCATCGACGTACCCCCGTCAGCCGAGAACTACGTGCAGGTGGTCGAGGCAATCGCCGCACACTACGACCTCCCCACCCCGCGCAAGGTCACGTTCGCCTGACTGCAGAGGACTTCACCGCTCGCGGCTCGGCCCCGGCGAATGGAGGAGTCGGCCCGCAGCCGTACAGGGCTCTGGCTGGCCGCTACGCCGCCCTCGACTTGCACACCAGCTCCACGGAACGGGATCCAACTCGCTGGCGGCACTGGGCGCAGCCTGCAGGGCCGGCGCATCGGAGGGCGAGTGACCCAGACGCGACTGCGACTGGGGTGGGTGTCGGGCACAGCCAGGCTGCGGATATTGCGTAAGACTTTTTCTAGATGTAATGTTTTCCATGTTGGTCCGACTGGAAGCAACCCCACGAGCTGAGCCGATAAGGCGCCGCCACCTGGGCTTCAACCGACCCTGTCGCGCCAGCCGATTCATCACCGCCCAGTATGTGGAGCAGTCGTGCCTGTTCTTACGCCGTCGACGGCGTCTGCATTTCAGATCCTTCAAGATGCCGCTGAGGCCAAGGCCCTACCGTCCGGGAGGGCGACGACGGTCACAGGTGCCAACTACGTGCGAACCACCATCACCACCGGCCTGATCGACTCCGCCGCCGTCGAGGCGTTCACCAGGGGTCAGTGTCACGCGCTGGCCCTCGCCATGGCGGAGGCCACCGGTTGGCCGACAGGCGTTCTCTGTCAGCCGGAGTGCGACGCGGCGGGTTGTGAAGACGACTTCTGCAACGAGCCCCTGATCGCCGACAACGTCTGCGCCTGCCAGCTGCTTCACCTCGTGGCCCTCCGCCCTGACGGATGCCTGGTGGACATCAACGGCGTCCACGACCCAGACCGTGTGCCCGGGTTCGAGGAGTGCCCCGTTCTGGTGACGACCCAGGAGGTGTGGTCCCACATCCTGTCCGCGTCCGACTGGCGGCGCCCGGCACTGGCCGCAGCCAGGACCTTCGTGGCGCGCTGTTGGAGCAGGTGGCTCTGCCGTATGAGCTCCTCACCCTGTGGTGACAGCTCTCCCGCCCATCCGATCATCTGACCGCAAGGAGTCGTAACCCATGTCCTGGGACCTGACCGTCGGCGAGCACGTAGGCCGCGATGAACTGCACGCTCGATACGGCGGCCGTACGAGAGGGCGCATCAGCCCGTGCAGCCTGACGCCGAACGTCATGCTGTTCACCAGCCCCGGCTCCCCGCTCGATCCGCTGGACGGGTGGAGCTTGTTGACCGAACTAAAAAGCATGTCTGTGCAGGTCAGAGCGTTATCTGCTAGCTTCCCGCCATGATCCTGGAGGAGGGGCCCAAGAGGGATCTGCGGCAGCTGGTTCTGCCTCAGATCGGCAAGCTGGTTGCCACGGATGATCCGTGGGACCCGTGGCAGATCCTGGACCCCCAGGGCCAACCGCTTGGGCCCGTTGCCCTGTACTTCGCAGACCTGTTGGCCGGCGGGAGTCCGGCCACCACCCTGCGCTCGTACGGCATGGACCTGCTTCGCTGGTGGCGGTTCCTCTGGGTGCTGGGAGTCGAGTGGGACCGCGCAACTCAACGCGACGCCCGTGACTTCGCCTTGTGGATGCGGATGGCCGACAAGCCGGTCCGACCGCACTGGCGCAACGGCAGTGAGCCCGACACCCGCCCCGCAGCCGGAAAGGTGCTACCAGGGGCGCCGAACCCGGTGACCGGCAAGCTGACGATCGGTCCCAAGTACGCCCCGACCACCCGCGCGCACTGCGAGACCGTCCTACGGCAGTTCTACGACTTCCATCTCGACCAGCGAACCGGGGCCCTGCTGGTCAATCCCTTCCCGCTGGTGCGGGGACGTCGAGAGCGTCGGAACGCCAGCCACAAGCCGACCGAGCCCTTCCAGCCCGAACGGAAGGGCCGCTACCGGCCGAAGGTCCCCAAGCGGATCCCGCGGCGGATCCCGGACGAGAAGTACACCGAGATCTTCGCCCGCATCCGCCACAACCGGGACCGGGCCCTGCTGGAGGCATGGGCATCGAGCGGAGCCAGGGCCAGCGAGCTGCTGGGCGCTCAGCAGCAGCACGCCAAGCCGGGGCAGCAGGTGATCGGTGTGATCCGGAAAGGCACCGAGGACTTCCAGGAACTCCCGGCCTCCCCAGCCGCGTTCGTCTGGCTTCGGCTCTACCAGGAGGAGGTCTGGCGCCGCGGCGCCGGCCGCGGCCGCGCGGAACCGCTCTGGGTCACCTTGCGGCGGCCGTTCCGTCCGCTCACCTACGACGCGGCCCGGATCATGTTCACCCGCGTCAACCAGCTGCTGGGCAGCAACTGGACTCTCCATGACCTCCGGCACACGGCGTCCTTCCGCATGGCAAACGATCCCGAAATGTCTTTGCACCACGTGCAGTTGATCCTCGGCCACAAGCACTTGAGCACCACGGAGACCTACTTGAACCCGAGCGCCGATGAGTTGATCGAGCACGGCCTGGCCCACCTCACCAGGATGGCCAGGAAGCAGAACGCGCCTCAGCCGGCACCGCCGGCGCCCGGCTACAACCCCGATTCCCTGAACACGCTGTTCGGGGTGATCGACGGATGACCCAGACCACGACCCGCGCACCGCTGGCCACCCGGTCCACCCCGACCCAGACCCTCCGCCCCTACGCCGGGGCCGAGGCCACAGACCTCCTGGAGAGGTTCCCGCCCCGGGAGCCTCAGCTCTCCTGGCTGGCCACGGAGGCCAGCCGGGAGGACGTCCTCGGGCGCCTCCAGAAGCCGCCTCTGGCCGGTTCGACCGACAGCGCTCAGGAATCCCGGAAGCGGGGCGCTCGCGCGCTCCTGTCCTGGCTGGAGTCCTACCCCGGCGGCAACTGGCAGGCCCGGTGGGCCGCGAGCCCAGCAGCCTCGAACCCCAAGACCTGGCACGCCGAGATCGTCGGCTGGTGCCGCCAGCACGGCATTGCCCGCGTCGACCGGCAGTGCCTGGACTCCGGCATCCTGGCGCTGATCAGCGCGGACGTGATCCGCCCTGAGCTGAGCTGGCTTGCCGCGCGGCCCTCTCGGTTTCTTGGTCCGGCCATCGCCGAGGCACGCGACCCCGAGGGGTTCGCCCGCCTCGAACGGATCATCCCGCCCGACATCCGGGGCATCCCGGCCGCCAGCGCCGGGCTGACCTACCTCGCCCAGATGATCGCCGTCAACGGCGGAGGCATCGACGACATCGTCGTGGGCGACTTCCTGGCGATGCGTCAGATTCGCGGCGCCGCACAGGCCAAGGCCCTTCGACTGGCCTACTACTGGCTGCGGGACCTCGACCTGCTGCCGGCCGACGCACCGGCCACGTTGTTGCTCCTGGAGAACCGCACCGGACAGTTGACGCCCGCCCAGCTCATCGACCGGTACTTCCTGAAGTCGCAGCCGATCCGCGACCTCCTGGTGGACTACCTGACCGAACGCTCACCCGGCATGGACTTCAACTCGCTCAAGCACCTGTCGTCCCTGCTGGCCAAGGTCTTCTGGCAGGACATCGAGCGACACCACCCCGGGCTGGATTCGCTGGACCTGCCGCCAGATGTCAGCGCGGCCTGGAAGACGCGAGTCGCGACGAAAGTGGTCCGCACCCGGCAGCCGGACGGCTCCGTCATCGAGGAGATCCACCCACGCACCAGTAAGACCGCCGTGATGATGGCCGTCCGCACCCTCTACCTGGATCTCGTGGCTTGGTCGCTCGACGAACCGGCCCGCTGGGGACCCTGGACCGCGCCCTGCCCGGTCAGCGAGGCCGAGACCTCGGGCAAGAAGCGCGAGCAGGGCCAGAAGACCCGCTCCGACCAGCGCACGCGAGAGCGCCTGCCTGTCCTGCCGACCGTTGTCCGCGTCGCCGACCGGCGGCTCAAGGAAGCCCGAACCCGGCTCGACGCCATCAGCGCGGCACCGTTCGGCGCCTCCTTCACGGTCCTCGGCGAGACGTTCACCGCGGCCAAGAGCACCAAGCGGTCCGCCGGCACGCCCAGCCGTTCCTACGACAGCCTCGGCGGCTACCGCTACTTCGGAACGGAGGAGAAGCACGCCTTCTGGGCATGGGCCGCCATCGAGATCCTGCGGCACACCGGCATCCGGATCGAGGAACTACTCGAACTGAGTCACCACAGCATCATCCGCTACAAGCTGCCCTCCACCGGCGAGGTCGTGCCGCTCCTGCAGATCGCCCCGTCCAAGACTGACCAGGAGCGACTCGTCCTGATCAGCCCGGAGTTGGCCGACGTACTGAGCGCGGTCGTCTCCCGAGTCCGCAACGAGAACGGTGTCATCCCGTCGATCGCGAGCTACGACATGCACGAACGGGTCTGGAACGCACCGATGCCGCTGCTGTTCCAGTGGACCAACGACAGCGAACGCCGCCCCATCTCGATCGCGACGATCCGTCGCGCGCTCATCCGGACCCTGGAAGCGTCCGGCATCACCGACGCGAGCGGAAAGGTGCTGCAGTTCCAGCCCCACGATTTCCGGCGAATCTTCATCACCGACGCGATCCTCAACGGGCTGCCCCCGCACATCGCCCAGGTCATCGCCGGCCACCGCGACATCAACACCACGATGGGCTACAACGCGGTCTATCCACAAGCGGTCCTCGAAGCACACCGGGCCTTCATCGCCCGCCGACGCAGCGTTCGCCCGACCGAGGAGTATCGAGCGGTCAGCACCGAAGAGTGGGACGAGTTCCTCGGGCACTTCGCACGGAGGAAGCTCTCGCTCGGCACCTGCGGACGCGCCTACGGGTCGGACTGCGTCCATGAACACGCCTGCATCCGATGCCCCGTCCTCATCGTTGATCCCTTCGAGCGAGGCCGTCTCGAAGAGGTCCGGGACAACCTCGTCGAACGGATCACTGAAGCTGAGCGCGAGGGCTGGCTACAGGACGTCGAGGGCCTGTCCGTGAGCCTCGATGCTGCCAAGGAGAAGATCGCCCGTCTCAAGGAGCAAGAAGATCGGCGATCGACAACTTACCTGGGGATTCCCACCATCCGAGAGACAGACTGACCAACCCGTCAGAGGCGACTCGGGTGGTCACAGACGCTTAGGAGTCACGGGGGCGCCGAAGCCAACGCTCCCTGTGGTCAGGTTCGCCGAGGGCAAGATCCGGGTCACTTCGGCCCTCCAGCGCCTCGTCCCACAGGTGCCGCAGAGCCTCCTCGAAAGTGATGGACTTGAACACCGTGGCCGAGTACCGCTCCCCGTCCTTGGCGATGCCAGACCGCCTGCACAAGACGGTGAAGACCGCGTCCACCGTGGCCCAACGGGTGGGGACGGCCTTCCCTCGCAGCATCTGACGGATCGTCTCCCGGCTGGCGGTGCAATCGAACTCGCCATCGTTGAGGACGTCACTGGCGAGCTCGCGCAGCGGGGGCCGCTTCGCCTCGCGGTAGTGGAAGAAGATCTCCTGCACGAACAACCTCGACGGCCCGTCGGGGAGTTCGTCGATGGACGGCATGGTCAGGTGCTTGCTCACGTGGCCCCCTCGGCATGTGTCTGGCCGCATGGCCACAATGACAAGCTACGGCAGGCTATGGCAATCCTTGACAACCTTCGAGGGCGGAAGACCGGAGGGGCCAAGTGGTTCTGGGGGTGCTGGAACCTGGAATTGAGCAGGTCAGCCGCTGGATGGCTGCCGGCTCTGCCCAAGTTCGAAGACCTGGAGGGGAACGTGGAAGAGATCGTTGCGCAGCCGGAGAAGGCCCTCGCGCGGCTAGTGAGCGCCTGCCGTCGCCGTCGCCGCACGCTGGTGACGGGCGTTGCGGTCACGTTGGTGGGGGCCGTCGTGGCGGGAGTGATGTTCTGGGCGCCGGTCGAACGGGCCAACCTCCTCGTCCAGTTGCTGAGCCCCATCTTGGCTGCTGTGATCGCCGGCGCTCTGACCGAGTACTGGAAGCGTAGCCGAGGCAGTCGCTGACATGCCAGGTGGGGATGGCTAGGGCTGCCGGCCCTGCCTGGCAGTCATCACCATTCGAGGTCCGCTGGCTATTGATCAGCAGATGGGACCTCAGTAGTTCGGAGAAACCGGAACCCATGTCCACTTCACCGGCGAGGGGGGCACCGACGGATTGGATCAGCAGCCCAACCGCGGGAACGGCACGATCCTCAAGCACCGGACGGAGGGCCGTACGCTGCGGCTGTTCACTCTCTTGCCGGGAGCGCTCCCCCGCTACCTGGGGGCCTATGCACTCGACCCGCAGGTCCCGTACGTGCGGGCCGACGTCCGAGCGGAATCGGGCACGGCCGACCGCAGCGTCCTCGTCTTCCGGCTTCTTCCGCTCGACTGTCCACCCACCACCCTGCCTGGCACGGACGCGGTCGCCACCGAGCTCCAGCTCAAGCGCACCGCTCCGCTCCAGGCCAGCCCCACGCCGCTCCACTGGTCGGATCTGCTGCCCGGGCAGAAGGCCGCCTGGACCCTGTCGGAGGCCTATGAGCGCCATCTCCGCCTCACCGAAGGACACGAGGTCACCGGCTACCGGATCACGCTTCCAGGGCACCTGACGCCGTTTCCGGTGCAGCTCTTCGATCTCACCCGTAACGAGCTGGTCGTCGTACGGGCTGTCACCGCACGCTCGTCACTGCTGCTGGCCCTGGGCGAACTGTTCGACCTCGTCAGGCACTTCGCCGACACGCCGCGCAAGCTCCTGCTGCTGGCCAAGCAGCCCGACGATACCTTCCTCGAACTGTGCGCCGAGAAGAACGTCACCGTCAGCTGGCCCGACGGGACGGGGACCTTCGTGCGAGCCCCATCCGTCTGACCCTCCCACTTGAGTGTCCCGCCCAGCCTCGGGCCGGGCGGGACACCTCCCTTGACGAGAGCGAGACCGCCGTGCGCGATTACCAGCCTCCACTGTCCGGCTGCACCCGCACCTTCGCCAGGCATGGCTCCTACCCTCCGCGGCAGGGATGGCTATTGAAGGTCCACGAAGCCGTCCAAGCGGACCCTGGACTGTTCAGCCGGGCCGACGCCACGGTCGTGCTCGGCGTCGGCTCGAGCATGGTCCCGTCGATGAAGTTCTGGTCACGCGCCTTCGGGCTTCTCGAGGACGCTCCGCGACCCGCAGGGGCCGGCGGCGAGCAGCGCCCGACCCGTCGTGGGCACTGGCTTCTCGCCGAGGACGGCGCCGACCCGTACCTCGAACTTCCCTCGAGTCTGTGGCTGCTGCACTGGTGGCTGCTCAGTGGCACCTGCCAGGTGCCCACCTGGTTCTACCTGTTCGGCTGCGCCGGGCTGTCCCGCCAGACCCGCCTGGAGCTGCGGGCGGCTGTGCGTCGCGCCGCAGTGGAGACCGGCTGGGCCCAGCCCTCCGAAGGGCTCGTGAGCCGGGACATCGCCGCGCTTGTCTCGATGTACGCCCCCACGCAGCGCTCGCGCGACCAGCCCCGCGCCACGCTGGAGGACGTGTTGTCGAACCCGTTCCGTGACCTTGGAATCCTCCAGACAACGACTGAGGGGGCACTTCACCGTGCCCGCAGGGGCGAGGAGGCGCTCGTGGTGAACCGCTGGGCCGGCCGGCTGGCCCCCCGCGCCGTGCTGGCGTACGCCTGCCTGTCCTACGCACACCGCCTGGCGCCCGAGGCGCGGGCCGTCAGTCTCGCCCGCCTTGCAACCGATCCCGCAGGGCCAGGCCGACTGATGCTCGCCGATGCTCCCGCGCTGCGGTCGGCCCTCGAGGTCGCCAGGGCCGACCTGCCGGACCTGGGCCTCGAGCTCGCCGAGACGATCGGTGACACCCGCCTCGTGTATCCCCGGCCGGCCGATGAATCGGCCGACCTGATCCTGGCCGCGCACTACCGGCGAGAGGACGGTCCTGATGGGCGACGGTGACGTCCTGAAGCTGAGAAACGCTCCTCGTGGGGAAAGCAGGTCATTGTCCTGCAGCTGGACGCGGAGATCGTCCAGCGTGCCCAAGCCGGCCACGTGCGCTACCAGGCAGTGGCGCGGCGGCGCGAGCAAATCCGCGACACTGCCCGCGCTGCATACCGGACGGCGGAGGCGCTCTGGAACGAGCGGCAGGAGCAGGCGGCTTACAGCGAATTCCTGGTCCAGTACGGCGAGCCGAGCCTGGGGGAGGGGCACCGCAAAAGGATCAAGCTGCCTACTCTTCCCGAACCGCCCGACCAGCCCCGGCACAGCTCCAGGCTGCTTGGCACCTCGTGGTTCACCGTCCTCAGCACTCTCATCGAGTCCGGCGCGGACCTTGCCGACTACACCCTCGGACAAGCGCTCCAGACTCAGGGTGTGACCGGCATCTGAAGCGCTGCACACCCTGCCTCTGCACCCGCGCGACCTGACTCCCGCAGGTAGGGACGATCACCGGAGGCCGATCGGCTCGCCGTCCAACGCGGCCGCGAACTGCGAGAGCAGGGCGCCAGCGAGCGCGAGCAGAGCGGCGTCCATCCGGACCGTCTGCGCGTCCGGGGTGGGGGTGGCGGGGTGCCGGTCGACGATGGCCGCGCCCCGGTCCCGGTCGTGACGTTCCAGGGCGGTGGTCATACCGAACATCGTGTGCTCGCCGCGCAGGCCAGGGCAGACCGCTCCTCTGCGTGGCCGCCCGGGTTCGCCCACCCGGCCCCCGCAGGCGGGGTTGTCGCGTTGTCGGGCTGGTGTCCATCCCGTGGCGTGGCCGCGTACGGTGGGCACCCGGTCCCAATCAGCCCTGCTCGGTCGATTCCTTCGCCGCCCGACGGCACCCTGGCCGGCGATTCTCAACGGCTGTTGGTCGTGGGGAAGTTCTCGTGTCGAGACGGGTCCTGGTGCGTCTGCGACAGACGATCTTCTGGTTGCTCTAGAGTCGGTGCGAGCTTCCCGGTGGCGCCCCGCGCTGCCGGGTTTCGTGTTCTCTGGGCGGAGTTGGATCTTGCGAAACGTGTGGCCGCTGGACCGGAAAGCGGCGGGCTCTGTCCCACGGATCGGCTGGGGGGCCCGCGTCCGGGAGGCAGGTGCGCCGCTGGCGATCAGACCGTACCGACTGCACTTCACCGCCCGTCTGCTGTCGTGGACTGGGTCGGCGGTCTCCCCGATCGGCCTGGCGTTCGCGGTGCTGCACATCGGCGGGGGCGCCAGCGCGCTCGGGCTGGTGCTCGCGGCCAGCGTGGTGCCGCAGATCCTGCTGCTGCTGGTGGGCGGCGTGGTGGCGGACCGGCTCTCCCGGGCCCGGGTCATGGTGTGGTCCAACATCGTCTGCGCCGTGGCGGAAGCGCTGGTCGTCATGCTGCTGTGGACCGGCGCTGCCCGGGTGTGGCACCTGGTGGCGATGTCGGCGGCTTGCGGGGCTGCGTCGGCGTTCTTCAACCCGGCGGCAGGCGGCATCGTGGTGGAGGTCGTGCCCGCCGAGATGCGGCACGCGGCTAACGCGCTGCTCAAGATCGGGCAGAACACGGTGAAGGTCGCCGGTCCCGCGCTCGGCGGCGTGCTGGTCGCGGACTTCGGGCCGAGCTGGGTGATCGGTTGGGACGCGCTCACCTTCGCCGCCTCCGCGGTGCTCTTCGCCAGGATCGACCTCGGCGCCGGGCGGGTGAAGATGAAGGCCCGCTTCACCGCCGACTTGCGCGAGGGCTGGGAGGACTTCCGTTCCCGGCGCTGGCTGTGGGTGATGGTCTGCCAGTCCGCCCTGGTCGTGCCGGTGTGGCTGGCCGGCTACCAGTTGCTCGGCCCGGTCTACGGGGCCCGGTTCCTGGGCGGTGCGGCGCCGTGGGGCGCGGTGGTGTCCGGGTTCACCGCAGGGCTGGTGGCCGGCGCCGCCGTCGCGCTGCTGTGGAAGCCGCGCTGGGTCGGGCGGGTGGTGTGCCTGGGCACCGGGTCGATGGCGCTTCCGCTGGCCGCGATGGCGCTGGCCGCCCCGCTGCCGGTCCTCATCGTTGCGACCGCGGCGGCCGGCACGGGGCTGGCGATCAGCATGACCGTGTGGGCCTCCTTGGTGCAGGAGCGCATCCCCGCGGACCGCCTCAGCCGCACGATGTCGTACTCGACGCTCGGTCAGATCCTGCCGGTGCCCCTCGGGTACCTCCTCGCGGGACCGGCCTCCCACGCCTTCGGGGTCCGCTCCACCCTCGCCGTCGGCGCCCTGGTGATCACGGCGGCCGCCGTCGTGCCGCTGGTGATCCGTCAGGTGCGCTGGCTCTCCCTGGCCGCCGACGAGGAGACGACGGCAGCCGGCGGCGAGCTCGTCTCGGCGGCCCGGGCCCCGAGGTAGAAGGCGCGGGCGACCTCGATGGCGCCCGCGAAGTCCCGGAACGCCCGGTCGCGGGCCGCCGCGTCCAGCACCGCCTGGTCGGCGTCCGCCGCGAGGTGCCAGCGGGCCGCCAGGTGACGGCCGATCCGGTCCGGGTCCAGGTGGGCGGTGCTGCGGCGGGCATCGGCGGCTTCGGCGGCCGCGTTCAGCGCGAACGCGGCGGCGACCACCTCGGCGGTCGCCAAGCCCGCGTCGAGCAGCTCCCCGGCCTCGGCGCGGGTTGACGGCCACGCCGTCCAGGCGCCGTCCAGGCGGGCCGAGCGGACCATGATCCTCAGCAGTGACTCGGCGGGGGCCAGGTCCCGGATCTCCTCGGGGGTGAGCCAGAACGCCAGCTGCCGCCGCGACATCCCCGCGGTGTCCACTCCCTCGGCGGCGGCGACCCGCAGCGCGGCGCTCTCCAGATCCGCCGGATCGCCCACGCTTCGCCAGGCGACGGCGGCCAGGACCCGGGCCCGCCAACGGCCCGCGAACCGGGGGTCGTAGAGCTGCTGGTGCTGGAGCACGGCGAGGAACGGCACCGTGCCGGAGTCCTGGTCGGGGCGGAAGGTCGCGGCCCAGTACCGCACGAAGCTGGTCCGCCACGGCTCCTGCGCCCACGGCCCGGCGCCGGTCACCGGTGGGAGGCCGGCTGCGACCAGGGCGAGTGCGCGTTCGGCGTCCTCGCGCTTGAGGTCGTACGGGTTGGTGCGGCGCCAGGCGTCGACCGTCTCGAACGCCTCGGTGGCGCCGGCCGCGCGGGCACCGTGGCCCAGGGCCGCCCATGAGCGGCGGGTGTAGGGCAGGGCCCGGGCGAGGTCTTCGAGGTTGCGCGCGTCGTCCGTGCTGATCAGACCGGCCGCGGCACAGCGGGTGAACGCGGTCCGCAGGTTCACCAGCGCCTCGGCCAGCGGCTTGCCGTCCGGGGTGTGCAGGACGGCCACCTCGTCGTCGGCGTCCAGGATCCCGTCCCGCAGCTGGTCGAAGATCTGGCCGATGCCGGTCATGCCGTAGGGGGCGAGCTCGGCGGCGCGAAGGGCGCCCATGCTCGCGGCGCCGACCACGCGCACGCCCTCGGCCAGCAGCAGCAGGATCTCCTTGTGCCGCACCGGGGCGCTCTGGTGCCACAGTCCGTCGATGACCACCACGGTGTCGCCGGGGGCGGTGTCGAGCCGCAGCAGGTCGCCGTGCCGGACCGGTGGATGGCACACCGCGCCCGGGACGAGCTCGCGGACGCGGGCAGTCGGCAGGGTGGGGCCGGCGAAGACGTGGACTCTCACGCGGCGACCTCCTGGGTGGGACGGGGGATGGTGTGGCGGGCGTCGTAGCGCAGGTGCGGCGCCAGGACCTTGACCACGGCGAACTCCTCCCGGGCGTGCGGTCCCCAGGTCAGGTCGACGACCAGGGGGTGGACGCCGGTGGTGTCGGCGACGAGCGCGGCCACGTGCCCGGCCTCCCCGTCGTCGGTGGCGAAGTCGGCCACGTACCGGCGGGCGACCATCGCCCAATCCGCCCCGGCGGCCGGGGCGGGGGCGGGGCCGCGATGGATCGTGTCGCGGTAGGCAGCCGGGTGGATGTCCTCGCGGCTGCCGGTGATCTGGGTGAGCCGGGACTGCGCGGCCTCGGTGATCGCCCGGGAGAGGGCGACGTGCGGGTCCAGGTGGGCGCCGGAGCCGGAGACCAGCAGCGCGGGCTGGTCCTCGCGCCACAGGTAGCAGGCCATGACCGGGACGCCGAACCGGTTCGGCAGGTGCCACAGCTCCAGCCAGGCCCGGGCCGCCCGCACCCGTCCGATCAGCTCCGCGCAGTGCGGGTCCTCGACGGTCGCCGGGGCGATCAGCTGAGCGGGCCACGGCCGGCCCAGGGTGGCGAGATCGCTGATCGTGTCGCGCTCGATCACCTCGCACAGGCCATGCACGACGGCCTCGGCGCGGGTGTTGCCGGAGGCCAGGCCGTTGGTCGAGGCGCTGGGCAGGTGCAGGCGCCACTGGTCGTGGACCTCCCGCCCCAGGCGCACGCACGCGGCCGGCACCGGCACGGGAGTGTCGTCGACGGCCGAGCGAGCGGTGATCCAGTCCAGGACCGTGCGGGAGGTCAGCAGCGAGCCGGGGTGCGACTCCAGCGCGGTCACCGGGTAGGGCAGCCCCATCTCCCGGGCCGGCGCGCGCACCGACGGCGCGGGAACGGTCCGTTCGCCGTGCCATGCCTCGATCGCCTCCATCGCCCCGGACACCCGGGCCGCGTCCAGGCTCGCGCCCTTGCCCTGGGCGACCGACAGGGTCCGGGCGAGCGGCCGCACCGCCATGGTCACCGGGATGCCGAGGTCGTCCAGGCCGGTCACGTCTGCGACGCGGGTGATCCCGTACGTCGCCAGCAGCGGCCGGATCGCGGCCCAGGTCTGTGCGGGGTGGCGAGTGCGGTGGGTGCCGTCGAAGAACGCCTTGCGCATGCTGCCTTCCTCCTCGGGATGGCGAAGCCCGGCCGCCGGACACCCAGGTCATGGGCGGTGCCCGGCGGCCGGGCGATCAGCTACTCAACTACCGGCTGCCGGCCGCCTCAGACGGTGGGCAGCTCGTAGGTGTGGGTGTCGGGGAAGGCGGAGTCGGGCACGGCCGGGTCGCCGCCGGAGTTCTGCGGCATGTTGCCCTCGGCGTGGAGCTCGGCCACGAAGTCCGCCGGGTCGACGACGACCCCGGGGGTGGTGATGTCGGGCATGTGCGTTCCTCCTTGAGCTGGACGGACAGCTACACCGAGAGGTCGGTGAAGCAGATGGTGATCAGCACCTCGCGCGACTCGGTGTCAAGCGGGGTACGCCAGTGGGGGATCCGACTGCCGTCGAATCCGGTCAGGACCCGGTGGCGGATCGGGAACATCTCGCCTTCCGGGTAGGGGGTGTCGGCGAGGCGGCCGGCGACCTGCTCGGTGGTCAGCCAGCGCAGGTTCGGCAGCCAGCCCATCGCGCCAAGGCCCGGGGTGAGGCCGCAGCTGAAGGTGATCTCGCACTTCCCGTCGTCCCGGTGGACGTGCATGTAGTCGCCGGGCGCGTAGTACTTCAGGCCGAAGCGGATCGCCGTCATCCGACGGTGGCCGGTCGCCTCGCCGGCCACCTCCGCCAGCGCCTTCGACATCGCCAGCGCGCTGAGCGCGGCCCCGCCGGTGTGGACCTTGCAGCGCTGCGGGGAGGTGATCGAGCCATCCCGCATCGCCAGCAGCCCGGGGCGCTGGTTGTGGCGTACCACCGCGTACGGCTCGCACCGCTTGGCCTCGGCCGCGATCTCCTCCCACAGCCCCGGGTCCACAATGTCGTCCGGCACTGGGGCCCGGCCTTCCGCCAGCCAGTTCTGGCGCAGCGTCCTGGCCATCACAGGTCCATGAACGACATGGTGACCAGCAGGCCCATCGGCAGGGTCAGGCGCGGGCGCCAGTGCGGGACGTGGTAGCCGGCGAACGCCCGCACGCTGCCGTCGCCGTACGGGTGCGCGAGCGTCGTGAACCCGTCCCCTTCGGGGAAGATGCCGTGCTCGGCGACGACCTCCCCCAGGTAGTCGGGGTGGGCGTTGCGCAGGTGCGGCGCCCAGCCCATCGCCGGCAGGTCCTCGGTGAGCGCGATCCCCACCGTGACCGTGGACTTCACCGAGTCGGTGTGGATGCCCTGGAAGTCGCCCTCCCGGTAGAGGACCACCGCGCCGCCACGGGGGACGAGGCGCGCGATGCCGGTCGCCTCGCGCAGCCGGGCCAGCAGGATCTTGTCGTAGGCCAGGGCCTCCAGCACGGGGCCGGGCGGGATGAAGCCGCAGTGGACCGGGGAGGCGAACGAGCCGTCGCGGTGCGAGCTGGTGTGGTCGTGCACGTGCGGGGTGACCAGGTCGAGCCGCCCGTGCGCCTCGCTGGCCAGGGCCTGGAAGCGGTCCGGCGTCAGCACGCCGGGCAGCAGGGCCGTTCCGGTCTCCTCCCAGGTGGCGCGAGCCGGGAGCCGTTCCGCGAGCGCTTCGGTGTCCATCGTCCCCTCCGGGTCTCTCGTCTCGGGTAGCCGACCGGTGCCTCAGCCAGGCGGGGGCCCGGCGATTCCCGATCGCGCCCCGGGCGGCTGACGATGAGTCAACAACCAGTCACAACACGCATCTACGGGCCGGACAGGGGCTACGGTTGAAATCCTTGAATTCCGGGGGAAGGCGACTCATGTCCGACCGCACCCGCAACACAGCTCTCCAGAACCTCATCCGTGAGACCGGCTGGAACAACGGCCAGTTCGCCCGCGCGGTCAACGCGGTGGGCACCGAGATGCACCTGGGGCTCAAGTACGACGACACCTCGGTCTGCCACTGGCTGACCGGCACCACCCCGCGGGCCAGAGTCCAGCCGGCGATCCTCGAAGCCCTCAGCCGCAAGCTCGACCGGACCATCACCAGCTCCGCCGCCGGCTTCGGCGCGACCACCTCAGTGCCCGGCCAGCCGGACACTGCGACCGCCCTCATCGAGCTCTGGAGAGCAGACATGGACCCCTCCCGCAGGACGGTGCTCGGCGCCGTCGGCCTCTACTCCGTCGCCCTGGCCGTCCCCGGCTGGCAGGACGTCATAGGCCGCGCCCAGCGCGCCCACCAGGCCAGGACCCGCATCGGGGCGAACGAGGTCGCCACCGTCACCGCCATGTCCGAACGCCTCTCCCAGATGGACGACGAGTTCGGCGGTCGCCTGGCCCGCCCGCTCGCGGCCGCATTCCTGGGCAGCACCGTCGCCCGCTACCTTCAGTGCGACGCCTCCGAGGCCACGAAGAAGGCGATGTGCTCGGCCGCCGCCGACCTGGCCTACTTGACCGGCTGGATGGCCGTCGACGAGAACAAGCACGGCCTCGCCCAGCAGTACTACACCCAGGCCCTGAGCCTCGCCGGAGTCGCCGAGGATCACCTCACCTACTGCACGGTCCTGCGCGGCATGAGCGTCCAGGCGATCGGGCTCGGTCACGGGCCCAAGGCCCAGCAGTACGCCGACGCCGCAGCGGAGGCCGCCCCGGCGGCCGGCCCCCGCATGAGGGCCTTCCTCGTCGGCCAGCAGGCCCATGCCTCAGCCGCCGTCGGCGAGCGCCACACAGCCCTGCGCCAACTCGCCGAGGCGGAGTCCGCGCTCGACAAAGCGACGTCCGGATCGGCGTACGTCGCCGGTTACCATCCCGCGGCCCTGCACTACCATGCCAGCCACGTGCTGTTCGAGCTGCGTGACCTGGGCGGCTCCATCAGCGCGATGCAGGAGTCCAACCGCCACCGCCCGCCCACCGAGCGCCGTGCGCGAGCCCGCTCCACCGCCCTTCTCGCGGAACGCCAGTTCGCCTTCGGCCACCTCGAGGCCGCCTGCGCGACCTGGAACACCTTCCTGGACGACTACCAGCACGTCAGTTCCGCGCGCTGTGACGACCACTTCGCCACCCTGCGGCACTCGGTGGCCCAGAACCCCGGCAACAAGATCGCCCGTGCGCTGGGCGAGCGGGCGCGAACGCTGGCACCCGCTGGCGGCCGCCTCAGTTGAGCGCCTGCCGGTGTCAGCTAGACCGCCCGGGAGCCGAGGCGGATGAAAGCCCGCCCCACCGCGCGTCCGGGACGGGCATCCTGGGGCAAAAAGCCACGAGGATCCGGCGAAGCCGCCGGCCGAGATCGCTCCGCCCGGCTCGGCATCATGCTGCACGGCCGGGCCTAGAGCTCGCTAGCTTCCAGGCAAAAGGCCCCACCGGGTCGGGTTGCGGCAGTAAGTTGTGCCGATGACCGAATCCCCGCCGCCCGGCGGCGCTGTGCTCGACGTGGACGAACTGGATGCCCGGTGGGCGGACGCCTGGCGGCCGGAACAGGTCGCGGAGCGGTTGGGTGGGATCGGTGCGCCTTGGTGCATTGCAGCGGGGTGGGCGCTGGACCTATTCCGCGGAGGGCAGTCACGTCCGCATGGCGATCTGGAGATCGCGGTGCCCGCAGCGGGGTTCCCGGAGATTCGGGACCGCTTCCCCGAGTGCGTGTTTGACGCGGTAGGTTCTGGGCGGGTCTGGGCAGCGGCGGGAGCTGAGGCGCTGGCGGCCACGCACCAGACCTGGCTGCGGGATCCGGCAAGCGGTCAGTTCCTGTTCGATGTCTTCCGCGAACCGCACGAGGGCGGGACGTGGATCTGCCGGCGGGACGAGGCGCTGCGGCTGCCGTACGACGCGATCATCGAGCTGACGGCGGATGGGATTCCGTATTTGGTACCGGAGTTGGTGCTGCTGTTTAAAGCGAAGGCGGTGCGGGCTAAGGATCAGGCGGACTTCGACGGGGTGCTGCCATTGCTGGGCCGGGCGAGGCGAGACGTCCTCATCAGGTGGCTAGAGCGCGTGCACCCCGGGCATCCGTGGCTGGCGGAGCTGGCGGAATAAGTGGCGCTGGCCGCTCCTGTGGATCGACAAGGACGATCTGGCCACGAGGACTGGGTGGCCCAGTGTCGTCCTGATCGTGCTGCGGGCCGATCGATCGACGTGGCGGCACCACGACAGGTCAGGCTGATGCGTGCGGGCCGGACGGATACAGCTCAGCGCTTGATTGTTTCCATGCTGGCGTACGCTACGGGCACCGCCGCGAGCAGCGTCGGCGGACGGCGAAGGACAGCAGGCACGCGAAGGGGACCGCGCTGTCTTGTCCCCGCGGGGCATACCACAGCTCGTGAGGCCAAGGACCCATCTCGGGGGCACAGTTGGCTCGAACGCGGTGCTCGGTTGCGCGGACCGCTCTGAATGGCAATCTGGCCGGAAACCCCATCGTAAGCACGGGGAGCAGGTGACCATCCGCCTCGTGGAGGTGGGGCTGACCGCAACCGGTGCACCACCCTGCACTCCCAGTGCCCACTTGCCCAAGTCGTAGGGAGCACGTTCGAAGTCAGCCAGGACGAACTGGTCATCCCTGCTCTCGCACGGGCAGGACCGCCGGAACCGGTACAGGTCAAGGTCGGGCTGCTGGTCGGGGTCCATGGCCAGCCACTCCGGGTGGATGCCGAAGAGGTTCGCCAGCGCCGTGCGCTGCTCGGTTGTTGGGCGCGATCGGCCAGCGGTCCAGTGCCCGCCCGACCTGGTGGGCTCCCACATTCAGCGCCCCGGCGAGAGCTGTGCCAGTAGTTCGGGTGGCTGCCGGGAGCAGGCGAGGACGGCGGCCGCCCCGTCGAGCTGGTGGGTGCGCCAGGCCGGGTGGGCGGACATCGCTACGCCCTGCGGGTCGGCCGCACGCGCGGGGCGTAGCGGACCTGGCTGCGCAGCGCACTCGGGCCACGGCACTTCCCCGTTCGGCCGACCCGCAGTGGATTGTGTAAGTCTTTTTACGCATGTATAGTGATGGATAGCCGGTCGGGTGTTCGCCGCCGGTTCGCCATCAGCCGACCAGGGAGCACCGATGACCGCCCGCACCGCCATACGCCTGTCGCCCATGACCTACACCACCGGTTCCACGGAGGACGCGGTGTACGTCTGCACCGCCGGAACCAAGTACAAGGACTACGGCGGGCGCACCTGGGAGATGACCGGGGTGACGAACGACAGGGGCGAACCGATCCTCTTCACTCCCGGTCGCAGCAAGGTGATCACGCTGCCCAAGCTGGCTCGACGGGGTATCTTCCACAAGATCGGTGATGCCCCTCGTACCAGGTACGAGTACGAGGGCAGCACCTTCCACACCGACCGGGTCTACATCGACGGCGTGGGCGACCCCTGGACCCACGACGGTACGTGGGCATGCAAGGCGCCGGGCGGGCCCGCGCCGCGATACACCCGACCCGACGAGCCGGAGTATGCGCTGAGCATCCCCGAGATGATCCAGTTCCACGGTCCGCTGCACGAGGCAGGTCAGCCCGCCTGACATGCCGCCACGAGTCCCGGCCCGCCATGCCCGGCCCGCCATGCCCGGCGGGCCGGGACGCGGCCTCGCCGACGCCGTCCCTCGGCTTCGGCGTCCCACTCTGCCCCCACCCGCTGGCACCCCGATTGTCAGTGCCTGACGAGAAAATGGATCTCATGACCGACGCACCCGCCGCCGTCCTGACCGACTACGACACCTACCTCCTGGCTGTGGAGCAGGCCCGTACCGCCGCTGCCGCCTACTACGGCGACGGCACCTCACCCATGGACGACGAGAGCTACGATCGGCTCACCCGAGGCATCGCCGCCTACGAGGCCTCGCACCCGGAAGGGGTGTCGAGTGACTCCCCGACCGACAAGGTCGCCGCAGGGGCCCTCGCTGGCGGCGACGTCACTCATTCGACCCCCATGCTCAGCTTGGACAACGTATTCAACCTCGACGAACTGAGCCGCTGGGGCGCAGGCGTGGACAAGCGACTCGGGCGCCCTGTGCGCAACTACCACGCCGGCCCCAAGATCGACGGCCTTGCGATCGCCGCGTACTACACCAACGGAAAGCTGGAACAGCTGGTCACCCGCGGCAACGGCACCACCGGCGAGGACGTCTCCCACGCCATCGGCACCATCGCGGGTCTTCCTGACCTGCTCTCGGCCTCCATGACGGTCGAGATCCGGGGCGAGATCGTGCTCACCAGTGAGCAATTCGAGGATGCCAACCGCATCCGGACCGCTCACGGTGAGCCTGCGTTCTCCAACCCGCGCAACGCCGCCGCCGGAACGCTGCGCGCGACCGGTCGCGCCTACACGATCCCGCTCAGCTTCTACGCCTACGGGCTGCTGTCCTCCGAGCCCGGCCCCAGCGGCGACGACATCCGCGACCGGATGACGCACAGCCTGCTGATGGCCACCCTCACCAGCCTCGGTGTTCAGACGGTCAACGACACCCCGGTGGGCACCCTGACGTTCTCCGACCTGACCGAGGCCGGCGCCTACATCGAGAAGGTCGCCGAACAGCGCGCCAGTCTGCCGCTCGGGATCGACGGCATCGTCATCAAGGCCGACCACCCCCTCGACCAGAAGGCCGCAGGTAGCGGGTCCCGCGCGCCGCGCTGGGCCATCGCCTACAAGTTGCCGGCCATCGAACGGACAACGACTCTCAAGAAGGTCACGTGGGAGGTCGGTCGTACCGGCAACCTGGCCCCGCGGGCCGAGCTGGAGCCGGTCGAGGTCGCGGGAGTCGTGGTCACCTTCGCCACCCTCCACAATCCGAACCTAATCGGCCGCCTCGATCTGCGCATCGGGGACCAGGTCGTTGTGCGGCGCGCGGGGGATGTGATCCCACAGGTCGTCGGACCGGTCGTCTCGGCCCGCACCGGCTCGGAGACTCCCGTCCCGATCCCGGCCCAGTGCCCCGAGTGCGGGGGCGGTATCGACAGCAGCCAGGAGCGTTGGCGGTGCCTCAAGGGCCGGGCCTGCAACCTCACCCGCTCCATCCAGTACGCCGTCGGCCGCGACCAGCTCGACATCGACGGTGTCGGCCAGAGCACGGTCACCCAGCTGATCGCCGCCAACGCGGTCGGCGACATCGCAGACCTGTTCACCCTGAGCCGCGAGCAGCTGGTCAGCGCGACCGGCAGTGAGAAGAACGCCGACAAGATCCTCGCCCGCATCTCGGCAGCCAGGCAGCAGCCCCTCAACCGCGTCTTCTGCGCCCTGGGCGTGCGCGGCACCGGGCGCAGCATGTCGCGCCGGATCGCTCGGACGTTCGGGAGCATGAAGGCCATTCAGGAGGCCGATGCCGAGGCGTTGCAGGCGGTGGAGGGCATCGGTCCGGAGCGGGCCGCCTTGGTCCTCGCCGAGCTTGCGGAGCTGGAGGCGGTGATCGGCAAGCTCGCCGCGGCGGGAGTCAACCTCACGGAGCCGCAGGTGGGTACGCCAGTCTCCGCTGTGAGTACGGCCGAGGGGGACAGTGCCGCCGCGCCCGCGCCGCCGCTCACGGGCAAGGCCGTGGTGGCGACCGGGACGATGAGCGGTCCCCTGGCGGGCATGTCCCGCAACGACGTCAACGAGCTGATCGAGCGCGCGGGCGGGCGGGCCTCATCGAGCGTCTCGAAGTCGACCGGCCTGGTGGTGGCCGGCGAGAAGGCGGGGTCGAAGAAGGACAAGGCGGACTCGCTGGGCGTCACGGTCGTGACGCCGGAGGAGTTCGCCGAGATGGTCGCCGCTTACCTGTGACGTGCTGCGCCGCCGGGGGTCTGGCCACCAGGCCGCCGGCGGCCTTGCTCCCTGCACCTTTCCCAAGGAGGAAGACTCTGAAGACCTCGATCGGCACCGCGGTGCACCTGCACCCGGCCGGCACTGCCGGCACCCTTTGCCGCTGGCACAACCGCTCGGCGCTCGCCACCACGGTGGCATCGATCGCGCTACGCGGCGGCCTGGACGCGGACGCCAGCGACGACCAGCTCGCCGAGTGCGCCGGGATCGCGAAGGGCACCCCGCTCAAGCGGCCCCTGTCCGAGGAGACGCTGAGCGCGGTCCGTTCGGCGCTCGCACCTGCGCTGGACCGCGAGAGCGGCGCTGACGATGTCGTGGCCGCCGTGTTCGACGCCCTGCCCGACAAGCCGATCCGCATCGTCGCCGACGACGGCCAGGAGTTCTTCCTGGTCCCCATTCCTGTCACGTAGTCACATCGCTGTCTGTGCCGTGCACTTGGGTTACCTGGTGTGCGGCACAGCTACTCTCCCAGTGTTGCGTAACTCTTTTTTAATATGTATGGTCATCCTGCCAGCGCAGCCGCCACGCCACGTCAGGAGCACTGAACCCCATGCCGGTCAACCGACACTCCCGAGCGCTCAAGACCCGCGACATCAACGAGGTGTTCGTCCAACAGCTCAAAGAGCGCGAGGACATGCTGCGCCAGAACCATGTGTGGCTCGCCCCCGCGCTCGACCAGCTCTCCAGCGGACGACCCGTGAGCTTGAACCTCCGCGCCCCGCAGTCCATGTCCGTCGCGGATCACGCCGATCTCGTCGACGTCGCCTCCCATGTCGGGATCTTCCGCATGTGGGCCCGCCGTGGCCGGGTCACCTACGACCTGAACGAGCACATGGCCGCCGAGCTGTACCGCTCCACGTACACCAAGCTGCCCGGTGACGTGTTCTCCCACCTGCCCCACATCAACCCCCTGGTTGTCCTGCCCGACCCGTGGCCGATCACCTTCAACGGCTCCAGTGCCCTGGTGCGCGGGTTCTTCGTCTTCGGGTTCAACCAGCACCCCGAGCAGCAGACCTACACCGATGACGAGATCGAAGGGCTCGGGCTGATGTTCGTCATCGACCTGCTCGACGACGACAGCTACGAAGTGCGCGGCCAGACCTACGTCAGGATGAACATCCCCACCGGCGCCGAGCGGTTCACCCTGAGGCAGGCTGTCAACTTCGCCGCAGCGCGGGCGGAGGCGCACTGGTCGCGGGTAAGCGACGAGCGCCCGGTCTACGCCCTGTTCGAGGAGCTGCTGCGGCCCGCACTGTCGATCCTGGTCTACCTGTCCTGCGACAACCGCGACCTCGCCGAACCGCCGGTGGTGAAGCCCACCCGACGCAAGCGCCGACCGGTCCAGAAGGACCGCGACCCGTTCTTCGTCGAGGTCGGCTGGCGCATGGGCCCCGCCCTCCACGCCGCCCGCCGGGCGATGGGACGCATCCACGAAGGGGCCGGAATCCCCTCTGGCGTCCAGCAGGCGCCCCACCAGCGGTGCGGCCACTTCCGCCGGTTCCGTATCGGCAAGGGCCGCACGGGCGAGACCACCCGCTTCGTCATGCCCTACTGGGTGCGCCTCGACCTTCTCGCCGAGAACGAGGACCCCATCACCACGGTGGTCCCCGTGGACGAGCAGCGGCGCGACCCGCTGCGCATCCGGGGCCTGAGGCAGCGAGGTGCCCGGCAGCCCGAGAGTGCTCCGGACGCGCGCCACGCCGCGTGAACCCGGCCGGGGCGGCATTCCACGACCGAAACGCCGCCCGGGCCACCGCCCAGAGACCTGGAGCGAGCGGCACCACGCCGCCCGGTCACACCCACCCGCCTGGCCGCGCCAGGCCATCAGCCCCAGAGCGCCGGGCCAGCCGTGGCCCGCCAGCTGGACCCATCAGAGGAGACCCCAGTGTCGGACAGTTCAACGTTGCAGCTCATCGTCCACACCGCCAGCGAGGAGGACGCGCCCCGCGTCCTCGAAGCCATCGCCGAGCAGACCCTTGACCAGCTGGAGGGTGACGAGCCCGAATCCGGGATCCTGGCCCTGGGGCAGCGCTACTGGGTGGAGCAGACCCCGGTCGGCAGCTCGTTCGAGCTCGCGGCCCACCTCATCGAGCACGCGCCCAGCGCGGCCTTGGCGCTCTGGCAGGACCCGAACCCGCCCGCAGCCGGCCACTATGTCGCCCACGTCCCCGGCACGGGAACCTACGAATCCGACTGCGACGCCGAAGGGAACCCGTACATCGGCGTCAAGGCCCTCGCCGCCCGCCTCGCAGCACTCCCCGAGGGCATCACCGTGGCGGAATGGCTGGCCGGCGACGGCAGCGTCGCCCTGGGCATCAGCGTGCTCGAAGCCGTCCGCCGCTACGAGCCCGAGCGCAACGCTCGGTGCCAGGACTGAAAGCCCGCCCAGCCGACCACTGCCCCGCGCGGCCCGCCCGGCCGCGCGGGGCGTCGAAGGAGCCAAGTCCGTGACCAACTCACCCCTCGCCTCCGTCCACCGCACCGGCCCGCAGGGGAGCGCGCACGGCGGAGCAGCCGAACGGGACGACCGCCCCTGGGAGGCGGGCCAGTTCGAGAGTCTTCTCAAGAGCCTGCTGACCTCCGAGGGCGGCGTCAGTGCGGTGACCACGTTCGCCGAAGCGGGCTACACCGTGAGTCGCTACGGTCTGCGTCTGTCCCTGCCGTCCGGTGCGGCCGTCTACCTGCAGATCGTCAGCGCGTCAGCCCCGGACGGGCGCGCCCCGCAGCAGGGCACCGCACCGCCGCGGCTCCGGGCAGCCGCGCTGCCCGCCCGCGGCAAGACGTCACTTTCCGCCGTCGAGCGCCACCTCCAGGCCGTCCTGTCCTCAGCCGGTGACCGCCGCATCCGGCTCACGGAGCCGTACAGCGCTCGCGGCGCCTCCATCGCCTACGGCCTCCACGTCCGCTTCCACAACGGCGCCACGGTGTACTGCTACGTCGTCCACGCGCTCGCTCCCGGCACCGACGTACCCCGCGGCCGCCCGTTCCGATCCGTCCGTCAGATCTGACCTGACACGGCGGAAAGCAGTCATCCCACGCGGGCGCGGTGAACGGCCCCGGGAGTTTTGGGGCTCTTGTGCTCCATCTGTGGGTCGCTGAGGAGCGCCTGACGCAGTACACGCCGTCCCCTGTGCAGATCTTGAGGTGTTGAGGCCCGAGATCGGTTTGCGCAGGGAGAACGGCGTGCGGTTCACCACGGTATTGAACGCGCTGGTCGGATGCGAGCAGGCGGTGCCGGAGGACGTGCGGTTCGAGGTAGATGCGCAGGTCATCGTGGTCGCGGTCCGGCCGAGGTCTCGGGCGCGTCGCCGTTGCGGGATCTGTGGGAGCCGCTGTCCGGGGTTCGACGCCGGTGCGGGGCGTCGGCGCTGGCGTCACCTGGACGCTGCCGGCCTCAAGCTCTACCTGGAGGCCGACGCGCCCCGGGTGACCTGCCGGCGGCACGGGGTGGTGGTCGCCGCCGTCCCCTGGGCCCGCCACGACGCCGGGCACACCCGCGACTTCGATCAGCAAGTCGCCTGGATGGCCACCGAATGCTCCAAGGCGGCCACTGCCCAGCTGATGCGGACTGCCTGGCGCACGGTCGGCGCGATCATCACCCGCCACCAGGCCGACGCCGACGCCGGGATCGACCGGCTCGCCGGCCTGCGGCGTGTCGGCATCGACGAGATCTCCTACCGGCGCGGGCAGAAGTACATGACCGTCGTGGTCGACCACGACTCCCGACGGGTGGTGTGGATGGCGGACGGCCACGGCAAGGACGTACTGCGCTCCTTCTTCGACGTGCTGGGCGCCGACCGCGCGCACGGGCTCACCCACATCAGCGCCGACGGCGCCGAGTGGATCGCCGACGTGGTCGCCGAGCGCGCTCCCAACGCGGTACGCGCCATGGACCCGTTCCACGTCGTGGCCTGGGCCACCGAGGCCCTGGACGAGGAACGCCGCTCCGCGTGGAACCGGGCACGACGCGAGGCCGCCGACCCCGAACTCGCCCGCCGCCTCAAGCACTCACGCCACGCGTTGTGGAAGAACCCCGAGGACCTCACGCCCCGCCAGCAGGTCAAACTCGCCTGGATCGCGACCAACGACCCCCGCCTGCACCGCGCCTACCTGCTGAAGGAGGGCCTGCGCACGATCTACCGGATCGCCGCCGAGGAGGGCGTCCAGGCCGCGGTGAAGGCCCTGGACCGATGGCTGTCCTGGGCCGCCCGGTGCCGCCTTCCGGCCTTCACCGACCTCGCTCGCAAGATCAAGCGCCACTACGAGGCCATCCTCCACGCGATCATCGAGAAGCTGTCCAACGGCCTGATCGAGTCGACGAACACCAAGACCCGCTTGATCATCCGCCGAGGCTTCGGCTTCCGTTCCGCCGAGGCCGTCATCGCCCTCGTCATGCTCTGCCTCGGCGGCAACCGCCCCACCCTGCCCCGACGCCAACTCGCATGACCCGACCCACAGGTCCAGCACAAGAGCCAGTTTTGGCATCATCCTTGTCACGGAGCAGTCCACCCGGGACCTGAAGGATGAGCGATGCGCGGTGCACGACGAATCGGCACGGCAGTAGCAGCGGCCGCAGCACTACTCGCCGCCGGGTGCACGCAGAGCACGTCTTCGCAGGGCGAGCCGTCGCACGCCGCGAATCCCGCACCCCCCACCAGCGCGGCATCGCAGACCGGCATCGTGGCCCTGGGCGAGTCCACCACGACTGCCCATGGGGCCTGGTCGCTGTCGGTGGCGCCCTTCACGGAGGCCGAAGCGTCTGCAGGGGCCCAGGTTCCCGCCGGCTGGCTGGCGCTGCGGACGAAGGTAACCCTGACGAACACAACCGGCCAGATCGCGGTGCTGCCGGAAACCGCCCTGACCGTGCGGTACGGACAAGCCGGCCGGGCAGGACTGCAGTTCACCGGCGAGGGCCTGGCCGGCCTGCCCAAGCGCCAGGACGGCGTGAAGGTCGCGCCCGGCGCAGCCTTCACCGCCGAGGTCGGCGTTGCCGTCCCCCCGGACGCCTCGGGCCAGCAGTCCACGGTCACCGCCGAGACGACGGAGGAGGGGCTCGCCGAGGCCGATGCCGTCTTCTTCGACGGCCAGCTGCCCGGCACGGTGTCCGGCGCCGCCGGCGAACCGTCCCCGGCCGGCACCTCGGGCGGCGCGGTGGTCCCGCTCGGCACTTGGGCGGCCAGCGGCATTCGGGTCTCCACGATCACCGTCGGCGCGGCCCAGGCCAACGGCCGGGACGCCTCCCTTGAGCTGACGGTGGCCAACAACCGCACGGAGCCCAGGCGGGCCCTGGGGGTGGCCCTGCTCTTCTTCACCGGCCAGCAGCTCACGCAGGCGGGCACCGCTACCCCGGAGCTTGACTACCCGGACGCGCCGATCGCGCCAGGTCACTCCGCCACCCAGACCGTGAAGTTCACCGTGCCTGCCGGAGCCGTCCCCGGCCCTCTGACCGTCGAGGCCGTGAACCCGGACGGGACCCGCACGACCTTCCAGGGCACGCTCTCGTAGCACCGCCAAGGCAGTCAGGCGCAGCCCGCGCGGCGAGGAGCGTGAAGAAGGTCGGCCCGCCGATGTCACACGGGGGGCCGTTTCGACACCTCTATGGACGACTTTGCCCACCGCCGGAGGAGATCCACCGTGACCGTCCGCCTCACCCGCTGCGCCACCATGATGGTGCTGGCCACCGCCGCAGCGGCTCTGTCCGCCGCCTGCACCCTCGCCGGGGCGAACGTCGGCCCGGCGGGAAGCGCCAGCCGCGGCACCGCGGCTGCCGCCGACGCTGAGCTCGACCGGCTGCCCGTCAAAGGCCGCGCGCCGAAGGCCGGATACAGCCGGGACCAGTTCGGACCCGCGTGGAGTGACGAGAGCTCCGCGCCGATGTCGGGGAATTCCTGTTCGACGCGCGATGATGTACTGGCGAGAGACCTGGTCAACCCGGTCCGTGAGGGCCGCTGCACGGTCGTGTCGGGCGTGCTGAACGACCCGTATACGGGCAAGACGATCGCGTTCAAGCGTGGCCCGGGCTCTTCCCTGGCTGTGCAGATCGACCACGTGGTCGCGCTCTCCGATGCTTGGCAGAAGGGCGCACAGCAACTCAGTGCCGCGGACCGGCTGAACCTGGCGAACGACCCTCTCAACCTGGTCGCGACCGACGGTCCCACCAATGGCGCGAAGGGCGACGGCGACGCTGCTACCTGGCTCCCGCCCAGTGGCGAGATCCGGTGCGGCTACGTGTCGCGCCAGATCGCCGTGAAGGCGAAATACCGCCTGTGGGTGACCGAGGCCGAGCAGGCCGCGATGCGTCGCGTCCTGGCTCAGTGCCCGGGACCAGCGCTCCCGGGCTAGGAGCAGTAGTACGAGTCACGCCGGGGCAGCGGACCGATCGCGAGGCCGCCGCCGAGAGCAGCCGCGACCTCCCCCACATTTCCTTCACAATAACTTTGCGGCAGTGGCCGAAGAGTGCTCCCCGGGAACAGAACCGATTGGCCGTCATGCTTGGTTGACACCAAGCAATCTGGCGCCCTCCGAGGTCAGCAGCAGCGCTGCGCGCACGACACATATGTTCTGACATGCACTCTTCGTTTGGCCAAGCACAGATGTGGAGAGATCGGGCATTTGTGACCTATAGTCACGACTCGCTAGCGAATAGCTGTTGACGCATCGAACAGTGCGTGGAAGATTCGAGCATGTTACCGATCAGATTCAGTCACTGGCCGGTCACCCGCTAGCAGCGGACGGGGGAAGGGGGGCCTTGTGCTGTACGCGCGTTCCAAGACAACTTCGAGCGAACTCGCCAACGCTCCTGCTTGCCCACGCGCACCGATGAAGGCGGCACCCCACGCGGGCGGAACGGCTCAGGCCCCGCGCACCGCCACAGGCGGCACCAGCTCTCAGGCCCACAGGGGCCCGGGTCACCACCCAGGGATCGGCGAGCACGGAGCAGGACACGATGGGCAGTCGCGAGGCAACCGGCTTCAGTGCCGCCGCCCTGCGGACCCTTCGGGCCGAGGCATCGCTCTCCCAGGGCGACCTCGCGCTGCGCGCCCGCCGCAGTGGGTCGAAGCTGGCGGCGCACCACATCTGCCTGTACGAGAAGGGCAGGCGGACGCCGCGGCTGACCACGCTGAAGGCTCTCGCCGCCGGCCTGGGCGTTCCGCTCTCGGCGCTTGTGGCCAGCTGCTCGCAGGACGACCTCAAGACGCTGCGGACGCTCGCCGGCCTGAGCCAGCGTCGGCTCGCCGCGCTCCTCGGCATCGCACAGGCCCGCTGGTCGAGAATCGAACGCGGCCTGTCGTCGCTGGACGAGTCCAAGCTGCACCAGGCCGCCGGGCTGCTGCTGACCAGCACCGAGGAGCTGCAGCGCGTCTTGCGGGCCGCGCGCCCGCACGCCGCGCCTCCGCTCGGCGGCTGACGCGCCGGGGCGCCGCCTCCCCACGCATCGTGCGGCGGCGGCCGGCCGCTGGAGCGTGCCGTCCACCCGGCCGCGCACAGCACTACGCCGAGGCCTGAACCTGCCTTCTTCACCTGAACGTTGGACCACTCACGAGGGGGATATGCCAGTGGCTAAGTCAATCTCTACCGGTATAGGCCAGCCGGCCCTGCGCACCATCTCCGCGGCAGCGGCGCTGGCCGCCGCGACCGCCCTGCTGACCGGCTGCGGGTCCGGTGGCGCTGCCAAGGTGGACGCCTCTCCCTCGCCGTCCGTCGCGAGCTCAGCGCCCCCGTCCGCCGATCCGACCGCGGCCGCCAGCGCGGCCGTGCTCACCGCCTACCGCGGGATGTGGGCGGAGGAGGTCAAGGCCTTCGCGTCCGGCTCGCTCAAGGACGTGAATCTGGAGCAGTACGCCGGCGACAAGGCGCTCGCGGACATCAAGGCCAGCGCCGTCTACTACCAGGACAACAACCAGGTCTTCAAGGGTGAGCCGAAGCTTGCTCCCAAGGTGACGGCGATCGACCTGTCCACCACGCCGAACCGCGCGACCGTCGAGGACTGTGTCGACGCCTCGAACTTCCTCCCGGTGGACAAGGCCACCGGGACACCGGCCAAGATCACCGACGCCAACCGGCCCTACGTCCAGACCTCCAGCGTGCGCATCTACGCCGGGCGCTGGGTCGTCATGGAGTCCACGATCAACCGGGACAAGACGTGCTGACGCTGCGTCGGGCGATGGCCGCGCTGCTGATGGCGATGGCCGTGATGCTCGGCGCCGCTGCCTCTCCCGCGCTGGCAGACGGAGGCGTGCAGTGCCCGCCGCTGTCGCCCCACTGCACCGTCGACGCAGGTGGCGGCGGCAGCGGTGGTGGAGGAGCCGGTGGCGGAGGAGGCGGCAACGGCGGCGGAGGCGGGTCTGCCGCCAAGTGCTTCGCCGGCTCCAAGGAAGTGCCGTGCTACCGCGACGGGCTGGGCTGGTTCAACTCGTTCAACAGCTGCTACTACATCCTGATGGCCCCCCAGCCGCCGGCGGACGACCCGGTCTGGCAGGGGCCGATCCCGGTGTACGCCAAGGCCTACCAGGTGACCTGCCCGTACTCGACCTCGCCGACCAACAACCCCAACGGCGTCATGGTCCTCAGCACGCCCCCGCCCGGCTACGGCGGGATGGTCGCGCCGGCGGTCCTGGCGCAGCGGGCCATCGACAGCATGCTTCTGAAGGGCGCGGACATCGGTATCGCCCCGAAGCCGGGTGCCAAGTCGCTGGTGGGCCTGCCGGTCTGGGTGTGGAACAACGTGTCTGACACCACGTGGGGACCGAAGGGCGCCGAGGCCTCGGCTCCCGGCATCACGGTCAAGGCGACAGCCCACGTCTCCAAGATCGTATGGAAGTTCGGGGACGGGACGTCCCAGACCTGCACCGGCCCGGGCAAGGCCTACGACCCGTCGTACGGGACGCAGACCCCCGAGTGCGGCCACCCGTACACCAAGGCGGGCAGCTACACGATCACCGCGACGAGCACCTGGGCCGTCGACTGGACGTCCACGGACGGGCAGAGCGGTCAGATCCTGACCGACCGCACGTCGACGACCTCGACGCAGATCGCCGAGGCGCAGGTCCTCAACACCCAGTGAGCGGGCTCAGGCCCCCACCCGCAAGCCAGTTCCACCTCCTGAAGGAAAGACCCTGATGGCACGCAGCAGTACGCGGTCGCGCACCAGCGCGCCCGAGGACACGAAGCAGCAGCCCGTGGCGGCCCTGCCGATCACGGAGAGCGCGCCGCGGCGCAGCCGGCGCCCTGCGTTCGTCGCGGTCGGTATCGCGCTCGCCGCGGTCGGCGGCCTCGGTGCGGCGTACGCGGTCAACCAGGCCGGTGACCGGGTGTCCGTCATCGCGGTGAAGCAGGACATCCCGGCGGGGAAGGTGATCACCTCGTCGGACCTGGTCGCGGCCGAGGTTGTCGCGGACCCGGCTCTGCACCCGGTGCCGGTCACCCGCAGCCACGACATCCTCGGCAAGGTCGCGGCAGCCGACCTGCCGGCCGGCACCCTGGTGACCGACGGGTCGGTGCGCGGCGGTCAGCCGATCACGAGCGGCAAGGACACCGTGGGTGTGCTCGCGAAGGCGGGTCAGCTCCCGGCCGGGAACCTGCAGCCGGGCGACGCGGTGACCGTGGTGGCGACGCCGCGCCAGGATGACGACAAGCCCGCGACCCAGCCGGCGACGATCACCGCGGTGATCGTGCGGATCGGTGACCCGGATGCCAACGGCGCCCGGGTCGTCGACCTCGCGGTGTCCCCCGTTGACAGCCCCGCGCTGGCGTCGTGGGCCTCGACCGGACGGGTCGCGATCGTGCTGAAGGCCAAGGGCTGATGGCCTTCATCACGCTGGTTTCGGCGAAGAGCTCCGGGGTGACGTGCTCGGCGCTCGCTCTGGCGCTGGCCGCGCCCAAGCGGACGCTGCTCGCCGAGTGCGACCCGGCCGGCGGCAGCATCCGCACCGGCTACCTGCAGGGCCGCGGCACGACCGCGTCCATCGGGCTGCACCGGCTGGCCGCCGCGGACCGCACCGGCACGCTTCCCGAGGTGTTCGAGCAGCACCTGGTGTCCTTCGACGAGGCGGGCAACCGCCTGCTCCTGCCCGGGCTGACCGATCCCGCGCAGGCCTCCTCCCTGGCCGGAACCTGGGATGCCCTGCACCGGCTCATGCGGGTCATGGAGGAGGACGCCTTCGACGTGATCGTCGACGCGGGCCGCGTGGTGGTCGAGTCGTCGGCGCGGCTCAACGCCGTCAGCTCGCCAGCCGTGCTGCTGCGCCGTTCCGACCTGGTCCTCCTCGTGGTCCGCGGCAACGCCCCGTCCCTGACGGCGGCGGCCCCCGTGGTCAAGACCATCCGGGAGGACCTCGACCGCCACGGAACCGGCTCCGGCGCCCTCGGGCTGCTGCTCATCGAGGACGGGCCCTACAAGGCGTCCGAGATCAGCGCGCAGCTCGGCGTGCCTGTCATCGCCGCTCTGCCGTTCGACCCGGACACCGCCGACGCGCTCACGGTCGGCGGGAAGGTGCGCGGCCGCTTCGCGATGACCTCGCTCATGCGGGCAGGCCGAAGCGCCCACGAGCCGATCACCGTGGCCGCGACCCGTCGCCGCGCCCAGCTCGATCCCCGCCCGTCGCCCATCCCCACTGAGGAGGTTTCGCATGTCTGACACGCTCGTTCCGAGCCAGTCCACCGGCGACACGCCCTCACGGACCTCGCGGTTCAAGCTCGCCCTGCAGGAGGGGTCGGGCCCGGTGTGGCCGGCGCAGGCCCCGGCAGCAGCTGGTGGCCCGGTGCCCGCGGCGGCCGTTCGCGCCGCTTCGCCGACCGCCGTGTCGATGCCCGCTGCCTCCGGTCCGGCGTCGGGCGTGCTGCCGGTGGACTACGCCAGGATCGTTGAGCTGCGGCAGCAGGTGGCCGACCTCCTCGCCCAGGAGACCGCCACCACTCCCGGTCTGTCCACCGAGGACCGGATGCAGCGCGGGCAGAGCCTGGTGAACCAGGTCGTGGGTACCTGGGCGACCGGTCATGCGGCCGCGCAGGGGGCGCTCAGCCGCCAGGACGAGTACGCCATTCGGCGTGCGGTGTTCGACGAGCTGTTCCAGGCCGGGCGGCTGCAGCCGCTGCTGGACGACGCCGGCGTGGAGAACATCACCATCAGCGGGTTCGACAAGGTACGCGTTGACTACGTCGACCGTCCCTCCAAGAGCGTCGCCCGGATCGCCGAGTCGGACGCCGGCCTGATCGAGCTGATCAATCAGTTGGTCCGCACGCAGGGCCAGGGCGAGCGGTCGCTCACCCCGGCGACGCCGATGCTGAACACGCGTCTGGGTGACGGGTCCCGTCTGGCGGCCACCGCCTGGGTGACCCCTCAGCCCGAGGTCGTGATCCGTCGTCACCGCACCCGCTCTCAGGGCCTGGAGGACCTGAAGAACTGGGGGACGATCGACCCGATCCTGGTGGAGTTCCTGAAGGCCGGTGTGCTGGCGAGGAAGAACCTCATCGTGGTCGGCTCCCAGGGCGTCGGCAAGACGTCCCTGATGCGTGCCATGGCTGGGGAGATCCCGGCGTCGGAGCGCGTCGGGACGCTGGAGAGCGAGTACGAGCTGTGGCTTCACGAGGACCCGAACGGGCCGACCGTGGTGGCGCTCGAAGGCCGTGAAGGCAACGGCGAACGCGGCCCTGACGGCCGCGCGGTCGGGGAGATCACCCTGTCCGAGCTTTTCGCCCAGTCCCTGCGTATGAGCCTTCGGCGGGTCATCGTCGGCGAGGTCCGCGGCCGCGAGGTGCTGCCGATGCTGCACGCCATGAACGAGGGCGAGGGCGGGTCGATGTGCACGTTGCACGCCCGCTCGGCGGAGATGGCCATCGAGCGCCTGGTGATGCTCGCCATGGAGGCCGGCACGGGCATGACCGACTCGCTGGCCTACCGTCTGATCGCGAACGCTGTGGACTTCATCGTCTACGTCAGGCTCGTCGACGAGACGGCGATCGGCGGCAAGAAGCACCGGTTCGTCTCCGACGTCGTGGAGCTGACCGGCGTTGGTGAGGGGGGCCGCCCGTCCCGGCAGGCCGTGTTCGGACCGCGTGAGGAGGCGGGACGGCGCGAGCCGCGCGCCGTGCCGCTCATGCCCCCGCAGTGCCTGGCGGACCTGGAGCGGGCAGGCTTCGACCGTCGGCTTCTCCAGCAGCCCTGGGGCGCGTGGGAGAAGCCGCTCGAGGCGGTGACCCAGCTGTGAACCTGAACCCCACCGCCGTCATCGCCGCGCTGGCCGGCGCCGTTGCAGTAGGCGGACTCTGCCTTGCGATCGCCGGTCTCGTCGGAACGACCGCGCCCGACCCGGCGCGCCCTGCGGGTCGCCTGGAGCGCAAGCTCCGTGCCGGCGGCTTCTCCGGGTCCGGGACCGGTCCCGCGGGCGCGCTGACGAACCAGCGCACCCTGGCCCTCGGCGCGGTCGCCGTCGGCCTGATCGTGTGGCTGTTCACCTCCTGGCTGATGGGCGGGCTCCTGACCGGCCTCGCCGTGTTCGGACTGCCCTGGATCCTGCAGCCCGGACGCGGCAGCAAGGCGCAGATCCAGCGGCTGGAGGCTCTTGAGGAATGGGTGCGGCGGCTGAGTGACATCCACACCGCCGGCATCTCCCTCGAGCAGGCCGTGGCCAGCAGCGTCCGCAGCGCTCCGAAGCTCATCGCGCCGGAGGTCACCCGGCTCACCTCCCGCCTCGCGGCGGGATGGCGCGCCGAGGTCGCCTACCGGGCGTTCGCGGACGAGCTGAACGACGCGACCGCCGACAGTGTGGCTGCGCCGCTGATCCTGCACGTCCAGGACCGGGGAGCCGGACTCAGCACCGCCCTCAAGGCTCTGGCCGCCCAGGTGGGCGAAGAGGTCCTGATGCGGCGCAAGGTCGAGGCTGAGCGTGAGAAGCCGAGGACGAACATGCGCTGGGTCAGCCTGTTCTGCCTCGCGGTCTTCGCCCTTGCGATGCTCTCGGGCGCCTACGTCAAGCCCTACAGCAGCCTCACCGGCCAGGTCGTGCTCACCCTCCTTGCCGCTGGGTTCATCGGCGTCATGGTGTGGATGCGTCGCATGGCGATCGCCGACCCTGCGCCGAGGTTCCTCGCACCCGCCACCGACCGTCCCGATTCCGGGGAGGCACTGTGATGATCACCTCCGCGCCTGCGATCATCGGCGGCGCCTCCCTGGGCGTCGGTGTGGCCGTGGCCATCACCGGGTTCAGCCGCTCACGCGCCGACCTCGGCGACCTTCTCCACCGCAACGACGCCAGCCGGCTCGAGAACCTCGAGCCGCGCGCCGCGCGGGCCGCGGACTCCCTGCTGGACACGTTCGGTGCCCGCCTGCTGGCCCAGGTCGGCGAGGGCTTCGTCCGCCTGCCGCGCCAGGAGCTCGACCTGCTCGGGCGCAGCCCTGCCCAGCACGTCGGCCAGAAGATCGGCTACGCGATCATCGGGCTGATGTTCCCGCCTCTGGCGATCGCCGTGCTCTCGTTGGTCGGTGTGTCTCTCCCGTTCACGGTGCCCGCGCTCGCGGGGCTCGTGATGGGTGTGCTGCTCTGGCTCCTTCCTGACATCAATGTCAAGGAGGAGGCGGAGAAGGCACGTAAGGAGTTCAGGTATGCCATCGCGTCGTACCTGGAGCTGGTGTGCCTGGAGCGCGCGGCCGACGCCGGGCCGAGCGAGGCCCTGCGCAAGGCCGCGGATATCGGTGACGGCTGGGTTTTCGGCCGGGTGCGTGACGCGCTGACTCGGGCCGAGCTGGCCGGCATCCCGCCGTGGGACGGGCTCAAGCAGCTCTCGGAGGAGCTCGGTGTGCCCGAGCTCGGTGCGCCGGCCGACATCATGGCGCTCGCCGGTGAGCAGGGGGCGGCGGTGTACTCCACGCTGGCCGCTCAGGCGAAGAGCCTGCGAGGCGTTCTGCTGACCGATGCTCAGGCCGAGGCGAACGCGGTGTCGGAAAAGATGATCGTTCCCGTCAGCGCCCTCGTGATCCTCATGTCCATTTTCGTCGCCTTTCCCGCGATCATGCGGATTATGGCGAGCTGACCACCCATCACTGTTTCACCTGATTCGGAAGGTATGCCGCACATGTTCAGCAACGACCCGATTGTCCAGTCCCTCGTCGCCATGGTCCGCCTCCAGGCGGAGCGCCTGCGCGAGGTCAAGAACAGCGACCGCGGTGGCCTGTCCATCGAGGCCGCCATCATCGTCGGCGGCCTCGTCGTCGGCGCGATCGCCCTGGGCGTCTTCCTCGCCTCCAAGCTGACCGAGAAGACCGGCCAGATCAAGTAACCCAAGCCGAAACGTTTCTTCAACCAGGAGGGAGCGATGCTCTCCATGCCTCGCCCAATCTCCTGGGCACGCCGTCGGCTGACCCACGCGTGCTCCAGGGACAGCGGTGCGCTGTCCCTGGAGCTCGCGATCGTCTTCCCGGCCGTGATGCTCATGATCTTCACGATCATCCAGGCGGGCCTGTGGTACCACGCCCGCAACGTCGCCCTGTCCGCCGCCCAACGCGGCGTCGAGCGCGCCCGCGTGCAGGGCGCGAGCCTGGGCGACGGCACCTCCGTCACCAACAGCTTCCTGGACCGGGCCGGCGCCAGCATCAGCGGGCGCAGCGTGTCCGGGAGCGACGGCAACACCGTGACCATCACCGTCAGAGGCCAGGTCAACACATGGATTCCCGGGCTGAGCATCCCCGTCGACCAGCACGCGAGCGCCGCCCGGGAACGTCTGACAGGAGCGCCGTGAAGCACCTCGCGCCGCGGGACGACCGGGGAAGCCTGAGCCTGGAGACAGCGATCCTGGCTCCGGTGCTCTTCGGCTTCCTCGTCCTGGTGATCGCCGCCGGGCGGGTCCACATCGCCGACAACACCGTCGACGCGGCCGCCCGCAACGCCGCCCGCGCCGCGTCCCTCGAGCGCAGCGGCTCCGCCGCCCAGCAGGCCGGCACCCGTGTCGCCCAGCAGACCCTGAAGGACCAGGGGCTGCGCTGTTCCTCGGTCGACGTGTCCGTACCGACCGGCGGCTTCAACGCCGCCATCGGCACGGCCGCGAGTGTGACCGTCACGGTCACCTGCCGCGTCGACCTGTCCGACCTGGCGCTGCCCGGCCTGCCCGGCACCAAGCCGATCACGTCGCACTTCACCAGTGCGATCGACTCCTACCGAGGAAGATGATGACCGGCGCCCTCACCCGCCTCAGCCACCGCACGTCCTGGGGAGACGAGCGCGGTTCCATCTCGCTGTTCGTCGCCGTCGCCGCGGCCAGCCTCATCCTGATCGTCGGGCTGGTCGTGGACGGCGGCGGCAAGCTGCGCGCCCTCAACCACGCCGAGGCGTCCGCGCAGGAGGCCGCGAGGACCGGGGCGCAGGCGGTCAACGCCGGAATGGCGATCTCCGGCGGAGGCATCCAGCTCGACAGGAACGCGGCCTCGGCCGCCGCGTACAAGTACCTCTCCCAGGCGGGAGTGAGCGGCACGGTGGGCTGGGCGGACGACCGCACCATCACCGTGTCCGTCACCGAGCACTACTCCCCCGTGTTCCTGCCCGGCTCCTGGAGTGTCACCGGGCACGGCCAGGCCAAGCTGATCGTCCAGGGAGGCTGACCCCATGTCCCGCCGAACCGCCTCCCGTCTCACGGCCGCAGCCCGCGGGCTGGCCGCGCTCGTCGTCCTCCTCGCCCTGCTCGCCGGCGTCCCCCTGCTGCTGTGGCGCACCGGCGTCCTGCCCGCGCACGTACCCACGATGGATGAGGTCACCGGCGCGCTGACCAGCACCGACAACGGGACACTGTTCCTCGGCGCGTTGACTCTCCTGGGCTGGGGAGCCTGGCTCTCGTTCGTCTTCTCCACCGTCGTCGAGGCGACCGCGCTGCTGCGCCACCGTCAGGCGCCGCGCGTCCGTGTCCTCGGAGCGACGCAGCGCCTGGCCGCGAGCCTGGTTGCGGGCGTCGTCCTGCTGCTGCCCACCAGCGCGGCGTTCGCCGCGGCCCCGTCGGCTGGCGCGACCACGGTCACGGCACCCGTGTCCGTCCAGTCCGTCGGCAGCACCCAGACCGCAGCTCACAGCGAAGCCCCGAGCTCCTGGACAGGGCCCGTCCACCACGTCGTCCACGGCGACACCCTGTGGGACCTCGCAGCGCACTACCTCGGCGACGGCACCCGCTGGCGCGAGATCGCGCAGCTCAACGACGGTCTCCGCCAGCCCGACGGTGCCGTGACGACCAGCAACGTCCGTGAGCTGCACCCGGGATGGACCCTGCGACTGCCGCCCGAGGCCAAGGCGCCCGCCCACGAGAGCGCGGCCCCGGCCGCAGGGGGCGCCCACCACGAGCACGTCGTCGCCGCCGGCGAGACCCTGACCGGCATCGCCCATGACGAACTCGGCGACGCCGGACGGTTCGAGGAGATCGCCAGCCTGAACAAGGGTCACGTCCAGGCCGACGGCCAGGCCCTCCAGGACCCCGATCAGATCAACGCCGGCTGGACCCTGGAGCTGCCCGCCGCCGCAACCGCGGCGCCCGAGCCCGCACCTGCGGCGCCCACCAGCCCGACGACGCCTGCCGATCAGGCGCCGGCCGCCCCATCCCAGTCCGCAGCCCCTTCGGCTGCGGCCACCCCCGCGCCGGCGACCACGCCAACGCAGCAGGCGGCCCCGACCACCGCGCCGACGTCCGAAGCCACCACACCCTCCGCGCCCACCGCGCCCGGCGAAGCGGACACCCCGGCCGCCGTCTCGACCACCGACGACGCGGAAGACACCGACATGCTCAAGATGGTCGTCGGCGGGACCAGCCTGCTCGCCGCCAGCGTCCTCGCCACGGTCGGCGGCCGCCGCGCCATCCAGCGCCGCCGCCGGCGGTTCAAGCGCCGGATCCCCATGCCCGTACCGGAGAGCGCCTCCGCCGACCTGGAGAGGCAGCTGCGGATCACCGCCGACGTGAGCAGCCTCTCCCTCATCGACCACGCCCTACGGACCCTCGCCGCCAACTGCGCCAGCACCGGGCAGGCGCTGCCGGAGATCGAGGCCGCGCGGATCCTGCCCCGCGGCGTGGAGCTGCACCTGGCCCAACCGACCCCGCCGATCGAGCCGTTCACCGAGATGGAGGAGCACCCCGACCGCTGGTGGTGCCCGGCCCGCGGCGCTGCGCTCCTCGACGAGGACGAAGCACGCGACACCACCTCCCCCTACCCGGCGCTCGTGAGCCTGGGTGAGACCGAGGACGGCGAGGCAGTCATGGTGAACCTCGAGGCCGTCGGCCTGCTGCGCCTGTACGGCACCCCGGCCGACGTGCGGGCCGTGATGCTCGGCATGGCGGTCGAACTCGGCTCCTCCCAGCTCGCGGACGACACCACCGTCCTCCTGAACGGTCTCGGTGAAGAGCTCGAGGATGCCTTCCCGGCGCGGATCGACCACAAGCCCGCGCTGGCCGAGGCGATCCCCGACCTCATCGCTCACGACGCGATGCAGCGCGGCGTCCTCGGTGAGGACAGCAGCCTGTTCGAGGCTCGCCTGACCGGAGACGGCGGTGACACCTGGACACCCAAGATCCTCCTCTCGCCGACGGCACCCGACGCGCACGAGGCCGAGTCCCTGATCGACCTGCTCTCCTCACGTCCGCGCACCGCGGTGGCCGTCGTCACGACCGCCGACGACGCCCTCGACCTGCCCGGCGCCTGGACGCTGTCGGCCACGCCCGGAGGCACGGTCGCGCTTCCGGGCCTCGACCTGTCCATCACCCTGCAGCGCCTGGAGGACGAGACGTACGGGCCGCTGCTCGAGCTCCTCGGAACGGCCAGCCGCACCGACGACGTCGCGGCGCCGGCCTGGACGCATCCGCCGCACGGCGCTCCCGTGCCCAACGGACCCTCCCGGATCCCGGTCAGCGCCGGCCTGGCGCCGGACACGACCCCCCAACCGGCCGACGAGCACGACGGCGAGCCGGCCGAGGAGCACAGTGCCCGGCCGATCGCCGTGTCCTTCAGCAAGGCACCCGTCGGCCTTGCCACCTCCCTTCCCGGATTCAGTGCGCTGGCCCCGTCGGTCACCGGCGCGTCGGCGCCCGCACACGCTCCGGCGGTGGACCAGCCCCTGGACGACGACATGCCCCCCGAGCCGGAGGACGACTTCGGCGACGAACCTGAAGCCGACCCGTTCGAGGAAGCCCTCAGCGAGGTCCTCCAGGAGCAGGCCCGGCCCGCGGTCCACCTGGACGACGCTGAGCTCCATGAGGAGGACGAGCCCGCCGGCGACGCGGAGAACGACGCTTCCGCGCTGTCGCAGGAGGCCGTCGGCGCTCACGCCCCCGTGCCCGCACCGGCCGCTGCCCCCCGGGTCACCGCCGTGACGTCCAGCGTGCTCGCCGCCCTCAACACGCCCCCGGACCCGCCCGCCGCACCGCAGATCCGGGTGCTCGGCTCCGTCGACGTGATCGGAACCCTCGGCAAGGTCGAGTCGAACCGGCGCAACGGCCTCACCGAGATCGCCGCCTGGCTGGTCCTCCACCCGGGAAGCAACCGCCACGAGCTCGGCGAGGCAATCTGGCCGGGCCAGCGCGTGCGCGCCGACACCCGCAACACCAGCATCAGCAAGCTGCGGACCTGGGTGGGACGCGACCCGCTCCTTGCGCCCGACGACCCGCAGGGCGCCTACCTGCCGCCGATCAGCGACGGGGTCTACGGCTTCAACGACCAGGTCACCAGCGACTGGACGCAGTTCCAGGAGCTCTACCAGCTCGGGATGCACCACCACGGGACCGACGCCGACATCGCCCTGGCCCACGCCCTCGCCCTGGTCCGCGGCCGGCCCTTCTCCGACATCGACCAGTCCAAGTACAGCTGGGCGGAGTACCCGATCCAGGAGATGCTCTCCGCGATCGTCGACGTCGCCCACGAGTTGGCGACCCGTCGCCTCGCCGTCCGCGACTACCGGGCCGCCGGCACGGCCGCGAGCAAGGGCCTGCTGTGCGACCCGCAGTCCGAGCTGCTGTTCCGCGACCTCATCGCCCTCTACAGCGAGACCGGCGACCGGGCCGGCCTCGAGCGCACCGCTCAGCAGCTGGCACGCATCGCCGTCGACTCCGGCTGCGATTCCTCACCCGAGACTGTCTCGCTGATCAACGCGCTGATGGACGCGGACCGCATCGCCTCCGCGTAGAACCCGCGGGCCGTCTCGGCAGCGACGACTCCCGAGACGGCCCACCACCGTCCACCCGGCCCTGACCGCCATCCGACCCCGTAGGGAGAGCAGACCGATGTACGCCCTGACCATCGCCATCGCGTCCCTGGCCGGACTGGCTGTCGGCATGCTTGCCCGGCCCCTGGTGTTCGCCTGCTCCGTGCCCGAGGACGAGCCGCCGCGCTCGCACTGCCCGGGCTGCGGGGAGTCACTCCCCCGCCGCAGCTCTGCGGCGGCGCTCCTGGGCCGGTGCGGCACGTGCGGTCAGCGGATCCCCCCGGCCGCCCTCCTCCCGGAGGTAGCCGGGGCCGCAGCGTTCGCCGGCATCGCGGCCAGCGGATCGACCGGCTGGCTGGCCGCCGCGCAGTACTGGTTCGCCGCGTGCGGGCTGGCCCTGGTGCTCGTGGACGTCGCGGTCCATCGGCTGCCCGACGTCCTCACCCGGCCGGCTGTCCTCGGGACGCTCGCCCTGCTCGCAGGCGGGGCGCTCGGCAGAGACTGGAGCAGCTTCGTCCGCGCCGTCCTGGCCGCAGCCGCGGTCACCGCCGTCTACCTGGTCCTGACGTTCGCCGGCCTCGGCGGTGGGGACCTGAAGCTGGCGCCGGCCATCGGCGCTCTCCTCGGCTGGTCCAGCTGGTCCGCCGTCCTCCAGGGCGCGGCCGCCGGGTTCGTGCTCATCGCCCTCTTCGGCCTCGCCCAATGGCTCCTGCGCAGGGCCAAGCGCGGAGACGAACTCGCCTTCGGACCTTTCATGGTCTGCGGGGCCCTGGCCGTCTCGGTACTCACATGAGCCCGCCGAGCCGGACACCAGGGAGCACACCGGCGCAGGCAGCACTGCCCAGCCGGAAAGAAACTGCACAACCGATTCGTGTCACACGGACACCTCAGATCACACCTCTATGGGAGATCAGCGAGCGTGCGCGCGAACTCGACGTAAGGGGACCCTCATGACAGCCGGGCAGAGCATCGCCCCGGAGCAGGCACTCGCCACCCACGGCCCGGCTATGCGCAAGCGGCAGTGGACCCGCGGGCGCAAGGTCATGTTCGGCACCATCGGCTTCGGGTCGATCGTCATCGCCGGCGTCGGGTTCACCGGCTCCTACACCGCTGTGCGTCTCCTCGCCGTGGAGAAGGGCTTCGGCTGGTTCGCCGATGTCTACCCCCTCGGCATCGACGTCGGCATCGCGGTCCTCCTCGCCCTGGACCTCGCACTCACCTGGATCGACCTCCGCTACCCGCTCCTGCGGTACATCGCCTGGCTGCTCACCGGCGCCACCGTGGCATTCAACGCTGCAGCCTCATGGCCGGACGTCCTCGCGTCCGCGATGCACGCCGTCATCCCCCTGCTGTTCATCTCGGTGACCGAGGCGGTGCGCCACGCCATCGAGAAGGCCACCTCCGCCGCCACCAACCAGCGCATGGACTCCATCAGGCTCGCGCGCTGGCTGCTGTCCCCCGTGTCCACCTGGAACATCTGGCGAGACATGAAGCTCTGGGAGATCCGCTCGTATTCGGCGGCACTCGAGCGCTACCAGCAGAAAATGCTCTACCGGCAGGACCTGAAGTCGCTTCACGGCCGGGGCTGGCGTCGGAAGGCCACCGGCGCCCAGCTGCGCCCGCTGCGTCAGGCCCGCCTCGGGCTCAGCGTCACGGACCAGCCGGCCCCGACCTTGCTCTCGGATCTGGCCGACGTCCTCAAGACCCTGACACAGGCCGAACTCCAGGTCCCGGAAGCGTCGAATTCCGTCCAGCCTGCTGAGCTCGCAGCCACCGAATCCGCCGTTCCTCTGCCGCTGCCCGCCCAGCGTGGCGTTGCCCCACTGGCATCCGCTACGCAGCCACCCGCCCCGACAACCGCCGCTCAGCCGGGGACCGTTGTGCCTGTCGCTGCCCAGCCAGCGCCCGAAGCGCCGGCACCCGCCGGGGTGACGCCGGCGCCTGCCCAGCCGGCCGTTCCCCAGCCCGCGCCCGGTTCACTGGCCGCCTCTCAGCCGGTGCCCGCCGTGCCCGCCGTGCCCGCCCCAATGATCACCACCCAGCCTGTCGCTGCCCAGCCGGCACCCGTACTGCTCACGCCCGTACTGCCGGCACCTGCCGAGGTGACGCCGACGCCCGCCCAGCCGGCCGTTCCCCAGCCCGTGCCCGCTCCAGCAGCCAACACTCAGCCGGTGCCCGCCGTGCCCGCCCCGACAATCGCCGCTCAGCCGCAGACCGTTGTGCCTGTCGCTGCCCAAACGGCCCCCGTACGGCCGGCGCCCGCCCAGCCCGCTGCTCCCCAGCCCACGGCGGCCACAGGAGTGCTGCCTGCCCAAGTCGCGCCGGCTCACGGGGGACCACTGCCCTCGACCACCTCCGCTGGACAAGACCCGCAGGACCTGACGAGCGAGGCCAACCCAGCCTCCGGTACGGCTCCCGCGCCGGGAGCGGTTGAGGAACTGCAGGCGCGGGAGAAGCACGAGGCGGAAGCCGAAGAGACGGCTGCGGAATCCGGCATCGATCATGAGGATCTTGAGGACGAGGAGGATGGAGCGGCCACCGGCGAGGAGATGCCGCGACTCGACCTGGGCGTGGCGCCGCCGAACGAGACCAAGAGCCAGAAGGCAGCACGCATCTACCTCGCGCATCAGCGTGCCGGCGTGGAGCTGACGAAGCCGAACCTGGCCAAGTGGGCCGGATACCAGAACGACGGCTCCGGCCGTACCCAGTACAACCGCCTTGAGCAGCAGTACGGGCCGATCCTCGTCAACGAAGGTGCGGACCAGCTCGACCTCGATTGGCAGCAGAACCCGGGCGGCCGCGAGGCCCAACCGGCGGCCGCGGCTTAAGGACTCGGTCGACCGCGAGGACTCCTACCACTGACGGGGTCGCCTGGAGCCGCCAGGCGACCCATCTGCTCGGATCGCGCCGGCACCCCGCCTGCCGAGAACTGCGCGGAGACTCGGGCGGACTGCCTGGTCAGTGCTGCTCTCGAATACGGCGGCGGTGTGTCATACGCGGACGTTAAGCTCCTCCCCACCGAACAGAGACCGGGAGACTTGCGAATGGCCAGCTCGCGAACACAGCTCAGAGGCGCTGCAGCGTCTGAGCAGAACGTAGCGGCAGGCCTCGGATTCGGGTGTGGCATGGCCGGCATCCTGGCTGTGCCCTCGGTCGCCATCGACTCACAGCTTTTCCATGATCACCGGCCCGTTGCCTTCGCGGTGATCTCCGTGTCTGCTCTAGCCATGGCCCTGGCCGGCTATGGCATCTCGCGGCTCGTCTTCTCGCGCTACGGGGTGAAGTGGTCGTACATCGGGATGGTGACCGCAGTGATCGTCGCTGTGGTGGTGGGGGTGCCGCAGGTGTCCGCGTACGTGTTCCCCGATCAGATGAGGCGCTACGACCGGGAGCTCGGCGGTGCCGGCCGGTGCCTGGGCGATACTCCGTACGCAAGCCGAGATGCTTTCCCGAGCACCTCCCAGGTGACCTACGACGACAGCAGGGGTGATCGGATGGTCGTTACCCCACTGGACCCAGCTGTTCCGGCGATCACCCTCAGCCATGCGAAGAGGGGCGGAGTACACCACCTGACCCCCGCTGATGATCAGACCCGGAAGGTTCTAATGTCGCACGGCTGCTGAGATCCCCGGCAGCGTGCATGTGAGGTAGTCCGGCTGCGGACCGCGGCCACGAAGGTTCACAGCACAGGGCCAGCCCCGGGCAAGAAGCCCGGGGCCGGCCCTGTGCTGTGATCAGAATGGTGGTTCGAGGCTCTGTGTCGGCTTGAACCAGGGACTCCGAGGCCGACGAAGCCCAGTGTGGAGCGTCTCGAGGTCCTCGCCAGCGATCCGCGCAGCCACGGCGGAATCTGCGAACGATGAGGTGAAGGACCTGAGCCGGGCATGCTCGCTCTCGGGCGCGGCCAGAAGGCCCCGGCCTGCCGCCCACAGCGCACCGGTCGTGTCGCCCGCAGCGAGTCGGGACTGAACGAGCAGGCGAGCTGCATCGACGATCGAGGTCGTCATCGCGTCCACGAACCGATCTGCCCACCAGTACAAGTCGGCTTGCTCGCCGAACGGACGGCCTCGGACGAGCTCGAGAGCCTGCTCCAGGGCCCGCTGTCCCTCGGCTGTGTCGGGCGCCAGCCGGCCGACCTCGTAGTGCTGCTGGAACTTGGCCCAGTCGCTTGTGACCGTGTCGGCGAAGGCGTAGCCGCGCTCCTTGGTGGCCTCGGGGAAGTGCTGAGCGCCCATCCATGCCCGCAGGCGGCTGGTCATGACGTTCCGGGTTGTGGCGGTGGTGCTCTGGTGCGGCCACAGCGCCTGGTCGAGCGTCAGGTAGTCGGAGCCAGGGTGGAGATGAAGCCAGCTCGCATACTCAGTGAGGCGGCGAAGGCGCTTCCGTTCGACCGTGCCGTTCGCTCCAACCACCTCAACAGGCCCCAGCAGGCGGATTTCGGGGCGTGTGACAACGCTCTCCGCAGCACCGCCTTGGGTTTCGGCGGAGAGGGCCGTCTCGGACGTAGCCGTGCTGGTCGGCTGGACAAGCAGGCAGCAGATGATCTCTGGATAGTCGGTGGTGGCGGATCCGCGCAGCGCAAGCAGCGTGGAGTGGGCCTCCCGGCCGGCGCCGCGGTCGCCGGCTGCGAGACGCCCCAGAGCCAGGCCGAGTTGGTGGCGTTCGGGCGCGGGTGCGAAGAGCATGACCCGGCCTGCCGCCCACGCTGCCCCGGCCAGGTCCTCGCGCTCCAGACGGAGGAGGTAGAGGTGGAGGGCGACGTCAAGGATCTCCTCCGTCATCCGCCGCGCATGCGGTTCCACCCACGGGGCCGATTCGTGGCGACGGTCCCGGAGGGTGCAGGGCGGCCCTTGGACCAGCTCGAGGGACCGCTGAAGGAGGGCATCGCTGTCCGCACCGGGCTCGAGGGCTGCCTGGTGCAGGGCCTGGAACACTTCCCAGTCGCTCGTGACTGTCGGGGCGAAGGCATACCCGTTCTCCTTCTCTGCCTCTGGGAAGTTCGCCGCCCCGACCCACTCACGTAGGAGGCCCAACGCCTTGTCACGGGTCCTGTTGTTGATCCTCGTGTTCGGCTGGAGGGCAAGGTCGAGACTCCGGTAGTCCCCCAGCGGATGGAGGTGTATCCATGCTGCGCCCGCTTCCAGCTGCCGGCGCCGCCAGGCGCCGTCCGGGCATGCGACGGCTGTTCCAAGCAGGTCGACCTGTCCCAGGAGCCGGATCACGGGCCTGTCCGCCGCGAGGTCCTCCAGGGGGTCCCGGTCCTTGCGGAACTCTGGTTCGTAGCGGGCGGGTTGGTGCGCTATGCGAACGGCTGCGAGCTTGACGAGCGTGGGCATTGGCATGGCAGGAGGAGCCGGCGCGGCTGGAGGTGCCGGCAGGCGGCTGTTCAGGCTGTCGAGCACTCCGAGAGTGATCGCCCAGCCCTCGACGAAGGCCCGTTCCGAGGCTTCCGGATCGGGCAGTGGCGGCCACTGCGCGTCGGGCCGCAGGATCTGCCAGGCGTAGTCGTCCGGTGGGCAGATCGATCGGAGTAGCAGGAAGGCGGCCGCACGCCATCGCGCCAGGCGGTCGGGTGGGGTGCCGGGGCCGAGTTGCTCGCCGCTGCCGATCAGGTCTCGGATGGCAGTGCGGAGCTCTGGGCTTCTGGGCGGTGTCGTAGTGAGCGGTGTGGGGTTCACGGGTGTGGCCTCCGTTGGGTGGTGAATGTGGACCCCAATAGAGGTGTCGGAACGCGCCTGCGTGTGACATGCAGCCGCTACCCAGTTTTCGGGGTGCCGGGCGCCGGCGCTCCCCGCTATTTCGTAAGGCTATTTGCCAATGTAGACTGCCATAGGGCGCCGTTGTGGCGGCGAGGGCCACCCGGCTGGGCCTTGCGTCAAACGCCTTGGGTGCAGTGGCGCAACCGATCCACGATCGAGATCCAAGGCACGGCCGCCCCGGAGCCACGGAACCGGCCATGCGCCCGCTTTACGTTCGACAGCCCCAGCTCATCAGACGAAGGAGTAGCTCATGACTCACGACACCGCCCGAGTACCGGACGAACTGTTTCTCGCCCGCCCCCGGCTGTGGGGAGAGTGGAAGTCGTTCATCAGCCGCGACCAGCTCGCGTCCTTCCTCGAAGCTCATCCGGAGGCAGTCGTTAAGCGCGCCAAGCTGGTGTTCGAGCCAGTCGACACGGCGGAGTATCGTCGCCCGATGCGGGTCTACCGGGTGCTCGTCCGCTACCAGGACGGCAGTGTCGATACGCCTGGACCGGCTTACGAGATTTGTGCCAATTCACCCTGGATGCTCGACGATCAGGCGCTCGCACAGGCGCGGCTCGACTATCCGACCGTGCCGTGGAACCGGTTGGTTGCCAGCTCCCCCAGGGTCGCCAAGAAGTCCGTAGCCTGGGGGCCGAAGGGCTCTCTGCGGAAGGTTCGGGACTTCACGCCGCCCGCCTAGAAGCCCGTACCAGCCGGGGACCCGCAGCGGCTGACACGCCACCAGGCGCAATCCGAGAGGTGCGAGGGGTCAGCTTCCGCCGGGCCGGGCGAGGCGGGCGCGCCGAGCAGCGGTGAACGCCGCCGCCGGGTCGGCTGAATGCCCAGCGGCCGGGCGCCAGTCCCCGCCGGAAGCGGCGAACGGATACCAACGGCCGTCAGGACCGAGTCGCACCTGCAGCCCGGCACCCATATCCGTGATCCGATTCCTGTCGCACGTCAGTGGTCCCGGCGCACCTGGGCGCAGCGGCTGGATGCGTTGCTCGGCAGCGGCGACGACGTCCGGGTCGGCCGGGCCGGAAGCTGCCGCAGCGTGGACGGCTGGGATACCGCCCAGGCGATAGGCGGCGAGCAGCAGGCGCAGTTCCTCCGGGGTCCGGCCCAGGTGGGTGGCGGCGTCCTCGAGGTAGGGCAGGCCAGTGGTCGTTGCGAGCAGACGGATGGCGTCGCCGAGTGCGTCGACGCCGGTTGCGGTGTTGGTTTGCCCGTTCAGCAGGGCGGTGGCGTGGTGGGCGGCTGAGGCAGTCAGGAGCCTGAGGTGCTCCAGTGGTGGCGCTGGGGCGGGTGGTTCGTCGCGGAGCTGGTCCAGGACCGGGTGGCCGCCGGCCGTGGGGTATGTGCCGGGTTGGGGCAGGGGCTGGGTGTGGGTGCGCCAGAGTTGGTAGGCGTGGTCGGCCCGTACCTCAGTGGGCAGCGTCGCTGGGCGCGGTTCGCCGGCGCGGGCTGTCGTGCGCTGCTCCGGAAGGATGACGGCGGCGGTCAGCCTCGTGGTCAGGCGGCTCATGGAGAGGCCGCGCAGCACGAGGAAGACGCTGGGGTTGGCGGCGATGCGCGGAGTGAGGGCGTGGCCGAGCGCGGCGCTGTGCTGGCACACAGTGGGGGTGTTGCGGCAGGTGCAACGGAAGGTGATTTCCGTTGCGGCGGGGACGAGGCGAATGCCGGCGATGTGCGCCGGGTCGGCAAGTTGACGGTGGAGGTGGCCCGACAGGACGGCGGCTCGGTGCTCGGGGTGGGCGGCGATGGCGCTGGTGACGGCGTCCCACTGTGCTTCGCTGAGCGTGGTGGTGGAGATGGTGGCCCGATGGCTTGTCCCGTTGATGCCGACGACCTGTGCGGTGACGGTCAGCGGTGCGGTGGAGATCTGGCCGACGGCTCCGTCGCGGGCGAGCTTGGCGCCGGCCCCGAGCCGGTTGGGGTCGTCGGCCGCCTCGGTGAGGGCCCGCTTCCACTGGTCGGCCCAGGGGCTCAGGTTGGTGCGGCGGCGGGTGGCGGTCATCGGCTGCTTCCGAGGGATACGAGGTCGGACAGGTCACGGTCGTCGAGCTCGGTCAGGGCCTGCTCGCCGCCGGCCAGGACAGCTTCGTTGAGGGCGCGCTTGTGCTCGAGGAGGGCGGTGATCCGGTCCTCGACGGTTCCCTCCGTGACGAGTGCGTGCACCTGGACCGTCAGGTGCTGGCCGATGCGGTGGGCGCGGTCGGTGGCCTGGTCCTCGACGGCGGGGTTCCACGGCCGGTCGTAGTGGATCACGTGGGTGGCGCGGGTGAGGGTGAGGCCTGTTCCGGCTGCCTTGACGGAGAGGATCAGCACCGGGGTGCGGCCTGCCTGGAACGTGTCGACGATCTCCTGACGTCGGCGGCGGGTGGTCTTGCCGTGCAGGAACTGCACGGGGACGCCGCGTGCTTCCAGGTAGGCCTGCAGGAGGTGGCCCATGGTGACATAGCTGGTGAAGACCAGCACCGCCTCGCCGCTGTCAGTGATGGCGGCCAGCAGCTCGTCAAGCGCCTCGACTTTCGCGGACCGGGCGGCCAGGGAGCCGGGGTCCGCCCGTACGCTCTCGGGGGTGTCCTTGAGGTAGTGGGCGGGACTGTTGCAGATCTGCTTGACGCTCTGGAGGAGCTTGAGGACCAGGCCGCGGCGGTTGATGCCGGAGGTCCCGGCGATTCCGGCCATGGCCTCTCGCACGACCGCCTCATACAGGGCCGCCTGTTCGGTGGTCAGCTGGACGATGCGCGGGCTGTGGACCTTGGCGGGAAGCTCGGGGGCAATACCCGGGTCGGACTTGAGGCGGCGGAGCATGAACGGGCTGATGAGCCGTGCGAGGCGCTGGGCCTCCTGGCTGGCGGTGTCGCGTTCGGCGGCGCGGGCGTAGCGCTCGCGGAAGGCGGTCAGTGTTCCGAGCAGGCCGGGGTTGGCCCAGTCGAGGATGGCCCACAGTTCGGTGAGGTTGTTCTCGATCGGGGTACCGGTGATGGCGACGCGGGTGCGGGTGGTGAGTTCGCGCAGGCGGCGGGCCGCGGCGGAGCGGTGGTTCTTGACGTTCTGGGCCTCGTCCGCGAGGACGGCGCTCCAGGGCTGGTCGAGGAGGGCGGCGGGGCTGCTGCGGAGGATGCCGTAGGTGGTGATGACGATGGCGTCGTCGGGCAGATGGGTGAGGGTGCGGCCGGCGCCGTGGTAGACCACGACCGGGATGCCGGGTGCGAAGCGGGCGATCTCGCGGGCCCATGCCGTGACGAGGGACGACGGGCAGACGACCAGGGTGGGGCCGGTGGATCCGGCGGTGTGGCGGTGGAGGATGAACGCGATCGCGGTCAAGGTCTTGCCCAGGCCCATGTCGTCGGCGAGGCAGGCGCCGAATCCGAGGCTGGTCGTGCGGGCCAGCCACGTCAGTGCCCGGTGCTGGTAGTCGCGGAGCGTCGCGTTCAGCACGGAAGGTACGGGAATGGGGTCGGTGCTGGTGTCTCCGGTGCGCAGGGCGGAGATGACGGAGGTGAGGCCCGCGCCGGCCTCGCACACGAACTCCTCGCCGTCCACGGTGATCGTGCCGGTCAGCGCGGCGGTGAGAGCTTCGACGCCGCTCAGGTCCTTCAGGGTGCGGTCTCCGGCGCGCAGGGCGGTCTGTGGGTCGACGAGGACCCACTGCTCGCGCAGGCGCACCAGGGGGCGGGCCGCTTCCGCGAGGGTGTCCATCTCGGCTTCGGTCAGCGGGCTTCCGTCGAGGGCGATCCGCCAGCGGAAGTCAAGGAGCTCGGTGAGGCCGAGCTGCCGGTCGGCGGTCGTCGACCGGCCCACCACGGTGTGGGTGGCGAGGGCGGACACCAGCTGCGCGGGCCAGTGGATCGTGATGCCGGCGCGTTCGAGTTCCTGGGTGGCGGGGCCGAGGAGCTGAACGGCCTGGGGGCCGGTCAGGTCGAGGCCCACCGGCTGTTCCTGGCGGGCCAGTGGCGCCAGGGAGGGGCAGATCCGTGCGGCGCGGCGCAGCACGCGTTGGACGCGAGCAGTCGCGCCGGGGTCGAGGCCAGCGGTCGCGGGGTCGGCCCAGGCGTTGGCTGCGGGGATGTCCTTCTCTTCGGTGTCGGTTGCGATGCGCAGTGCGAGTGAGGCGCGCAGTGTCGGAGTGCCGTGGTCGGTGGACGGCGCCTTGATGTGCAGGACGAGGTGTGGTTCGGGGAAGGGGTCCAGGCGTTGTTCGATGGAGTCTGCCCATGCGTGCAGGTGTCCGGCGTCGCGCGGGGTGGTGCTCGCGTAGGGCAGGTCGCCGACCAGGGCTGCGGCGCCGGGGGTCTTGAGGTAGGAGTTGGCGAGGTCGTCGAGGAACGCGGACACCAGTGGGCGGGCGCCGGTGATGCGCAGTGGGGTGTGGCCGGACAGGAGGCAGTGGGCGTGTGGGGGCATGGCGGCGGCGAGGTCGTCGAGTGCCTGGGCCAGGCGCGGTGTCATCGGGCCGGCGCGCCAGCGGTCGTGGCCGGCGGTGCTGACCGAGGGGTACACGAGACGGGCGGCGACGATCTGCAGTCCCAGGCGTGCGACGCGGGCCCAGGCCAGCGTGGAGGGGTGGACGGCGGGGCTCGTCTGGTCGAGGTCCAGGAGCAGCGGTACGGCCGTGGCCACGGGGACCGCCCAGCCGTGCACGTGTGCCCGTCGGACACCGACGTCGGTGCCCAGGGCCAGTTCCGCGCTGCTGTTGGCGAGCGGCGCGGGAAGGTCGGCGTCCGGTAGCGGTTCGCCGTCCGGCCGGTAGGCGAGGAGGTGTCCGCTGGCGTCGGCGGACGGCAGGTAGAGGAGTGCGGTGCCGGTGGCGAGCTGCTGGCGCAGCCGCGCTTCGGCGGCGGCGCGCGTGATCCAGTCCGCGGGGTGGCGGTCCGGGGCCGGTGGGGTGAAGTGCGGCAGGGCGCGCTGAGCGGGGGCGGCGGGGCGGGACTGTTCTGGCGAGGGCGGCGCGGGCGGTTGCTCGGTCGCGGGTGTTGCGGCCGGTGCGGGAGGCCGGGTGCCCGGCGTGGGCGAGGTGGCTGGTGCGGCCGGATCCGGTGTGGCGGTGGTCCGGCGGAGCAGGTCCACCATGCTCTGCGCGGCGCGGGTGCGGGCGTCGGGCTTGGAGGATGCCCTGCCGGTGGCGGTGAGCGGGTTGCCGTTCAGGTCGCACGTGACGGTGCAGACGAACTCTGTGCCGATCGCCCGGCCGGGAAGCGGTTCGACGGTGACGGTGTAGACCGGCTTGGTGATCCCGCCGACCTGCGCGTACTCGTTCAGGATGCTCAACGGGTTCTTCCCGTCGCGCAGTTGAGGGACACCGGGTGCCCCGATGGTGGGCGACGGGTCGACCGGGGGAAACTGCGGTGCGCGTGTTCCGGCGAGGTGCGCCAGGAGGCTGCATGCCGCGCGGTGGCGGCCGTCCTTCTTCGATCTGGCGCTCTGCTCGGCGCCTCGTACCGTCCCGGCGTCGGGGGCCTGAAGTTCAGCGGTGCAGACGAGCACGGACCCGCCGCTCTCCTCTCGCACGCCCTCGTCGTAGCGGAGCCACGGGCCCGCGTCCGGGTCGCCCGCGTGGGCGAGGACGGCGGCGGCCGTACCAGGCTGCCGGGCGACAAGGCGCATGACCGCTTCCCGCACCTCGGCCCAGCCCGGCGAGCCGGTGGTGAGCAGGATGCGGTGGATGTCGCCCTTCTTCAGCTGCTCCCGTTCGCAGCGTCGCAGGATCTCCCGCTCCAGCGCTGCATCCGGCTCCGGGGCGGCGACGCGGCTCTGGAGGAGAGCCTGGAAGGCCTCTGCGCCCATGCGGGGGGCCGGCGCGTCCTTGGTCCGGCCGGCGGCGGTGAACTGGCCGGACGGAGCAACGGCGCTCGCGCGGCCCGGGTCCGGAAGGTCGGCGAGCTCCGCCAGGAGACTGAGCAGTGCGCGTTGGCGTGCCTCACGCGGGGTGGCGGCGCGGTGGACGGCGCCGCTGGTCTCCTCGCCGGGCAGGCCGAGCGTTGCCTGGGCGAGGAAGGCTTGCTGCTTGCCGGAGCCGGCGACGGCTTCCTGTACGGCGGGCGGTGGCCACATCTCGACCTGGGCGTGCGCGGCGACGATGCCCGGGACGAGCGGGGGTGTGCGGACTGCCTGGTCGAGCGCGGCCTGCCGGGCCCGTCGCCAGTGCGGCGTGTCACCGGTGAGGAACAGGAGCAGCCGCAGGTCTCGGACACCGAGGCGGTCGGTGTCCGCCCGTGATGCTGCTTCCGCCGGCTCGGGACCGGGCTCTGCGCTCAGGCAGGCGGCTTTCAGGAAGGTGTAGAACTCCTCGCTCCCGAGCCCCCCGAGATCGAGGTCCTGACCGGCTCGGTCGAGCGGGGGTCGGGGTGCGATCAGGTGACCGTCATGGCGGCCGGACAGGGCGGTACTCCGGGGTTGGCGGGGAGCGTCAGCCTGGTTCGGCGGCTGGGTGGGGAGAACCGGCTGGCGGGCGGGCTGCTGGACCACCAAGAAGAACTCCATGCAAAGGACCGGGCCGACACAATGCCTGCCATTGTTCCGTGCTCCCGCCGAGTCGAACGCCCGGACGCGCCAAAACGGTCCGCTCACCCGCGTCATGCCGATCTCGTGAGGCGCAGCCCGCTGGTCCACGATCGCTACCTGTGTCCTGCGAATGCGAGTTGCAGCGGCTTGTCGTTGCGGTGCCGAGGCCTTGAGGTTGGTGGCCAGTGCGTCCGGAGCCGCCCCCCTGACTCTGCTGCTGGGAGGCAGGCAGCGCCTCGTAGTTCGGGAGTGTCCGCACCCCGGGCCGAGCGCGGGCGATCCAATCGCTCCCTCAGGCCTTCGGGAGGCACGCAAGTGACGATGGTCCAGGTGATGGCCGATCGGGTTCGCATGGGGCATTGGACTGACGTTACTGCTGGTCTGAATCTAGACCGGACTGAATTCAGTACGTATGATGCCTGCATGGACACCAGCGAGATCAGGGCGGAGCGAGCGAATTTCCTGGGGGCGAAGCGGGCACTGGTCGACGCGATCACCCGCGAAGCCCGGAGCGGGACTTCGGCCAAAGAGATCGCCAGGCAGGCGGCGCCCGCCTTCGGGCGGGACCAGGTGCTCCAGTACGTCGCGGCGGTCGCGCTTCACGACGTCGCTCGCAAGGCGCTGCTGGAGGCGGGCCTCGACAGTGCGGTAGACATCTCCGTGACTGGTATGGACACACCCCGCGAGGCGCGCCTGCGCCTCTACGTCGACCCCGGCGAGACAGCCGACTACGCGCAGCTTCCCGAGCGCATCCGGGCGGCCCTCCGCGACTTCCAGATCACGCTGGCGCCCGCCCGCGACGGCAGCGACCCTGCCGCCGAGCCCGACGACCTCCTGCGTGACGGAGAAGCAGCACGGCTGATCCCGCTCAAGCCCCGCCGGTGATCGTCCGCAGCCGGTGGCCGAGGCGGGAAGCGGCCATGCCCGTCCATGATCCCAGCAGAGCGAACGTTGCCAGAGCACGTCGGTGGCCGATGGTTCAGCAAGAGCGGCTACCGAGCACCCCCGGCCGCGCTCCACGCGGTGGCGGCGCTTACCGCCACGTTGGGTGGTCTGCCGAATGCTCAGCCGCTCGCCGAATCACCGTGATCGTTGCCACCAGGGCACGACATCACATCCCCGGCCTCACCTGTCCACGGCCGTAGCGCAGGCCCCCCTTGGAGAGTTCATGTGGCAGCAAGTGCAACTCAACGGCCTTGAGGCCTTCACACAGTACCCAAGCCCATTCAGGGGCGGGATGCTGGACACCGCCACGATGACGGGTGGCCTGGATCCGGAGCACCTCCGGTTGCGCAACGCACATCATGAGGCCGGACACGCCGTCATCGGCATGATCCTGGGCCTGCCAGTGACGGCGGCCGTCCTCGATGCCAGCCCAGCTCCGACGTCCACCCCGGCCGGCACGTACGGCGAGTCAGGGCACGTGTCGGTCGGCCCGTTCGACGCGACGGAACTCGACACCGTTCTGGCCTTCTACGTCGCCGGCGTCCGGGCCGCACACCGTTGGCTATTCGAGAACGGACTGCTGACCCCGGTCACCGCGTTTCTCAACGATGTGGTCGCCGGCGTCGGCGACCAGGTGCAACTGAGAGCGGTCCAGGCCGAGCGGCCGATCCTGTTCACCTACGGGACGGGGCGTCCCGAAGACGTGCCGGATGGTTGGGACCACGTGGAGGTCGCCTCGATCTACACACGGGTGGACAAGCTGGTCGATCGGCACTGGCCACAGGTCGCAGCGGTCGCCCTCCACCTGGTCTCCCACAGCCGGGCGGGCGTGGACGACCTGCGGGCCCTACTCTCCTCGGACGTACGCCACTGAAGGTCCGAACCAGATCCCTCCAGGGCCGCCAGGCCCGACTCGGACAGAGGGGCATCTCCCCCCGCCTCAACGGATGATGCCCTGCCTGACGTGCGCGGACGGCCCCCGGCAGGCCGTGCTGACCCGAACCGATCGCGGCCGAACTCAAACTGAACCGCCGCGGAGGCGTACCGCGGCTGCGCGAGCGGACCGGGAGGCGCGGACACCGGCTGGCGTGGGCCCGCCCCACACCGGCCAGGCCTATCCTCAACGGCCCACCGATGCGGCTACGGCTGCGACGCGGCGTGGCCGATCCACCCGGCCGCCAGGTCGTCCGGACGAGCCAGGACCCGCGACAGGTCGTCGGCGATGGCGAACGGCACCTTCGGGTCGGCGAGGAACGCTGCCGGCTCGATGGCGCGGGTGACCATCAGAGGGATGACCCGCCAGACCTGGTCGGACTGGATCCCGCAGGCCCGGGCGGCCGCATCGGTGTGGGCTGCGATGACGGCCGCCTTGGCGAGCAGCTTGCCGACGTAGGTCTCGGTGAATCTCTGAAGGTGAGTCAGGAGGTTGTGCGGCGCTACGGCTCCGTGGGGGTTCTTGGCCTCGATCACCCACAGCCGGCCGGTGCCGGGGTCGGCAACGAGGAGATCGATCTCACCCGGCAGGTCCGGGATGCCAAGTGCCCGGGCCGGCTTGGCCTCCAGTCGGAACCGGTGGGGCAGCCCGGCCTGCTCGGCGACGGCCCGCACCTCGGTCTCCAGCTCGTCGTTGAGGTGCTGACGGTGCCGTTCCAGCGCCTGGCGGACGGCCGGCGGCAGGTCAGGGTGGGGCAGCCGGGAGTCGGTGAGGTAGCCGGCGTAGACCTGCTGGGCACTGTCGACGAGCCAGGGCAGGATGAGGATCTGACCCTCGAGGGAGATCAGCGGGTGCGTCGCGAATCTGGTCCGCCGCTCGACCTCGGTGTAGGCCTGGGCACGGTCGTCGGCGGCGTTGCCCGCGTGCAGAAGCAGCCGGTTGGCTGCGGCGCTCAGGTCCGCCGGTGGCAGCTCGGACCAGGCGGCGGCTTCCCGGACCAGGTCCGCCTCGGTGGTGACGGCAAGGCCGTTCGGGGCGGTGGGCCAGTCGACGGCGGTGGCGAGAACTGCGGCCAGCGCCTCCAGGCCGCAGCCCCAGTGCTGCTGCAGGAGCCGGTCGGCTGCGGCCAGGTGGCTTCCCGTCGGCGGCCGCAGCGGGGTGAACGCGGCCGGGGTGCTCCGCCGCTCGGGGGTGAACAGAATCGCGGGGTCGAGCAGCTCGTCCCGGGCAGTGCTCGCCGCGGTGATGAACTGCTGCTCACGGGCATCGTGGAAGGCATCGCGGTCGAAGCCCATGTGCTGGAGCGCGGTGTCTGCGGCGCCGGAATGAGACGGATCGGTGGTGTCTTCGAGGCTGAAGACCCCGGAGGGGTGGATCTCGAGGTGCAGATCGTGGAGTCGGCGGCTGCCGGCGACGGCCGTGATCCCGGTGTGCAGCACGAGTTCGGCAAGGGCGACGAGCTCGGCGAGGGCAAGGATGTCGACGGGAACATCGCCGGCGGGCGGGGCGGCGATGGCGTGCTGCAGCAGGAGCTGCAGGGCGGTCGTGGCCAGGGCGCCGTCGGCCTGCCGCCGGCCGGCCTCCTCGGTCCAGTTCTCGGCCCACGGCGCGGCAAGGTTCCGGACCGCCTCCAGACGGCCTCGCGTACGGGTGCTCCAGGCCGCGTTCAACTGCCGCGCCAGCTCGGTCGTCAGCGACGGGTCGTACTGGCGGACCTGGCTGGCGAGTTCCTGTTCCAGGACGGTGAGCAGCTGCTCGGCGGGGCCGCCGCGGCGGCACGCATCGGGGCCGTGGAAGGTTCCGGTGCTCACGCGGGCGCGGCAGACTGCGGCGGCCGTGGTGCGCAGAACCCGGGCGTGCACGTGGCGCGAGCGGGCCAGGGTGTAGGTGGGCGCGCTGACGGGGTGGAAGTCGTGCACGGCGTGCAGGGCCAGCACGGGGTGGGCGGCGTTCCAGGCCGCGGTGAACGCGCTCTCGTCGGTGCCGGGTGAGGCGCCGCGGGTCTCGCGGACCTGTGTGGCGCAGCGGTGCAGCAGCCGGCCGAGGATCTGGTGGCCGTCGTCGCCGAAGCGGCTGAGGAACGGCGGGTCGAGGTCGATGCTGATGCGGGGCCCGTCCGGATCAAGGGCGACGCGCAGCAGCAGGCCGTGTTCGGACTCGGCGGCGTCGCCGGTCCCGGTGCGCTGGTGTGCTTCGGCGGTCTCGGTGACGTGGACGAGCCACGCGTCGCCGCTGGGCAGGGTGAAGTGCGCGGCCACCGGCGGGAGGTCGGTGATGGTCGCGCGGACGGCGTCGGCCAGCGAGGCGAAGGAGGCGACGTCCAGCACGGCGGTGTCGTGCCCGCCCGGGCTCGCGACGATGACGAGCGGCGGGCTGGTGGTGACGTATGCAGCCAGGGGTCCCACGCCGTCGTGCCCGGGCTGGAACAGGTCGCCCTGGCGGACCGACGCGTCGTCATGCTCGATCAGGCGGGCGGTCCTCCACTCCAGGGACGGGGGCAGGCCGACTCCAGCCAGGACCGCGTCGACGCTCCCCCAGGCCGCCGCCCTCTCCCAGGACAGGTCACGGCCGTACGGCGGAACCACGGCCACGCCTCCGTCCGGCGGGCCGGGTGGCAGCAGCGTGGCCTCCCGCCGCCAGAGGGACCACGCATCAAGCGGCTCCTGGTAGGCGACCGCGTCCACGCCCGGGTGCTCGGTCAGCTCCAGGATGAACAGCGCAACGTCGGCCAGGTCGCCCTGGGCGTCGGCGAGGATCTCGGCCAGCTCTTCGACGTGCAGGTACACCGCGTCGGTGATGACCTCCCGCCCGAGCACCCGCGGACCGCCGTAGACCACCAGCCGGCCCGGCCGCGCCGCTCCCTCGGCCCCGGCGAGGGCGGCGCGGCCGTCCTCGATCCGCCGAGCCAGCGCCCGGTCGGCCAGGGCACTGACGACCGCGATCTCCAGGCGGTGGGACGGTGCGCCGAGGAGGCAGACCGGGTCCGGGTGCCGGGGCACGCGGTCCAGCCCCAGCAGCTCAGCGACGCGGTCGACGGTGAGCTCCTGGAGACGCTCGTCCAGCCCTGGCTCCTCGGCGACGGCGCCGACCAGGTCGGTGGTCACGGCTGCGAGGGTGTCGAGCGCGACGGAGGCCGGCACGGGAATCCTCCGACCGTGAGCGGCCACGGCCAGGACCGGTCCGAGCAGTGGGGGGTCCGGCGCGTAGCGCAGCGGCAGGGTCCGGATGTCGGCGGTGAGGTACTCCAGTGCCCGGGTGGTGCGCTCGGGCTCCGGCCCCGCAGCGACGAACGCCTCGAGGTCGAGGCGGGCCACAGCGCCAGCGGCGTTGGCCTCGGCATCGGTCACCTGGCAGGAGATCTCCGCGGACTCGTCCAGGGCAGGCCAGGACGGGGCCAGGAGCCCGATGGTGTGATCGGTGTACCGCAGGACGAGCGTGAGGACGTCGGTGAGGGTGAAGCCGGCCTTCTCCAGCAGCCGGTCGTCGACGGCCTCGGCGGTGGTGCTGAGGGAGCGCAGAAAAGTCAGCGGGTGGTCGAGGTCGCCCGGGTGCACGCGCCAGCGCGCCCCGCCGACCGCGATTCGGACCTGGGCACGCGGGTCGTTCGGCTCCCGGTCGGTCATCACGCCGCGCCCGGGGGCGGCGTGAAGTGCCGCCTGCATCAGCGCGGGCAGGTCACCGGCCGTGGCCAGGGCTCCGGCCCGGCCTGGGCCACGCGCGACGCGGGTCCACAGCAGCAGCAGGTGATCGTGAAAGCGGGCACAGCCGGGGGAATCCAGCGCAGCACGGAGCAGCTCGAGCAGCGAGTCGGTGGAGAAGCCCGCGAGGGCCTGGTCGACGGTCTTCCACTGCACGTGCCGGTGCTGCGCGGAAGTGGGCGGCTTCACTGCCATCGTCGGTTCGTCTCCCCTGCCGGTTGCCTCGGGTCAGCCTGGCAGGGAAGCGGTGCTCCTCGCACGGGTTTGTCGGCTCGGGACGGGTGCCGACGGCTTCGGCGCCCTGGTTTGCGGAGTCCGCGTCCACAGGCATCGGGTTAACGTCTTGGCCGGGCCCAGCTGCGCACCGCAGGGCGACTCTCGGCACCGACCCGCGCTTGCGCAACCGGCGTCGGGAAGGCAGCTGACACGGCATCATCGTCGATGTGCCTGCAGGAGGAGCTCCGGCATGTTCCGATGCAGCACGGCGGAGTTCAGAACCACCAGCGAACCATCAGCTACCGCCGGCGAGGCCTCGCTGTCACCGGCAGGCCGCACCGGCACCACAGGGAGCTTCACCATGGACTTCCGGACCTGGCCGCGTCTGTATGTCGTCGATGTGGAGGGGAACGGGGCGACCCCACCGGATCTGGTGGAACTCGCGGCCGTTCCCGTGGTGGACGGCAGGCCGATGCTGGCCTCTGCGAGGTCCGTGCTCGTCCGCCCCGCGCACCCGATCACCCCCTTCGCAAGCCGCGTCCACGGCCTCACCGACCGGCATGTACAGAACTGCCCGTCCTGGGACGAGGTCGCGCCCCGTGTGCGCGCCGATCTCGACGGCGTCTGGATCGCCGCGCACAACGCGTCGGTGGACTACAACGTCCTGCTGAGGCACCTCCCCGGCTGGCGGCCAGCCGGTGTGCTCGACACCCTCCGGCTCGCCCGAGCAACCTATCCCGCGGCACCGCGGTACAGCCTGGACGCGCTTGTGGAGTTCGCGGGGCTGGACCTCGCCGCAATCCCCGGCCACCGCCACCGCGCGGGCTACGACGCCCACGCTGCCGCACTGCTGCTGCTCAACCTCGCCAGTTCCTATGCGACCTGGAACACGATGCTCGCCTCCGCGGTGCCCCCTGGAATGCCCGGCGCCCCGATGCCTGACCACCACGAGGAGCAGCTCTGGTGATCCCGCCCACGTCACCGTCACCGAAACGGGGAAGCCGGCTGAGAGGTGCATGGCGCCGCGGGTTCCGCGAACAGATCCAACGCCTCGGTGAAAGCGCATCAAGCAGCTCACCGCCGGTACCGAGCCGTACGCTGAGGCCTCGCGCGGCCAACACTTCACCCACTTCTGGAGCCTCTCCCGTGGACTACGACGATCCCCGCAGCGGTGCCTACGTCCGGTCGCACTACGGCGTGCCAGCCGACCCCGGCCGACGAATCGTGGCGACCGGCGCAGCGGGCACCATCGTGGGTTTCACCGGCCTCTTCCTCTTGGTCCTCCGTGACGGCGACGACCACTGGGTCAGGATCCACCCGACCTCGGGAGTGGAGTACCTGGACGAGGTCCGCGAGGTCACCTTCACTCTTTCGAGCGACCCGGCCGAGACCGCGGGTCTGGCCGACTGGCTGCGCCCGTACGGCTGGTACGTCGACCGGCCGGAGCAGGCCGGCCCCGGGTACGTGAGGATGCGGCCTGTCAGCGAGGATGAGCTGGAGGACGGGAGCCTCATCGTGCGGGCCGGTGCCACCATCCAGTGGGACGGCACCGTGAACCGGTACGACCCGCCGATGACGATTCCGGCGGAGGTCCGGGAAGGTCTGGCCGAACGTTTGGCGCTCCCGTTGCCGTAGTGCGCCGGGTGATGGCCGCGAGGGGACGGTGCCGCCGGAAGCGCTCGGTCCGGCAAAAGTCCTGGTCAAGCAGCATGAAGCATGGTCATGATGGGGGCTTCGACCGCTCGACGATGGGGATCTTCATGACTTTGCCCGTACTGACTGCCCACGCGCGTACGGACGCGCTGAACAAGGCCATGGCTGCCCGCCGCGAGCGCAGCGACGTCCTCGCCGCCCTGAAGAACGAGCAGCTTTCGCTGCGGGAGCTTCTGGAAAGGACGGACAGCGTCATCGGTAAGACGCCGGTGAAGCGCCTCCTGGAATCCCTGCCGGGTGTCGGCAAGGTCCGCGCCGACAAGCTCCTGGCTGAGCTGGAGATCTCCGAGAGCCGCCGCGTGAAGGGCCTCGGGCCGCGTCAGCGCGAGCGGCTGCTCGAGCGCTTTCCGTCGCAGCGCTAACGGTCAGGCTCCCCGAGGAGCTCGGCCGCGGCCCTCGGGAGGCACCCCAGTGCATCACCGGGGCTCGATCCACATCGGGCTGCTGGCCCTCGCCACGGCCGCGGCCTCAAGCCCAGAGCGAAGGCTCCCGTTATCTGGGGTCCCGAGATGGTCGCAGGCTTGTTGACTGAACTAACCTACGCGTTTTCACAGGTCAGGCACCATGTCTGTCAACTTCCCGGGGTGCCTGAGCCAAACGGTCCCGGGAGGGATCTGTCGAGCTTCGTGCTGCCCGAGATCGGCAAACTGTACGAGACTGGTGACCGGTGGGAGCCATACCAGCTTCTGACGCCGTCAGGGGGTGGTCATCTCGACGCATTCGGTTGGAGGAGGTGCGTCATGGCACACGAGGGTGGCCTTAGGTTGCATATGGAGCGCGTCCTACCCGCACCGTGCTCGGTCGTATTCCGATCCTTGACCGAACCGCAGGGCCTGGCCAGGTGGTGGGGCCCTGACGGATTTGCCATTCCGAGTGTGGAAAGCGACCTTCGGCCAGGAGGTAGCTACCGAATCGCTATGCAGCCCCCGGAAGGCAATCTGTTCTACCTGGCAGGGGAATTCCTTGAGGTCGCCCCTCCGGAGCGCTTGTCCTACACCTTCCGATGGGAGGATCCCGATCCAGAGGACCGGGAAACGGTGGTGACGCTGTCCCTCCGCGATGCCGGTGGTTCGTCGTCCGGGCTGGTCTTCACCCAGGGCGACTTTGCCACTGAGCGGCGTCGCGCTCTACACGAGGAAGGCTGGACCCAGAGCCTCAAGAAGTTGGAGGAGCTACTGCGGCTGCATCGACCTGAGAGCCGCGGGGAGGGGCGTTTGCCCTATTAGTTCAGAGAAGGCACGTGGAGGACTCTCACCGCGACTTCGACGGCGAACCGGCTCCGCCAGCTGGCGGAGCCGGCCGACCCACGACCGACATCAGGAGGCCCAGCTCCTGATCCAACCGGTGCTGGGCGAGGCCGTCAGTACTCGTCCCTGTTGTGGAAGACATCGTCCTTCGTGGGGTAGTCAGGCCAGATCTCTTCCATCGACTCGTAGGGGTCACCGTCATCCTCAAGTGCCTGCAGGTTCTCTATGACCTCTACCGGCGCCCCCGTTCGGGTGGCGTAGTCGACGAGTTCGTCCTTCGTCGCAGACCATGGGGCGTCATCCAGGTGGCTGGCCAGTTCCAGGGTCCAGTACATGCTGTCTCCGTTCGAGCGGTACGGCGGTCCAGCCAAACATAGCCGCAAATATGACGACAGATCAGTGCAGTGCCACCGGGGCACGGAGACACTGCCGGCTCCTGTCCGCAGCCCAGTACCTGGTAGTTCAGAGAAGGCGTGTTGAGCGACAGGACCCGGAACCGGGTCTGCCGCACGGATATCTCGGCGTCATCCAGGAACATGAGGCGTGAGGCACTGCGACCAGACGTGTGGCAGCAACGGCCGCGCCTTGGATGCTTCGGGCGTGGGTCCGTGTGCTCGTGCTCGGGTGCCGTGAAACTGGGGTGTGTGAGCATCAGCAGCGAGCACCCTGTGGGTGCTGACCAGATCTACGCCGCCTTGGTAGCGATGGGAAGCGAGCTGGTGCTCGACCCCGAGCTGTGGCCGGAGGGGCCGCAGGAGGACGACCGCCGGCGGTTGCTTGGCGTCTTGCTGGCCCAGGTGGAGCTGGAGATCACCGCTGCGACTCGGTTGGGGAGCGACCACGAGGCAGACGAAGGCGAAGTCCTGATCGGCTGGGTCGATCAGGCGGGGCCCGACTCTCGCCTGTCGAGCAACGTGCTGGTCAACCGGTTGCAGCGCACCGGGGTGCAGCTGATGGGGCTCGAAGAGGATGAGACTCCCCCCAGCCGCGCGGCATCAGCCATGGCCATTGCCGCCGCTGCCGACACCTTCAGCGCTCACCTGCACTTCCAGGACGGAGACATGGAAGGTGTCCGGCTCTCCCTCGGACGGGCGGAGACGTCCGTCATCGAGATCCTTCGGAACATGCACGATCTCCGTGTGGCCATCGGCGACGCGGCCGAGGAGCCGGACGAGTGATTAGCGGATGGTGCGGGGGCTGTCCCGTCTCATATGATCTGGTCCCTGGTGATGGCTCTGACCTGCGGCGACCACAAGAGTTAAGACGCCGCAGCACCGGAAATCTCAGTCGATGTGGTCCCGGACGCGCGGATTCCTGATGTCGTCTCAGTTGACCTGGTCCGTCTCTGGGCCTGGCCGGGTAGGTGCTCGGTAGGGGCCGGATCAGCTCGGTGTGAAGCAGACGGACAGGGTGTTCCGGGCCGGCCGTCAAAGTACTGAAATTGGGGACCTCAGGGGCGCTGGGAGAGGCATCGTACGCGGCCTTGCCGGGCCCGAGGCGGTGCTTTGGCAGCGGTTCGCGACCCCGAAGGTAGACCGCCTTCGGACAGGCGCTCTCACGCCCGTCCACCCTCTTGGCAAACACGTCCTGACCTGGTGTTTTCCCGAGATTTGCCTAAGCTGGAGAGCTCTGCTGGACACCTTCGGAGGGGACATCGTGAGCAAGGAAGCCGTCAGGTACGACGCCAGCCACATCCAGGTGCTGGAGGGGTTGGACGCCGTTCGAAAGCGGCCCGGCATGTACATCGGCTCGACCAGCGAACGCGGCCTGCGCCACATGGTGTTCGAGATCGCCGACCGAGCCGTCAACGAGGTCCTGACCGGCAACGCCAGCCGCGTCGACATCACTCTCACGCCAGACGGCGGCGTGTGCGTCGCCGACGACGGCCCGGGCGTTCCCATCGACGAGGCCGGAGACGTCGGCGGCCCCGGCCTCGAAACCCTGCTGACCCGCATGGGCGCCGGGGCAGGCCGCAGCGACCGGCACGACGTGACGGCCGGTTTCTGTGGTGTGGGGCCTTGCGTCGTCAATGCCCTGTCGAGCCGGATGACGGCCGAGGTACAGCGCGCGGGGGCGCGCTGGGTCCAGGAGTACACGCGCGGCGTGGCCGTCACCCCGCTCACCGAGGCGGGACCGTCGACCGGAAGCGGGACCACCATCACCTTCTGGCGCGACGCTGACATCTTCGGAACTGCCGAGTACTCATTCGACGGGCTGGCGGACCGATTCAGGGAACTGGCCTTGCTGAACCGGGGCTTGGAAATCTCTCTGACCGACCAGCGCTATCCGGGCGACTCCCGGGCGGAGCGGTTCCGGTTCCCTGGAGGGGCGCGGGACTTCGTCGCCTTCCTCGACGCCCAGGCTGCGACACCCACCTCCCCTGACACCATTGGCTTCGAGTGCGAGGACCCGCGGATGGCGGGGACAGTGGAGGTGGCCTTCCGTTGGCGTGGCTCCGGTGAAGAGCGGATCCAGAGCTTCGCCAACAGTCGGCCCACCATCGGCGGTACACACGAGCGTGGCTTCCGCGACGGAGTGGCGGCCTCGGTCATCGAGTATGCACGGGCACGGCGGCTGCTGCCCGCGACGGACTCCGACCTTGTCGCCGATCGGATCGGCGTGGGTCTGACAGCGGTCGTGTCGGTGAAGGTGGACCAGCCCGAGTTCGAGGGCTCCACACGCGAATGGCTGGGTAACGCCGCAGTGCGCGCCTGCGTCAAGCAAGCCGTCAAAGACCATCTCGGCAGGTGGCTGGGGGAAAACCCGGAGCGGGCCGCAGCCGTCATCGATCGGATCGTCCGGGGCTGACCGGCAACGGGCCGCCCCGCCGGTTCCCGGAAGCGGGACCAGCGCAGCACGCGGGGCCAGAACTGTGCCCTCTCACACTAGGTGATGACTTGCCATCAGATTGCGACCGGTGGCACTGACAATGCCGCGGCCGGACCAGCCACTGGGCAGTGGCGCCGGGTCCGCACCAGGGCGGACCACCGGACCGTGGTCGCCGACTGGCGGCGCCGTCAGCCGGGCCAGTCAAGCGTCGAGGTGCCGGGCAGGTCCACCCAGGGATCCAGGCGGACGACGGTCCGACGTACGTCACCTGCGGGCGTGTAGACGTTGCGGTACAGGTAGGTCGGTGCGTTTGCAGGCGCGCCCGGCCGGACGAGAAGCCCGATGTCGGCGATGTCCCGGCCGGTGCTAACCGCCTGGCCGGCGAGCCCTCGGGGATCTTGCTCGTGCATGGGGAGCGGATCGTCGGGGTCGCGGGGGCGCCGATGCCGTCCAACCGGTTGGCCTTGAGTCACCTCCCCTTCTTACCGCGACTGTTCACGAGTTAGCTCGGGAATGGTTGACGAGATCCCGTCCGATCCATGTGATCGGGCGGGATCTCTGCGTTGTGCGGGCTTGTTCGAGGCGGTGACCGAACCCGGCAGGCCCTGGCGTGTGGCATTCGGTGGTCTGCGGCGGCGGTTCGGGGGTGGTCCGAGGTGCGGGAGGCAGGCCGGGGCTGCCGCTGGGCCAGTGACCAACGGCGACCGGGGCTCGGACTCTTCAGGACACGGGTGGACGTCTCGTCAGCCTGGGGGTGGGGGAAGTCCGTTGGTGGTGAGCGGGATGGGCGTGAGCCCGTCGTAGTCCTGACCCCGGCCGGCCTCGATGGGTTCGGCGCTGCTGGTGCGGGTCCAGTCGTGCAGGATCTGCAGGTTGATCATGAGGATCATCAGGGCGAGCAGGAGGCTCTGGGCGACGCGGCCGTGGGCGAGGCGCTTCTTGGGGTCGGCGATATCGATGCGGTGGCCCTTGGCCCGGCCGTTCAGGCCCTCGTTGTGCGCCCGGATGGGCTTGTAGGCGTCGCGCCAGTCAGGGCTGAGGTAGTGGCGATCCTGACGGAACTTGTCGAGTTTCCCCAGGTCACCGGGGTGGACGGTGATCGTCGGCTTGCGGCAGATCCTCGGCAGCTCGTTCTTGTTCGCTGGCCGCAGGCGCTCGGCGGGGCTGATCTGGATGCTCGGCTTGGCGGAGGGGTGGGCCGCGGTGGAGCGCGCGTTGGTGAGGTCGACGACGGCGGGGGCGCCGGCCTCGGGCCGGTGCAGGCGGTTGAAGCGCGCGCAGGTCACCGAGGGGGAAGGGCCGGCGGCGGGGCACTGCAGGCGGATGGTCCCGTGCTGGTCGGGGCCCTGCTTGCGCTTGAGGAAGAAGGGCTCGCGCTTCGCGAGACGCTGTTCGAGCTTCTGGTCGAGGTCGCGGACGGCCTTGTCCTCCAGACCGGTGGTCGCGTTCGCGAGCGCGTCCGGGATGCCGGGGCAGGCGAGGGTGCCGTCGATGAGGAGTGCGCCGAGGTGGGTGCCCTGGACGCCGCGCTGGTCCTGCTTGTAGTCGAGGGCGAGCTGGTAGCCCAGGCGGCGGGCTGGCTGCTGGAAGTGCTCGGACTTCTGGTCGGTGTAGGCACGGTCGGCGGCCAGCAGCCCGACGGGCAGACCGAGCGGGGCCAAGGTGGTGAGAGCGTGGACGGCGTTGGGCCCGACGCGCTTGCCGGGAGTGTCCAGGACGGCCCCGAGGGCGAGTTGGGGGTGCTTGCTGGCCCGCTCCCCGGCGTGGGGGTGGCCGGCGGGGTGGCGTCGGCTGGCGGCGACCAGCAGGGTTGCGCTGTGGCCGAAGACGCCTTCGGTGGCGCCACCGCTGAAGTGCCACCCGGCGGTCAGTTCGACGGAGGCGAGGTCACGCCGGTCGCTGGGCGGGTGGTGCCAGGCGGGGACGGCGGTGGTGTCGGCGCCGATGTCGCCGCGCCAGCTCTTGAAGAGGCCGCGGCGTTGGGCGAGTCGGACGGTGACCAGCACCATGCGGTCGCTGATCTCCTGCAGCAGGGCCCGGCGCCGAAGGTGTTCCGGGTCGTCGTCCTCCCAGGCGGCGGCGTGGGCGGCGGCCTCGGCGAGGGGGAGCCTTCGCCGGCGGTCGGCGCGGGAGGGGTCGAGGGCCGTGGTCAGTCGGTCGAAGGAACGGGAGAGACGACGGGAGAACGCGACGCGTGCCCACGGGTCGCCCCGGTCGACGTCGGGGACGTGGAGCCATCCTCGGGCGGTGGGGCTGAGCTGGTCGAGCAGGATTCGGGAGGCATCGGCCAGGCACGCATTCTGGTGGTGGTGCAGGGACAGCAGAAGGCCGACCAGCACGGTGCGGACCGGCAGGCCGCCCGGTCCCGGACGGCCCGCCAGTTCGGTGTCGATGAGGTCGAGGACGCCGGAGCGGTGGAGCAGGAAGTCGAGCTGGCCGACCTTGGAGTCCGCTATCTGCGCGGGTGCATCGCTGACCGGCCGGGGCCGGCAGTGCCTGATCTTCTCCGGGTTCCGCCAGGCGCGCGGGACGGTCATGCCGAGCGGCCCCGCAGGAGCCGGACCGCGGTGGCGTCGTCGAGTGGGGGGACGAGGTGCTGGTAGCGGGCGAGGGAGGCGGCGGAGGCGAGCCCGGCCGCCCTGGCGATCAGGGCATGGTCGATGCGGTCGGTCATCAGCTCGACGATCCAGCCGGCCCGCAGCCTGCCGACCGACACCGGAGGGAGGCCGCCGGACGGCTGATGCAGCAGGGACCAGGAGCCGATGAGGTTCTTCGCGTAGGGAGTCGTGCGACGGGGCCGGAAGAGGTAGTGGCCGCCCGCCAGGTCGGCGAGCTCGGCCAGTACCTCCTCCCACTGGGCACGGGCGACCAGCGGGGAGCGCTCGATGCCGGTATGGACGAGTGGATGCCCCGGTCCGGGGCGCCGCAGATCCAGGCCTCTGGTGGCGGCGACCTCCCGGGGCATCAGCCCGCAACCGGCCCCGAGCGCCAGCAACGCGAGCGCGTCGGTCCGCTGCTGCCCCCGAAGCCGCGAGGCCCAGTGCCGCAGTCCCGCCAGCTCGTCTTTGCTGTAGGGGTCGTGGGGATTGGCTGGGGCGTGCAGCTTCGGAGGGACGGGCTCGCCCCGGTCCGCCCAGGCCAGCGCGTCACGCACCCTCCTCAGCCAGCTGCGATAGGTCTTCACCGAGTTCGGGGTGAGGGAACCCACACGGGACAGGACGAAGGCGTCGATGACCTCGCCCCGCAACCAGAGGTCCGGATCACGCGGCAGGCCGCTCGCCTCAGCCCAGAGGGCCAGGCCGGCGGTGGCGTGCAGAAGCCGTTCGACGTCGTAGGGCACGGCCGTGACCGTCGCTGCGACGATCGACCGCACCAGCGGTGCGACATCGTCCCAGCCCGGCGGTGCCTCACGGGGCCGGTAGCGAGTGATCTTCGCGGAAGTGTCTGGATCAAGTGCCACGTTCCACGAATACCGGCTGGTCAAGCAGCCGTCCGGGGATTGATCCACTTCAATGGACAGGATGGTGTGAACATGGTCGGCGGAAGCGCCCGCGTGCGCCCCCCTAGGGATCTGACCGGGGATCCGGAAGCCTGGCCCCATCTGGCCAGCGCCGATGTCGGGGCGGAAGCCGTCCGGGAGGTCTCCCGCCGCCTCGCCGACGCCCTCGCCGAGCAGGGAACGAGCCTGCGTCAGACCGCAGCCGCATCCGGCGTCAACCGGCAGGCGATCGCCGACCTCCTGGCCGGCCGGTCCTGGCCGGACATCGCGACCGTCGCCCGCCTGGAGCACTTCCTCGCCGTGCCGTTGTATCCGCACCGCGGCGGAACGCGCATCGCGCATGGTGAACGGCCTTTCCGTCCCCGCGACGCTGTCCCGGGGACGACGAAATAGGCCACGCGCCCCCCGAGGCCAGTGAGCTTCCTCTACTCTCGGGGGTGCGTGAACCACTTGATATGGGGCCACGTGAAGGTTCCGATCCGGGAGCAACCCCGCCGGAGCCGGTTCCCTCCTCCCTGCCAGGGGAGGGGGGAACACCTCTATGAAGGGCGCGTCGTCAGGCGGCCCCCTCCGCGTGCGGGCCCTCGGGACGGGCGATGGCGAACACGCCGACCGGACCCTCGACGACCCTGCCGGTCTTCACCAGCCGCTTGCAGGTCGAGCGGGTCGTCTCCTTCACAACCCGGCCCTCGGCGCCACTCACCGGCCGGCCCAGGGCCTCGGTGATATCCCTGACGCCCAGCGGACGCCCGGATGTGGCCAGAATCTGCAGGATCGCCTGCATCACCTCTCCGGACTTCACCGCTGAGGCAGCCTGGCCATCGCCGGGGACGGGTGACTTCCGGCGGGCGGCCACCTGGTCCGTGCCGGCCTGCCGGCCCGGCCGATCCGCTGGCCCGGCCTCGTCATCCTGAGCTGCCTTCGCCGAACCTGTTGCACTCGGCTCGCGGTCCTGCGCGGAACCCGCATCGCGGCCGGCGATCTCAGCGAGGGCCTCGGCGAGCTGGTCCCGGGCACTGTCAGCTTTAACCAACTCGACACGCAAAGAAGCGAGTTCGGCTTCCAGATCCGCCTGCCGCCGCCGCAGTCGCTCGCTCTTGGCCGTGTAGAAGTCAACGGCGGTCCGAAGCCCCGGGGCCGCAGCAGCCTCATCCGCTCCCACGGAACCCATGCGCCCTCCCGAGATGTCCTGACACACCAGTGCAACCGCAGACATCGTAGGGAATGCCAGACGTGTCAGGCAGGCAAACGCCCAACCACGTCTGGCACTTGGACTTGAAACGCGTCAGGCAACCCTTGGGCCGAGGGGGGAGACGGAGCAGACGGGCGAGTGGCTGGCGTGACTGGTGCCTGCGCGAGGCCGTCAGACCTCAGGCACAGCAGCTGGTCATCTATTCTGAGCTCCTGTTGCCCGGTCGACAGTCCCCTTCCGCCTGCCCGCGAGGTGATCACCGGCTCTGCGGCGGACGGTGCTCAGCCACGGAGCTCGGGCCAACCGTCCTTGTTCGAGCAGGACTCGTGGTCGTAGCGGGTCAGGCGGTCCCACTCCGTCCCGGTCACCTGCTCGAACGCCTCCTCGTGCACGTAGAGCAACTGCTCGCACTGCCGCGCCGTGAACGGTGCGAACCGCTCGGGATCGTAGAACACGCCCTCGTATGCGTCGCGGCCCGCAGCCACCACTGCGGCGCGTGTGTAGAGGAAGTGGTCGCTCGACTGCGGGAACGGCGAGCCGTCGGGCAGCACCGCCCCGAAGATCGGCAGGGTCCCGAACTGTTCCTGGTCCAAGCGGTAGAGTGCTTCGGAGAGACGCTCGCCGAAGCCGATGATCTGGCTCACCGGCTCGCACGAGAGAAGCTTGGTCAGGCGGGCGCAGCCCTCTTCGAGGTCCTGGCAGGTCTCGATGCCGGTGTCACCGCCGAGAACCTCGATGAGCTGCCAGAACCGCTCCCAGGTCATGATCGGGAGGCCGGGGTCGACGCCGTTGTTCAGTGGTGTCCTCGAATCGTTCACGACGTGATCACTGTCATCGTCCCCGTCGTCGAACGGCTCGTCGCTCCACCGGAACCAGGAATGACCGTCCTGGATATGGAGCAGGAACTCGGCCACGGGGCCCGAGGGCGAGACCAAGGACAGGGCCTTCGTGATCTCCCCGTAGACGCCCTCGAAGCCCTCCCAGTCCTCCGCGTCGGCCAGTGCCCCTGACCGGGCGAACAGCGGCTCAAACGCGGCGAAGGCCGGACCTGCGATGAAGCGCCCGCGAAGCCATGGAAAGTCGGTTTCCTCGATCACGATCTCGCCCACCGGCTCATCCTGGCCTACCAGACGCCAGACCTGGCCCTCGAAACCCATCGCACTCAGCCCCCGCAACCCGTTGCCGCCCTCTTCTGCTCGGCAGCATGGCATCCGGCTCTGACAGCCGACTCGGGAAACGATCACCAAGTAAACGGGAAGCGATCTTCAAGGACCCCGCCTGCTGCTGGTCAGCCCCACTCGTGAACACCCCTTACCGCAGCCCCAACGCCAGGCGCGTCGGCTCGGGCAACATCGTGCGCTCGTGGTCGTGTTGCGCTAGGCGCGCCCGGGAGCTCGTGGCGGTGGCTGTGGGTGCCGACCTGTCAGCGGGGCGGCGCATCATGTACCCGGAGGGCTGACGGGACGAAGGGGGTACGGGATGTCGACGGCGCGGGTGGGTGAGCGCTGGTGGGCGGCGGAGTTCGCCCAGCTGGTGACGGAACTGCGGGAAGGGCTGGTCCTGGAGGACCTGGCCCAGATCCACGGACGCTCCCCGAACGCGGTCCGAGCGGCGATGCTGCGACTGCTCCCCCACCAGGACGGTCTCAGGAGAGCCGACGCCGAGGCTCTGCTTCGCGCACGGCTGGCCGACGACGAACAGTACGACTGGGAGAGCGTGCTCCGTGCCAACCTCGCGCGTCACGGACAAACGTTTTGGAGCACCTCCGACGACCAGGTGCTGACCACCGCGTGGGAGCGCCGCGACGAACTGCCCGACCTTGCCGGCCGGCTGGGCGTCAGTGAGCTCGCCGTGGTGTGGCGGCTCCGGGAGCTCGGCCTGGCCGAGCGCATCGGCGAGGTGACGGAGCGGCTGGGCTGCGCGCCCGGTGGTGACGTCGAGCTGCGCGCCAAGATCGCAGCGGACTCCGCGGAGTGCACGGTTCACGTCCTGATCGCCGAGCTGCCTTCCGGGCAGTGGCACGTGAGCGTGCACGGCGGCGTACCCGAGGCCGAGGACGCCTTGGAGGATCTGCGCGAGGCATCACCGTCCGGGCAGGGCCTGGGCCGATGGCAGATCTCCTCCCGTCTGCCCGGCGCCTCCGGAGGCCGTGACCGGTGCGGTCCCGGTGCGAGCGACGGGCAGTAACGGGCCTGGCCGGGTCGCGGAGCCGCGGCCACTGACTCCCAGGGGCGGTCCGCTGGCATCGGTCAGCGGCCGCCTCCGGCTACCCCGGGGGAAAGTCCTCGGCTGTGGCGGCCGCCGACCGAACCGGGGTTCATCCCCGGGTGAGGTCGGCGGGGTGTCGTCGCGGGCGGGAGCCGTCGACCAGCTCCCACAACGGCTGGCCTCCGGCCGCCCACTGGTCGAGCTTGGCTGAGTCGATCAGGTGGACCCCGTAGGCCGCACCCCACTCCACGGCGTTCGCCGTGAACCGTCCGTTGGTCACCACGACGGCGAAGTGGGCACGGTGTACCGGGCCTGCGGTGCCCTTGACCTGCTGAAGCACGTGCACCCTGACCGTCGTGCCGCCCCGGCCCCTGCGACTGTGCTTGCACTGCACAGACCAGATGCGGCCGTCCGGGTCAACGCCCCGGACGTCGCAGGCGTTGTCGCCGGCCCCGCCGACCTGTTCGGCGGTGAACCCGTCGCGGCGCATCAGGTCACGCACCAGGATCTCGAACTGGCGGTGGTGGAGCCTGGCGATCTGGTCCAGGCCGAAGCGAAGACCGTGCCTTCGGACCCGCTCGTCCCACTTCTCGCGGTCCTGGACCCTGGCGAGCCACACGGCCGCGAGGAACGCCGCAGCGGCCACCGCGGTGTCGATCGCCCAGTGGACGTGGAAGAGCAGCCGTGTCACCGCGCCGTACACGGGGAGTGACAGCACAAAGCAGGAGACCACGGTCTTCTTCACGCGGGCCTTGCGTTCGGCCCTCTCACACTCCTCCTGCGCGGTGCGCGGCTTCCGGCGGGCCAGGGCCCGGCCCCTGGTGCGTGCAACGCTGAGGTTCTGGGACGGCATGCCATCTTCCCTTTCGTGACGCGGTCCCGATCGATGAGACCGGTCCGATCGCAGACGTTCGGTGGTGCGCCCGGCTCTCGGGTCGCCGCGCAGCTGCTCAGGTCAGCGGCAGTCGCCGCCCGATGACGGAGTAGAGGTGGTCGCCACCGGCCCAGCGGGCCAGCGCTCCGCGGTCGACCAGGCAGATGTCGTGGCGGTCGGCTAAGTCGCTCCCGGGGGCCGTGAATCCGTTGAGCCCGACGATGGTGGCCACATCGGCGCCGTGTTCCGGCCGGGCGGTCCCGTTGAAGGTCTGGATGTCCTTGGAGCCGACCGGGCGGCTGTACTGCTTGCACTGGAGGACGACCTTGCGTCCCTCGGAATCCCAGGCGGTGACGTCCGCTCCGAGGTCGCCGGCACCGCCGACGCGCCTGGCCCGGGTGAAGCCGTCACGGATGAGCAGCTCGGTACAGGCCTGCTCGAAACCGGTCGGGCTCATGGCGGCAAGCTGCGCGAGGCTGTAGGTGAGCGCCTGAGCGTCCTCCCAGGGCTCGTCATCACTGTCTTGGTAGTCGCCATCCGAGCTGAACAGCCCGATCAAGACCACGATCAGGAGCACCGCCACAGGGACGGCGATGAGCGCCGACCACCACGGGTGGTCGGTGATCCACCCCCACACGTCGTGAGTGACCCAGTGCCAGGCGTCGCCGGACAGCCAGCGCCAGAGCATCGTGCCGGCGACCCAGACGACCGCGCACCCGACCGCGATCTTCAACAAGGGGTCGAACGAACCGTCTTCCCTCACTGTGCCCCCTCCCGGACACCCGCGGGTGTCTTCATTTTGAACTCGAAAGTCGTCCTTCGGCTGTACGGCCGCAGCGGCTCCGGGACCGGCCCTGGCCCTGGCCGCCTCTCAGGCCGCCGACCGGCCGAAGGCCCTTCTCGGCGCGCGGGCCGGCAACCGGAGCAGGTCGCCCAGGGCCACGCCGTGCTCGGCCCAGGTCCGCAGCCGGTCACGGTCGACCCAGTGAATCTGGTGCTTGTCGCCCCAGGCCTTGGCGTCGCGGGTGAAGAAGCCGTTGGTGACGACCACGGCGATGTCGGCGCCGTGAGCGGGGCCGGCGGTGCCCTTGACCTGGTACATCACCTGGGATCCGACCTTCCCGCCGACTTTGGTGTGCTTGGCCTGCAGCACGATCCGCCCGCGCTGCGGGTCCTGGCCGATGACGTCTGCCGCCTGGTCGCCCTGCTGGCCGACCTGCCGGGCCGACCAGCCGTCGCGGATCAGCAGGTCCCGCAGCGCGAACTCGAACTCCTGGTCCGACAGTGCGTCGATCTCGGCCAGCGTCAACCGCAGCCGGGCGAGTCGTTGGGCGCGCCCGCGGCCAGCCCTGGCCCGGCGGAATCCGAGCACGGCGCCGCTCACGATCCCGGCCATCGCCAGAGCCGCCAGGACCGGCCAGCCGCCGAGCACGGCACGGCCGACCGCGACGGCCGCCTGCATCAGCCAGGCCGCCACCGCGACGGCGACGGCGACCGCCGCGATCTGCTCGGCGGTGCCGCGCGGTCTCCTCACCCGAAACCGGCGCCGTGCCATCACGGGGCCGCAGGGGCCGACGCCGACGGGGACGGGGTTGTCGGCGAGGTGGTGCTCGCATCGGCGAAGCCGACGAAGTGACCCCACAGCCAGACCGCGGCGATCGCGCCCGCGATCACCCAGCCGCTGGTCTTCTTCGCGCTCGGCCGCGGATTGCGGCGGATGTGGCTGCGGACGACGTGGTAGCCCTCAGGCATGGGATTCCCCTCCCCAACGGCGGTCCACCGTGCGCGGACCGTCTCGGAGATTGGTGTACCAGCGGCCTCCGACAGTCCCGGACGCTTCATCAAGAAGCGGCTCCACCAGTGGAGATGAACCAGCCACAACCGATTTCGAGCGTCGACAGAAGGTCACAATCGAACACTTAGGCACTGACCATCGGCAACGGTTCGATCACTGCGCGTACCCTGGCTGGCACGATGGGAGCGCCGGGATGCGGATTCCCGCCGGGATCGTGTGCCCCACGTGCAGCGATCCTTGCGGGAGCACCCCACTGCGGCACTTCCTGAGGGATGGCGCGTTCATGACGGTAGCGCCAGCGGACCGCCGATCCGGTTCCGCGCGCCGATGCGACGGCGCGCTGCGCGGGCGTACCCCTGCGTACGGCTGCACTGCCGCGAGCGCGGATGCCCCGGCAGGGGGACTACCGCGCGCCCGCGACCCGTCCAGCGCGTACCACTTCGGACGCGGCCTCAGACGAAGGGGTTCCAGCCCGTGGCCCAATAGGCGACGCCGCCGAGCACGGTCACCGCGACCCCCGAAACGGCGGCCGCGAAGCGCCCGTTGGCGAGGAGCCGGGGCCGTTCCTGAAGGACGACCTTCAGCCCACCGACCTTGAGGTCGAGATACGGGCGCGGACGGCGCGCCCGGGTCCGCACGACGCTCATCCGAGAACCCCTGCCAGCCGGCGCTCGATGACCTCGGCCACCTCCTGGACGCCCGCCTGACCGAGCAGCTCAAACATGCCTTTTGCCTCCCGCTCGCCAGCCGCGCGGAGCCGGGCCATGCAGGCGGCCACCTCCCGCCCGAAGGCCTCGTCGCCGGAAGGGTCGACCACACGGATCGTCCCCTTGAGGATTTCCTCGTCGAAGCCGCTGAGCGCATGCTCGACGATCAGGCGGACCAGCCCGTTCGGAATGTAGGCGGCCTCGGCGCTGCCCTCGCTCCTCAGCACGATCCGAGGCGGACCAGTCTTGGCGGACGGGGGTGGAGTCTCGGCGGTGCGGCCGGTCCGTACGGTCACCGCGACGCCGGCCGGGGCGTCGACGGTCAGGTTCCCGTCCGCGTCGGCCGTCACGGTCGCTCCCCCGACGACGGCTCGCTGTGCCGGGCCGCTCTCGGTGGTCACCGGCTCGGTCCTCGAGTAGAGCTCGCGCAGTGCCCCCAGCTCCATGACCTTCACGGGCGAGCGTTCCCCCCTCACCCACGTCACCGGCGACGGCTGGCCGACCAGCTGGGCGAACTCGGCGGAGGGCCGGCCGTGGAACTTGACGCGCTGGCGCCCGGACACGTTGGTGTCCTCGAAGTACTCCCAGACCTTGCCGTCGCCGCCTTCGACGGTGTCGTACGCACCGATGACCCTGCCGTGGGCGGTGCCGATGACCGCGGCAATGCGGTTCGGATCGAAGGCTGTGTGCCGGGTGCCGTCGCCCCGGCCTGCCAACCAGGCTCCCAGGATTCCGGTGGCGCGTTCCTCCAGGGGGCTGTCGCGGGCGTGCTTGGAGTTGGTGAAGAGAACCTGATCCAGCGTCATGAACGCTCCTCGGCAGTGCGCATGGGGTTGACGGCACTACCGTAGAGCATCTATCCGTAGCTATTGAGCTGAATAGTAGATATAGATGCGATCGCGGTCGGGAGCCCACTGCGCCGACCCCGGGGACCCGCGGACTGCCAACTCGCTGGAGCGGCCGTGGCTCCGGCCCGGCCGAGCGATTCCAATCGAAGGCCATCCCGCTGCCGCTGAAACACCCGCTCCGAGTTCCGGGAGTCGCCTGCCATGCGTGACGGCGCCGCAGATCCGAACACAGGACAGGAGCGCCCCCGTTCTGATTGGCGGGTCCGGCTCCGGGAAGCCGTCGCAGGCAGATGGATCTGGCGCGGCGCGTGGCCGCTGGGATGCCGTGCGAGGTGGCCTTCAACCGCCGATTCCACGGGTCACTGTCCGGCTCGGCCGCACTGCCGCGCAGAAGCGACCCGGCGCCCACCCCCGGGGCGACGCAGGTCCGGAGGACGGGGACCACACCGTCGAGGACCACCGGCCCATCGCGGCGGGTGGCCTCTGATGGTGGAGCACGGGTCACAGCCTCGCTGTTGGTGGCTGCCGTGCTCACCGTCTTCAGCGTGAACGTGCCGTAGCCGAAAGCCGCTACGCCTTGGAGTCGGCGGGCAGGCCTTCGGCAGAGTGAGCCGTCGGCGGAACCGCCTGGGCGGTGGCCGCCGCCCGGCGCGCGCTGTGGGAGGAGCGCGCCCGCTCGCCGGTCACCGTGCGGCAGTGCTCGCCCGGCAGGGCCTTGCAGTCCGGGCAGGCGACGGTACGCACTCGGGCTCGTTCACGGCGCAGCTTGATCTGGCCGAGGCGAAAGCGCTCATGGTTCCGTGCGGCGGCCGCCAAGCGGTGGGCGGTCGCTGCTGCCCGGTCGGTATCCCTGGCATGGTCGGGGCACATTCCGTCGGAGAGGACCTGCCCGCAGGGGTGGCCGCCGAACATCGTCGTGTCGCAGTACTGGATCATCTGCCAGGTGATGCTTTCGAACGGCGTGACTTCTGCTCGCCCGTCGGTGAGTTGGAACTGCGGAAAGCGGTGGCGCCGAGCAGCGGCATAGACGTCGGTGCCTTCGGCGTACGCGATCGACGGGTTCAGCCAGACGTGCTGGACGCCGCGGTCGTCCTCGGCTTCGAGTACGACCACCTGGTCCTCAGCGAGCTCGGCGGCGACCTCACGCAGCCGTCCCGGATCGGCATTCACCTCCAGCGCCAGAGCACGGTAGTCGACCGGGATCGCCGTGTCCCCCGAGACGCTGGTGGCCAGGTGCAGCAGCAGCCGCATCTCCATCGCGTCGTCGTAGCGCTCAAGCCACCGTCGGCCTGCCTTCCGCGCCTGGTCCTTCCTCCTCTGACGGGCCCGCATGCTGACTGCAGAGATCGCGCCGTAGCAGCTGCGGACCTGGGTCAGCGAGTTCCCGCAGGGGGCGTCGCTGATTGCGGTAACTGTGGCGAGGGGCTGGTCAGCCATGCGTGACCTTCTGTTCTGCGCTGCCGGCGGCCCGGCGCGGGGAAGCCCGGCACCGCGATCCTCTCCGACCCTGGCAGGCCCAGTCGATCGGAAACGGCCCAGCCAGGCGGAATTCACCCGGCTGTCGGCACCGGGTTGATGTTAACGGGACATCGGCGGCGAGCGGCGCGCCGAACGGCCCGGTACGGATGCCCCGCTCTCTCAGCACTTCGTCACCTGATCAAGTGGCCGTAAGTCCAACACGTCCAACACCGTCAGGCGGTGCGCCTGACTTGAAGCGGGCGGCCACCGGAGCCCTACGAGGGGCCCGGCACGCCGGGGCCTCGTAGTGTCGACGCCACCCCGCCGGTTCTCGAAGGAGTCGGCCACCTGCGCCGCGGACCCGACTCGCTCGTCGCCGACAGCGGTTACGACCACGACATCTACCGAGGGCAGGTTCACGCCCAAGGTATTGTCCGGCCATCGCGCACCGAGGCACCCGGCGGTCCGTAGTCCCGCCGGCCTGGGGCGGGCGTCAACACTTACTCTTCCATCTGCGCCCACTCGAAACGGTCAAGTGCGGCCCGCACCCAGTTGAGTTGCGCTGCTAGTTTCGGGCTGGCCTCGGCGAGCACTGAGAGGTCAGTTCGGGTCTCCAGCATCTGCGCCCACATGATTCCACGAGCCTGTTCGAGTAGTTCAATGCCCTGTTCGGGGAGGCCAGCCCGCACTGCACACGCTCCCGCGTCGCAAGCGATCCCCGATCGATCTGCGATCAACCGTTCCAAGCTGGTCTTGCCGACACCGCGCCAGGCGGCGAGTGGCAGCAGCCTCACCGCCGTCGCGTAGCCGTCGAGCGCACTCGGCGCCCTGCCGAGGAAGAACGCGAGGGCTCCCCAGCCCTCGGCTGCGGTAACCCGTGCGGACGCCTCGCCTGTGTGGGTGCCCGCTGCAGTTGACCAGGCCCGGATGGCTGCGTCCGCGTCCTGATGGCCGCCTCCCATCGCGAACCGCGACTGCAAAGCAGCTCCGAGGTTCACGAGCATCCCGACGCGGTCAGGATGGCCGTCAGGGAGGACCGAGATCCCTTCCTGGAACGCTGCGACCGCCTCATCCACGGAGCTCGGATCACCTGACTGGCCGAACCGCGCGCGCAGGGCGTTTCCCAAGCCTGACAGGAACGACGCGCGTTTCGGGCCTCGCATGGGAACAAGTTCGACAGCCTTGCGGCTGAGGTCGATGGCTTCGGCCAGGTCGTCAGCGTCTACCAGCGCGTCGGTCTCCTGGAGCAGCTGGTGCCTGGCCTGCAACGCAAGGCTCAAGTTCGACATCCGGCCGGCTAGTCTCGGGTCACCTGGCGCGGAGACCCGGCAGGCCTTCCGGCTCGCGTCGATGGCTTCGTTCAAGACGGCTGGCTCGGAGGTCTTCTCGAAGCGCACCCTCAGCATGATCCCCAGGTTGTTTAGCATTCCCGCCAGATTGGAGGCATCGGCGGCGGCTGCTTGCACTGCCTTTCGGCCTGCCGGGATGGCTTCCTCAAGGTCGTCGAGGTCCCGGACATACTCGTAGCGGGTCATGAGCGCCATCGCGAGGTTCGACCATGCTCGATTTGTTTCGGGGGCGCCGATCCGTGTCCGCTGAACACTGAGACGGGCGGTTTGGACTGCCTCAGTGAGATCGGCCCAGTCGCCGCCCTGATCGAACCGGATGCGCAGACGGTTGCTGAGATTGCACAGATACGCTGCCGCGTCCTCATGTCCAGGCGGGGTCAGCTTGATGGCCTGCTGGCCTAGTTCAATCGCCTGGTCGAGGTCGCTCTGGTCACCCGTGATCTCGAAGCGGGCCCGGAGCGCAACGGCGAGGCCCGAGAGCCGCTTCGCCCGAGCAGTAGAGCGGAGGGGGGTGGCATCGACGGCCTCCTGGCCTGCCCTGATTGCCTCCGTGAGCTCCGTGAGCTCCGTGAGCTCCGTGGGATCCTCGGTACGCTCGTGCCGTGTCAGCAATACGAGGCACAGATTCAACAGGGCAGCTGGGCGGTCGGAATGGGACTCGGGCAGTGTGCGGACAGCCGTCCGAAGTGAGTGTGCAGCCTCGTCGAGATCGGCCGGGTCTCCCAGGCGTTCGAAGCGCGCCAGAAGGACTGATCCGAGGTTAGCCAGCGGTGCCGCCCTGGCGCTCCCATCTGGGGCCTCCTGCACGGCCAGCCGGATCGTGCTGAGCGACTCCTCCAGATCCCTGCCCTCTCCCTTTCGGCTGTAGCGACTCATCAGCAGACTGGTGAGGTTCGACAAGAGCATCACCCGGACAGGGTCCGAATCGGAGACGGACCTCAGGGCGCAGCGCAAGACGTCCATGGCCTCTGCCAGATCGCCGAGTTCCCCAGTCGCGGCGGACCGGGCGTGTAACGCCCCGGACAGGTTCAGCAGCACCTCGGCGCGGTTGGGATGGCGCGGTGGAAGCGCCCGCTGCGCGCGTCGGCCGACCGCCACCGCGGCGTTGATGTCTGCGACGTCACCGCGGCTTTCATAGCGGGCGCTGAGTGCCAGGCCGAGATTGGTCAGATAGTTTGGCAGATTGGAGTGACAGGGTGGAGTTGCGGCAACGGCCTGGGCGGCAGCGTCGATCGCCTCGTCAAGGTCGGCGTCGCCGCTGGATTCCTCGGACCGCATAGATAGCGCAGCGCCCAGATTTGAAAGGGCCAATGCTCGGCCGGAGTGCCACCTGCTCGCGGATCGAATCGCTCCCCTGAGCAGCCCAATCGCCCGGTCAAGGTCGGCGTTACTCGGGTCGGACTGCAGGATCACGACTGCCTGACTCGTCGCTCTATCGAGACCGTCTTCTGGCTCTCGCGTGTCGCCCTGGACATGTAGCAGTTGCTGCACTGGAGGGGGCAGGAGGTCGGGCCTGCTCCGCCGCAAATGGACGAACAGATCCATTGCGGCTTCGAACTCGACATGACGCTCGTCCCCCGACAGGGCGAGATAGCGACACCAGTGGACGTAGGACAGCACGTGCAGCGCAGCGATGGCGACGGACCCATCGGAGGGGAACCCCTCCGATGTCGAACGCAGCCGATCGACCATCCCAACGGTGTCGTCGGCCAGCAATGGGGCCGAATCCCCGTCCACAACGAACGACCTAATTCGTTCGGACAGCAATGCAAGCAAGCGTTCGAGTAGTGCCCTGTCGCTGGGAGGATCCTGTCCGAGCACCACCCAGTCCCCTCTCACCGCGACGGTCGAGACCGTCACGATGGACCATTCGGGCTCATCCGCCCTAGGTAACCTTCTCTGTTCTTGGTCCCTTTAAGCAGCCTCATCCCAGTCCAGAGGAAGTCCTACCTTGGCTGCTCATGCTCTGGATACCGCCGCAATCGTCTTACAGCAGGCCCCGTAGGGCAATCTGGACACGAAGTAACTGTCCTCGTGCGTAGCATCTGCTGCGGGTTTCCAGCGATAGTCTGCATGCGCGGACTCCGCGTCGACAAGCCGGAGCAGACGGAGGGGGCATCCCGTGGCGGAGGCCGAGGGCCCGGCAGGGTTGGTGGATCGGCGCATGGCCCTCGCCCGCGAGTGGGACGACCTCGTGGAACAGGTACGGAAGCTGGAAGGATTCGAAGACTTCCTGCGCCCGCCCCGCCTCGACTCGCTGCTGCCGGTCGCGAGCGACGGCCCGGTCGTCGTTGTCAACGTCAGCCAGTGGTCCTGCGACGCCTTGATCGTGACCAAGGAAGGTGTGCGCAACCGAAAGTTGCCGGACCTGACCCTGGGCCAAGCGACTGAGCGGGCCGACACATATCTGCGTACGCTCCAGGATGCGGAGCGGGCGGGGCACGACCACCTGATGGCAAGAGACGCCGTGGACGCCGCCGCGACCCCGGCGGCCATCCGCGCCCAAGGCCTGGCCGCGGCCGCATTGATGAAGGCAGAGCACAGCACGGACGACATGCTCAGGTCCCTCCAGGGCTGGCTGTGGGACTGTATCGCTGAGCCGGTACTGGACGAATTGGGTCTGGATCAGGTCCCGCCCACCGGCACGCCGTGGCCACGGTTGTGGTGGTGCCCCACCGGACCGCTCACACTGCTGCCCGTGCACACAGCCGGACACCACGGTGAAGCGGCCGGTGATGGTGCCCCCCGCAGCGTGCTCGACCGTGTCGTGTCCTCGTACACGCCGACGCTTCGAGCGCTGCTGGAGGCACGGTCCGTTCGTGTATCGGCCGACCGCATGGCCAGGGACGGCGACACCTCACGCGCGGACTTCGGTGGAGCGGACGGCGACCGCATGCTCGTCGTCGCCGTGGGCGACGTCCCGGGACAGCCCCCGCTGTACAATGTAGCCGCCGAACGCGACGTGCTCACCGCGCTCTTTCCGCCCGGGCGACGGACGCTCCTGGAAGGGCCGGAAGCTACTCGGCGCGCTGTTGATGAGCAGCTCACGCGGCACCGGTGGGTGCACTTCAGTTGCCACGGCGACCAGGACCTCGCTGATCCGTCCCGCGGGGGCCTGCTCCTGTACGACGGGATGCTCACAATCTCCGACATCTCCGCGCGCCAGTTCCGGGGCGACTTCGCCGGCCTGTCCGCCTGCAAGACTGCCGTCGGCGGGATCAATCTGCCGGACGAGGCCGTCACACTGGCCGCCGCGCTGCATTACACCGGGTACCGGCATGTGGTCGCGGCCCTGTGGTCAGTGGACGACTCAACGGCGGCCCAGGTGTTCAGCGCGGTTTACGGCGAGATCACGAACGAGGGACGACTGCGGCCCGAGGCCGCCGCATCGGCCCTGCACAACGTCGTACGGGCCTTAAGGGACGAGGCGCCCGACGAACCCAGGATCTGGACCCCCTTCACTCACATCGGACCGTAGAGACGTCAGCTACAGAACGCACCCACCCTGCACGGAAGGATCGCTTATGTCCGACGGTTCTCCAGCGCCGGAACCGGCCGAGCCCGACCCGGCCCCGCCCACCGGGAACCCGGCCCCGGACTCCCCTGCAACGGATGCGTCGGAGCCCGAACCGTACGAGGAGATCACCGACTTGAGCTTCGCCACCGCGGCTGTCTCCTTCGAGGCACTGCCGACCCATGGTGGGGTGATCCTGCGAGGCAAGTGCCCCCGCTGCGCCGATCCAATGGAATTTCCCCACGTCGACCGCGTCTACCGAATGACGCTACGGGGACGGTCCACTGCGGGCCGGCGCTCCGGAGCCGAGCAAGACGTCGTGCACATGATCTGCACCTGCACGGCAGACCACCCCGGACGGCCGGAGGGACTCGACGGCTGCGGCGCGTACTGGAACGTCACGTTGGGACCCGAGCGACCGTGACCCTGAGCGTAAACCCGGGTCCCGCGGCCGACGCCGCCGACCGGCTGTCCGCACTCCAGGACTACCAGCTGGTCAAGAACTCACTCCCACGCGTGCGGGCCGCTGCCCTGGCCTGGCGCAACGGCGTCGGCGCCCTCCTGGTCGGCCTCATCGGCTTCGGATTGATCAAAGGGCGAACGGATGTCGGCGAACTGGCCTCACCCTACGACGCCATGGTCGGATTCCTCCTCCTGGCGGCCCTGGTGGCAGGAACCACAGCCGCTCTGCTGCTCCTGCGCGCCGCGCACGGCCGGCCCGCCGCTGTAGCCATCCGGGAGCACAAGGACTCTGGAGGTTCGGCGCTCGGGACCGACCACACCGAAGCCCTCCGCGCAGCCGACGCCCTCCTCCAGGGCGTCGTGCTCTCGCTGGCCTGTACAGCCCTGCTGGTCCTGGCCGTGGGCACGACCTGGTACGGGCCAGCCAAGAAGGACCCTCGAATCGAAGTCACCACGCCCACCGGCACCCGCTGCGGCGAGGTGGTCCGAATGACGGCGGGGCGGCTGACACTGAAGACCAACAGCGGTGAGATCACGGTGGACCTGGACAGCGCCGCCGGCATGCGGGCCGTCGACTCCTGCACGTCCACGACCGCGTCGCAGGGGAGCCAATGACTACTGCGAGACCCGTAACCTCGAAGCGCTGACGGAACGCGCCGTACCCGGAGTTGCACGGTCACCCTGCTGATCACCGGCGCGGTCTCGGCTGACGCCCCTGGTACCGGTGCGGCTCGCTTCCGCCAGACCTCAGGGGATCGGCCGCCAGCCGGGCGGCGTCAGCGCGGTGTCGTCCAGGATCCGCTGCACGCTGTCGGCCAGCCTGGACTCGCTCGGGATAATCCGTTCGGCGCCGTCCGGCAGAAGGTCCAGATGCCGATACCAACCGGCCATGTCTTCCGGCGAGAACTCGGTCGCCTGAGCGCGGGTCGCGTGCCGTCTGACCGTCTCGCGGTAGGGCACGTCGAGGTAGTACCGGTGGGAGCGGCCGCGGTGGTCGGCGCAGAGGGCGGCGAGCATCGCGTTGTAGTGGGCAGCCGCGAGAATGCCCTCGACGATGACGTGGTAGCCGTGGTCGAGGGAGTGGCGGGCCACCAAGTTGATCAGGCCGATGTTCGCCGCGCCCGGGGTGTCGCGCTCTCTGAGCACCGTGCGACGGATGTTGTCCTGAGCCACGACCGCGATGCCCCGGCCGTACCGAGCGCGGACACCGGCCGCGATGCTGCTCTTCCCGGACCCGCTGTTGCCCCGGATCACGATCAGTACGGTGTCCTGGCTTCCCGTCACCCGCGCCACGTTACCGGCCGCTCGCCGTGGGCCGGAGCGTCTCGCCACACACACGAACGTGTGACCCCTCCCGGGGCCGGCGCGCCTTCGGGGCGACGGGGCTCGGCGACGGGACCGCCGCAGCGCCGTGTGGCCAGCTGGGGCGCGTCGGCTGCTGCTCCCCTCAGCGAGCGCCGCAGTCAATGTCACCGACGCTCAGGCACCCCGGAAGACTGGGCAACTCGGTCATCTGAGGTCAGCCAATCCATGGATCCGGGGAGAATCAGCCCAGGCCCGACATCGCGGCGCTCCGTGCGTAGGTCCAGCAGGTGAGCACCGAAGATTCGGGCCGGTGCGTCGTGCCGTGGGGGGCTCGACCACCAAGCCGCAAACCAAGCTCGCGGCCGTATCGCCGCCCTTCGTCGAGCCCTGACGCGCCGCCGCACTGTGCGACGGCCCGTCAGCCGTGTACGCCCGAGCGCCCGGCCCAGGACGGTCGGCCGCTGGGCTCCCTCAGGCTGGCAGACTCCCAAGCACCTGGCGCAGGCGTGCGGCGATCTCCCGGTAAGGCAGGACGAAGTCCGCACCGCTCAGTTGCTCCGGGCTGGGGAGCTGGCGATACCGCAGGGGCAGGCGGGCGCTGGTGGCCCAGCCGAGAGGGCGAAGACCTGCCCGCTCCATGTCGCGGTCGACGCGCCCCAGGTAGGCACCGTCGACGGGCAACTCGCCGTGCGCCAGCCAGATCAGCCCGTCCAGTGTGATCGGCGGGAGGGGGAAGCCGAAGATGAAGGACAGGTAGCGCTCGCGCAGCACCGCGGCGCACTGCTCCGGGGTCAGCGGGGCACCGCGCTCCTCGTCGGTGCCGGGCACCGCGACGCGGCAGTCTGTGTGCGGGAACTCGTCCACCTCGGCGAGCACGACGGATGTCGTGGCCAATTCCCGGTCGGGGTAGGCCCAGCCGCGGTGCGGCAGGAGAACGACGACGTCGTGGGCCTGGCGGGCGGCAGCGGCCGCCTCGCGCACGGGTGTGCGGTCGCGCTGCGGCAGCCCGCGGTCGCTGCCGGGCCCGCGGAGCTCCCACAGGCAGGTCTGGTGCACCAGCGTGCCGGCCCCGGCAGGCTGCTCCCACAGCACCGTGGTCACCGGCTCCGGCGCGGTGACCGGCTCCAACCGTCGACGACGGCCGCGCGCAGCGACGTTGTAGCGCCAGGCGTCGTCGGCTTCCTCGAGCAGCAGGACGCGCAGCCCAGTGCGGGCCCACGCGGCGGTGATACCGCCGACCAGCTCGTAGAGGTGACCGGACTGCTGGGCGAGGAATCGCAGAACGGGGGCGCGCTTGGATGCTGCGGCCTGGCGGGCGCGCAGGGCGGTGGTGTACTTCGTGCCGTCGTTGGTGTCCTGGCGGGCGGCCTGGGCGGCCGTGGTCTGGTTCTTCGGCATGGCGTAGTCTCCCGCCGGCTCGGGCCACGCCCCCGGTGCCGGCTCGTACGACTGCCGCTCGAAGATGGGTGGTGGAACTCGCGGGCCTCAAAAGACCTTGACCACGATCCCCGGGCTGGCGTGGAACCCCGGAGGTGGTGGTGAGCGGCATTACGCGTCTAGCCGTGGTGGACGGTAGTCCAAGCGGGCACAGCGGCCGCGGCGACACCGCCGACGATCCCACGATCGGGTGACCACCTGTCGGACCGGGTCACCCTTCCGCCCGGGTCAGGCCGATGTTCGCCGCACCCGGGGTGTCGCGCTCCCTGATTACCGTGCGACGGATGTTGTCCTGAGCCACGACCGCGATACCCCGGCCGTACCGAGCGCGGACGCCGGCCGCGATGCTGCTCTTCCCGGACCCACTGTTGCCCCGGATCACGATCAGTATGGTGTCCTGGCTTCCCGTCACCCGCGCCACGCAACGACGACGGGAGCACCACAGCGCCGCTTGGCAAGCCGGGGCCCGTCGGCTGCTGTCTGCCTCGCGAACGCCGCAGCCCATGTCACCAACGCTGAAGCACCCCGGCTGCGGCATACCGAAGAAACGACCGAAGACCGCGCCGCCGATCGAAAACGGGGACTTCGCGCGGGCTCGCCCGGAATCTCCCGGGTTGAACGAGCGATTCGAACAGCATCATCATCGGCCGGGTGAACGACACCTGGAGTGCAATCAACTCACTTGCCAGTCAGCTCGATTCGCAGTCCCGCCATGGCAGCGACCAGCGGCTGCTCGTGGCGACCGTAAAGCTGCAGGAGGAGGTGGGCGAGGTCGCCGAGGCGGTGATCGGTGTGCTGGGTGAGAACCTGCGAAAGGGCCGGTCCCACACCATGGACCACGTCCGGGCCGAGGCCTGCGACGTCGCGGTGACCGCTCTGATCCTCCTCGCCCGAACCGGCTGCAACACAGAGCAGGTCTTCAGCGAGCACCTGCGCCATCTCACCGCCCGCTCTGCTGCAGGAACGGCGGCGCCGACGGCGGACCTGGCTGTAGAGCCCCAGATCAACGTACTCGGCGCCCCGGTGCCGGGAGATGATCGGATGCGCGCGACCCTCGCCCCTTCCGTCCGCACCGGCGGCTGTCTGTGCGGACAGATCCGGTTCGAGGTCACCGGCGAGCCGGACTACCCCCACACGTGCAGCTGCTCGCATTGCAAGGCGCTGTCGGGCGCTCCGATGATGACCTGGGTGTCCTTCAAGCTGGACGGCTTCAGTTGGACGGGCCCGGGCGACGAGCCGTCGTGGCACTACACGTGGCCGGACTCCAGGCGCGGGTTCTGCCCGAGCTGCGGCAGCCAGCTGTGTGCCCAGGACGACGGCGCCGACAGCATCGCGCTTACCTTCTTCGCTTTGGGCAACCCGACCGGCCTCGTTCCGGTCAACCAGTCCTTCCGCGACGACGCGGTCAGTTGGTTGCCCCAGGTTCCCGACACCCAGCACAGCACTGTCGCCACTGTCGCTTGAGTCTCCCGGTGAGTGGTACGCCACCACACCTCCCGCCCCTCAGGCAGGGCCCGGAGGAAGCAGGTGTGCCGACCGTTGCAACGCAGCCGGTCACCGAGAAAGAGGCGGTCAGCTGTCGCTGCTGGCCATCCAGGCAAGCGACCGAGTCTGACGTGCACACCCCGGCGGCTCGGGGACCCACCGGCTCCTCGCCCGGCAGGTGACCGCAAGCCGGTGGGCGCCGCTCGGGTCATGGCGCGTTGATCAACCTGCTCAAGAGCCGTGCCGCCGCGGTGGAACCTACTTGATCAAGCCGTTGGGCGCTCCAGTCGGCAGTACAGCCGGTACGTCTCGGCCGGGCGGGGCGACCCTGGCGGGCATCTTCCGAGGCGTCCTCGCACCCGGTGTCAGTCCGGCACCGTAGAGTTCGCGCGTCCCCTGGGGAGGGGCCAGCACTGTAAAGGGGTGGGGACATTGGTCTCGGGACGCCGGGTTGACCCCGATGAGGCTCGGCAGCTGATGATCAGGAACAGCCTGAAGCCGAAGACTCCGTTCACCAAGGCCACGGACCGCTGGCCGAGCACCTGCGCTCGCTGTGGGGCCGATGTCTCACCGACCTACGACAGCATCGCCACCAAGGCCCGCAAGCACGGCGACTCTCCCCGGGGCTGCCGGCCGTGCGCCGACCGCGACCTGGCCGAGGCCAACAAGCTGGACGAGGCCGAACTGCTCGCGTCCATCGTTGCGGCCAACATCGAGCCGCTCGAGCCGTACCGGAACAACAGCACTCCCTGGAAATGCCGCTGCCTCAACCAGGGCTGCCCCCGCAAGGGCAAGCCGATCAAGGTGACGATGAAGACCGTGCGTCGCGGAGGCATGGCGTGCAAGTACTGCGCCCGGCACGAGATCCATCCCGACGACGCGTTCGAGATGATGCTCGAGCTGGGGCAGGTCAGGCCGACGGCGCCGTACCCGGGCGTCGACCAGCCGTGGCCCGGCGACTGCCTGCGCTGCGGCAGTCGAGTGTCGCCGCGCCTGCACGACGTGAAGAACGGCGGCCAGGGCGCGTGCCAGGACTGCGCGCCGAACACTCCGCTGACCCCGGCCCAGGCTTGGGACCGTGCCGTCTCCTACCGGGTACTGCCGAACGACAAGGCGGCCTTCCGGAACACCAACACGCCATGGGAGGGCACCTGCATGGACTGCCTCGCCCCGGTGAGCCCGTCCCTGGGCAACCTTTACCGGGGCCAGGGCGCGTGCAACGCGTGCAAGCGGACCGGCTTCAACGACCAGAAGCCCGCCGTCGTCTACCTCCTGCACCGCAGTGCGGAGCCCGCGATGGCGAAGATCGGCATCTGCGAGGACGCCCCGCACAACACTCGACTCAAGCTCCACCGGGGCAACGACTGGGAGGTGGCGTACACGCTGCCGTTCATGGTGGGTCTGCACGCCCGCCTCGTCGAGTCGGCCATCAAGCGTCTGTGGTTCAAGGAACGCGGCTGGGAGGACGGCCGTGCGAGGGGAGAAGCCCGGTTCGACGGCTACACCGAGACCGTGGTCCTTCACGACTTGGGCCGCGCCGAGCCCTGGGAGCAGCTGACCGCCATGGCCTTGTGGACAGATGTCCTCATCCAGGCCGGACTTCTGGGCTTTGCCCCCGACGAAGCCCAACTGTCGCCCGCGCCGGCGATCACCGCGGGCCAGGCCGGATCAGCCGCGGTGTAGCGGCGGCCGGTTCTCCTGCCGCATCGGTCCAAAGCCGCCGCCGTGGGCGGCCCGCATGTGTTCGCACTGGTGAGTTTCGATCGTGAAGGCCGCGCCGGTGGCCTTGGCCATGACCAGGAAGAACCGCTTGCCGAAGTCGGACTGCGGGCTGGTCGTCCAGGAGTGGGACCCGCAGTCGCGCATCGCGCGCAGCATCATGCGAGTTCCGTAGCCGCGGCGCTGCCAGCTGTCCGATACCCGGATCTTGGCGACGAGCCCGAGCTGGCACTCGTCGCAGGTCTTGAAGGTCAGGCCCGCGAAGTCGTAGCCGGTCGGGTCGAGTACCTGTATCTGCTGCCAGCCGCCCTCGGTGGCTGGAGGCATGTAGATCCACCGCTCCGGCTCGGCAGTCACAGTGCGGCCGGCCGGTTCGGCGCCGTCGGCCTGGTCGTGCCAGTTGGCCCGGCTGGTGAAGGCCGCGCGTAGGCGGGACAGCAGGCCGCGCCGCTCACCCATGGACAGCTCCCTAGTCGGTCAAAGAGTGCGTGCTCCGCTCACTGAGGTGTCGGTCACGATCCACATCGTCCCACTGGTGGCGGTCAGGGCGGAGGCCCCTGGACGATTGCCGGGCCGCAGTTCGCAGCACCGGTGACGGGTAGGCGCAAGGGCCGCGCGGTGGCGGCGGCATATTCTGGAGGTGGTGGCGGGACCGCGCTTCGGAGCCATTCACGCGGACCCGAGAACCGGTCCAACAGGGTGTTGAGCGACCCCTGGTCGGGGACTTCCTGGAGTCCCCGACACTGTTGAAATTACTGGTCAGGGGCTTGTGCGGCCAAAATCGGCTCAGGCCGAGGTGCCGGGCTGGACCGAGTACGACTCGTCGCAGACCACGAGGTCGCTGAGCCGCTGTCCGGTCGCCCGGTGCCTGAGGATCGGCAGCAGGTCATCGTCGGCGAACCGGCCGGCGGTGGCCCAGGTAGAGGTCGACCTCGCCGGCACCGACCAGGGCGGCGAGTTCGAGCTGGCCGCCCACCCCCCAGTCTCGGGCCGGCCGCCTGCCCGCCGGACTGCTCCTGCGGCAGCCCGGCGGTCAGGCGGCCGGTCATCCGACCAGGCTGTAGAGACGGCCGCGGGTCTTGGCCTTCTCTGTGTTCATCTCGGCGACCTTGTTCCATGCGGCGGCGGACTGCTTGCCGCGGCGGATCCAGTACCAGTGCTCGTTGATCCAGTCCCGGTGGGTGATCGACCACAAGGCCCAGGCCAGGTTCTCGCGCATGGGCTTGGTGAGTTTGCGGCCGACGGCGATGCGTTCACGGACGTCGATGTGCTGGAGGGGACCGAGGTACTGGCAGGCGGTGAGCAGGTCCTCGTCCGTCAGCACGGTCTCGGCGGGGATCTCCCCGCTGGCCCGCAGCCGTTCGGCGACATCGCGTACCTGGTCGGGCGCGGGGAGGTCGGCCGCCGAGAGGCGGGACAGGAGGAACGAGTGCGCGTCGATGTGGGTGGGGTGCAGGATCCGACCGCCGCGGAACCGCTCCCGCCACTCGGCTGCTTCCACCTGGCGTCGTTGTCCGGTGAGTTCGGCGATGGCCTGTTCGTCCAGCGGGCCGCTGCCGCCGCTGGTCCTGTCGCGGGCGCCCCGCGCGCTTGACCCCCAGGCCAGCGTGCGGGAGGTGAGCATGTGCTGCCACAGCCGGGCGATCAGCACGGCGTCGTCACGCGGGTCGGCGTCGTGCCGGTTGGGCGAGCCCAGGTCACCCAGGCCTCGGACCCACTGCGGGTAACGGATCTTGGAGACGACGCCGAGGTTGGCGGTGACCAGAGCGGACAGGTTGCACCCGCCGGGGTACTGCTTCCCACGCAGGCGGTGAGCGAGCGCGAGGGTGTCCACGGTGCGCGCCAGAAGCCCGTCCGGGATTTCGGTGACCATCGCCGCCGAGCGCAGGTCGCTGGTGAGCACCCCGTGTCCGACCACCAGCCGGGCCGGCCGCAGCGCCCTGATCCACGCGCTGGCCGGCCGGGTGCCTTCGATCACCTCGTCGCCGGTGAAGGCCAGCTCGCTCCCGTCCCATTCGGCGTGGACCAGGCCGACGCGGCCGATGACCCAGCCCTCGGGTGGCGCGGGCGCCACCCCCTTGCCGTGCGCCCGGGATCCGCGCTCGTAGTCGACGTCGCAGAAGACCACGGGCACCGGCCGCCCGCGGCGTACCCCGTCCGCCCGTTCCCGGCGCAGTCGTGCCGCCTTACCCATCAGCCACTCCTTGTGTCGATCCGACTACACAGAGGATTGTGGCGCGGCGGACTGACACACCGGCCCGGCTGAGGGCGCCAACCTCGGCCGGGCCGCGCGATGGCAGGCTCACGCGGCAGCGCGGTCCTCATCGAGGTCCGCGTCGAGTGCGTCGTACAGGTGGGCGCCGTGGGCCCACCTCTTCAGGGTCCGCCGGCCCACCAGCGCCAGGTCCTGGTGGTCGCCCAGTGCCCTGGCGTGCGCCGTGAAGCCGTTGAGACCGACCATGACGGGTACCTCGGCGTGGTGCACGGGCCGGGCGGTGCCGTTGAACATCTGCACGTCCGGGGAGCCGACCGGCTTGGCGTAGTGCTTGCACTGCACGACGACCTTGCGGCCGAGGTGGTCGTAGGCGATGACGTCCGCGCCGAGGTCGCCGCGGCGCCCGGAGTGCTCGACCCGGGTGAAACCGGCCCCGGGCGAGCAGGGCGGCGCACGCCTTCTCGAACTCGGTCGGATGCATCGCGTCCAGGTGGCGCATCCGGTAGACCGGGCCTGCCAGTTCCTCCTCCTGGTCCTCGTCGTCGAAGTCGTCGTAGTGGACATACCCGCGCGGAGTGAAGAGCCTGACCAGCAGGACGGCGGCGAGTACGACCGGGCTGGCGATGAACGCCGACCACCAGGGGTGGCCGGCGATCCAGCCCCACACGTCCGCGCTGAGCCAGTGCCAGAACGTGGTGGACAGCCACTGCCAGAACACCTTGGCGGCGGCCACGGCCAGCACCGCCCCGGCGAGGAACTTCAGCAGCGGATCGAACGTGCCGTCGTCGCGCACGGCGGCCCTCCTTGTCTCGTCGGTGGGGCGAAGCGGGTCAGGCAGCCGGTCGGCCGAGCCCGCGCCTGGACGTGCGGGCCGGCAGCCGCAGCAGGTCGTGGAGGGCGACGCCGTGCTCGGCCCACAGGCGGAGCCGGTCACGGTCGACCCAGTGCACGTGGTGCTTGTCGCCCCACGCCTTGGCGTCGCGGGTGAAGGAGCCGTTGGTGACCACGGCCGCGATGTCGGCACCGTGCGCGGGACCGGCGGTCCCCTTGACCTGGTACATCACCTGGGAGCCGACCTTCGCGCCGACCTTGGTGTGCTTGGCCTGGAGCACGATCCGACCCAGGGCGGGGTGCTGGCCGATCACGTCGGCGGCCTGATCGCCCTGCTGGCCTACCTTCCGGGCGCTCCAGCCGTCGCGGACCAGCAGGTCCCGCAGCGCGAACTCGAACTCCTGGTCCCCGAGGGCGTCGATGCCGGCCAGGCTGAGCCGCAACGTCGCCAGCCGCTCGGCCCGCACCCGGGCCGCGGCATGGCGCCGCACCCACCAGGCCGCCGCGCCGACAGCGGCCACGCCCGCGAGCGCCGCCAGGACCGGCCAGTTACGGGCGGCGGTACGGGCCGCGGCCGCGGCCGCCTGGGCGAGCCAGACGAGCGCTGCGAGGGCAACGGCTGCGGCCGCGAGGAGTTCGGTGGCGCCTCGCGGCCGACGCAGCCGGCGCCGCCTGCGGGCCATCAGCGCGCCGCGGGGGCGGAGGCGGGCGCCGGCGTGCTCGGCGTGGTCGTGCTGGTGTCGCTGAAGCCGATGAAGTGCCCCCACAGCCACACCAGCGCGCAGATCCCGGCGATCGTCCAGCCGCTCATCTTCTTCGCGCTCGGGCGCGGGTTGCGGCGGATGTGGCTGCGGACGACGTGGTATCCCTCGGGTACCGGCATCGGACTGTTCCCCTCCCGTCGGCGGACCGCACCGCGCGGCCCGTCTGGCCATTGATGTATCAGCGCCCCACGACAGGAACTGGCAGATCATCAACACGCGATCACCGGACCGGGCGTGTTCCGGACATCGCGCCGCGGCGGGTTGCCTACAGTCGTGGATCCGCGCACCGACCATGACCTTGCGTGATCGAACGAACCCATGGAGCGAACGGTCGAAGGCGTGCGCGCGGTTCGGCTGACCGGGGGCCGGCAGGCATGTCCTGGCCTGCGGTGATGTCGGGCAGCCTTGGCCCGGGGCGACCTGGTCATGGATATGGCGAGAACTGGCGGCGTACTCCGGTGGTGCGGGCTGGAGTTGCTCGCGCCGGATCCGCCGGTGTCGCAACGAGCGGGAGGACGCCAGCGCGCTGGACGACTTCTACGAGCAGTTCGACATCCCCGAAGGGGAAGGCGAGGAGATCATCGCGCCTGTTTCGTTCTAGCCGAACACCCGCGCGGGCGGGCGCCAGGTGTCGACCAGATGCTGGCGCTCCTCCGCCCACCAGGCGGGTGTCCTCGGCGAGGGTGACCGGCCGCAGGCCCAGCTGCCGGCCGCCGATCCGGCCGCCGTGCCGCTCCAGGTGGGCGAGCACCCGGCAGCCTCAGTGTGGCGGACCTGCGACAGGGACTTCCAGGCGCCAGCCGCGAAGTGTTCGGCGCGGCAGCGGACGTCGTCCTGGACACCCCGGCGCCACTTGAAGTGGTGCACGACGATCGGCGGCCGGGTGCCCTGTGGTTGCCGGAGGTGACCTGCACGGTCGAGCGGACGAGGACGATCTCGCGGAGGTCGCCGCAGACTACGCATCGGGCAACGAATCCGCCGAGCGGATAGGCCGCGTCCGGGCCGGTGACAGTGTCGAAGCCGGTGAGGGCGCCGTCGGCTGCGACGCGATCCAGCATCAGGCCGCGGACCGTGCCGCATCCGGCCTGCTCGGCGTCGGCCAGGGCGACGGCGACGCCGGCCGGGTAGGTCTGCAGTTCGGCGGAGTCGGCGAGTAGGTGCCAGCCCTCGCCCGCGCTGCGGCGGAGCTCGTCGCGCAGGGCGCCGTTGGTGGGCTCGTGCCACGGCGCCCGGTGGAGACGATCCGCGCGGTGAGATCGAGGTCGCGGCAGGCGGTGTCCAGGGCCTCGCGTCCGTCGGCAGCAACATGGTCGGGGACGTGGAAGCCCAGGTGGAAGCGGGTGATGCCGAGCGCGCGGTAGCGCGTGGCGAAGGCCGTCCGCAACTCGGGTTCGACAGGACCGATCACCGCGATCAGCGGCGGGTCGAGTGTCATCGGGTGAGGTCTCCGGTCAGCCGGGTGTAGGTGTCGGTGAGGAACGCGGTCTGCTCGGCAGCGGTGGGCAGGCCCAGCGCGCGGGCATCCTCCGCTGGGGGACGGCGGGGCGCGTTGAGGTGGGCAGTGGCAGTGGCGAGGGCGTGCGCGAGGTCGACGGAGTCGCCGACGGTGAACAGTCGAGCCCAGCCGGTGCCGGCCAGCGCCCGGGTGAGGGCTCGGACGTGGTCGGAGGCCAGCAACGGCACCTGGAGGCGTACGGCATCCGTGACCAGGCCGGATTCCTTAGCCACCCCGGCCCAGCGGGCCACGACGACCAGACGGCGGCCGCATACACGGCCCGGATCTCCGCTTCTTCGGCCCAGCGCTCGATGAGGTGGAGCCACACGTGCGCGACCGCCCGCAGCTCGTCCAGCAGGTGGCCGGCGACCAGCAGGTGCAGAGGCTTCCGACACCGACCCAGCAGCAGCTCCGCGCCCGGCACCCACCAGCAGGCGGGCGGACATCCCATCGCGGCCAGCCCACGCCAACCCGGTCACCGCAGAGCACCGGTCCCCACGCCGCCCGATCACGACAGCCCGATCAGCAGCTCGGAGTCGGTCGCACCGTCGAAGATCAGCGGCGCACCGTGCCCAAAGCGCTCATATCCCTCGTCCTGCTGACGGACGCCCAGGTGCTGCCAGCCCAGACCGTGCGGATCCGGGCAGACCTCCTCCCGGTGCCAGGTCCAGCAGCCGACGACAGAGCAGCGATTGAGCCCAGCGCACTGCGGGCACAGGGTGTCGCCGAGCCGACCCACCGGTCGTCCGCAGCAGCCGTCCTTGCCGATGCACTCGGCGTCCGCGGAAACGCCCTCGCGAATGGCCAACCGGTTGGCCACGGAGTCGGCCTCCCGACGCCGGCCAGCGTTCTCACGGGCGAGCTGCGCCCGCTTGGCGTCCCAGTAGACGTCTCCCGCCTCGGCCTCCTCGCGATGGGTGGCGCGCCAGACGGTCAGGCCCGCCCCGCGGCTCTCCTCGCGGAGGAAGTGGCACCGCTCGCAGCGCTCGCCGGTGCTGCATCGATGTCTTGAGTCGCCCGCAGCTCTGTGGATCACATGCGCCAAATATCGTGTTGATGGCGCACGTGCGATCAGGAGCATCGATTCCCCTCTCCGCCGGGACGTGAGGTGGTCGGTGTGCCGGAAGTGCCGCACAGGCGCCCATGCAGGCGCACGCACTGCCATGCGGGTCGCCATGCGGGTCGCCATGCGAGAGTTGTGAACTTGTGAAATGACTGCACCCCTGTCCGCCTCGAGAGCCCTACTTCGCGCCGGGTCGAGCGTGACCATCTACGGGTCGCCACCAGCAACGTACACCCGAGAGGGGGATCGGGAGCAGAGTCCAGCTGACCCGCGAGCTGTGGCTGGTTACGCTGTTGCGTCCCAAGCTCCAGCGTCAGCACGACGTGGTCGAACGGGGCATGCTCGAATGACCTGGAGTGCCCGCCAGCGCAGATAACCACGACGTGGACGTACTAATCCTGCTTCTCGTCGAGCGACAGGCTGCGAGAGACAGGCCGTTGCCCGCGGGGTGAGCCGGCGGATCCGCGCCATTCGTCAACGAGAGCGCGTTCAGGCCGGTCGTGCTCCGGGCGGAGCTGCGCCGACGTGGCAGGCGAGTTGGCGCACATCCACTTGGTCCGACTTGTAGAGTGCGAACCCCGTACGCCACGCGCCCCCGCTGGAGCTGATTGTGCACGTGCTCGTTGCTCGTATCCGAGCGGTCGGTGGGCGGGAGCTTCGCTTCCGAGCCGGAGCGGAGGTGGCCCGTGGCGATCAGTGATGCCGTCATCTCGGACGCCCTCGCCTTCTACCTTGAACGCTTCCCGGAAGAGGCCGAGCAGTTGTCCGAGCCGCTGCGGCTCCTCGGCCAGGGCGCGGGCTTCGCCTCCCGGCGCAGCTTCCCCATGCACGTGACCGTCGGCGCGCTCCTCGTCCGCGACGATTCCGAGATCCTGCTCATCGAACACCTCGCCTACGGGATCACTTTGCAGCCCGGAGGCCATCTCGAGCCGACCGACATCACGCTGACTGCGGCAGCGGTGCGCGAGCTGACGGAGGAGACCGGCATCGACGGGAGCCAGATCTCCCTGGTCTCGTCGGTTCCCGCCTACGTTGACTACGGCATGGTGCCGGCCAGGCCCGAGAAGGACGAACCGGAGCATTACCACCTGGACATCGGGTACGCCTTCACGACGGACCGCGCCGAGGTCGGTCAGATCCAGGAGACGGAGGTGACCGGCGCCAGCTGGTACTCGCTGGATCTGGCCGAGCGTCTCGTCGGACATCGCGTCGCGCGGGCAATCAGCGCACCGGCCAAGGCCCGCTGAGCCCGGTCGGGGCTCCCTTGGACCCGGGGCGCTGCGCGCGCCTCCGCAGCCGTCCCACGCCTTCCCGTTGAAGCAGCTGCGCGCAGTCGGCGTGGGCGGTCACGCCGCGCTTTCGCCCGGCGTCTCGCACCGGTCGGCCGGGCGGCGACCAGGGCCAGGCCGTCCCAGAGCGTTCCGGCGGCCTCGCCGCGGGGCCTGCCGGAGTACGGGGCCGAACAGCGCCGTCCCGGCGACGCGAAGCACGGGCGTCCCAACGTCGAGGCCGACCTGATGGCAGGTTCGTCTCGGCGAGCGCCTCGGTGATCACGGTGAGGTCCTCGCGACGGCGCTGGTTGTGCAGCCGAGTGCCGATGGCGGTGTACAGCGGGCCAAGGACGTCGCGGCCGGCGTGTTCGGCCGCGACCGCGCAGACCCGCACCGAGCCCCAGGCCGTCTCCATGAGCGCGCGGTAGTCGTTGCTGAGTCCTTGCACGCGCTGTTCAAGGTTGAGGTAGGCCAGCGACATGATCCGCCAGTCCGCGCGCACCGGCCGGACCTGTTCGACTTCCAGGAGCCAGCGTGAGGTGCTCCACGCTCCGCGAGGCGCAGGGCGACCGCGTCGCGCGCGCTGGCGATCGTGTCGCACGCCTGTACGAGAGCGGCTCCGGGCGGATGCGCGATCTCGGTCATGCCTGCACGGTAGCGGTGACACGTTCGTTGAGGTCGACCGCGCCAGGGAGCCGGCGGTGGTCGGCTGCCCGGCGCGAGGTCAGCACGCCGCTGAGGGCAACGGCCTGCCGTCCGAGAACGACGCCCTCGTGCGGGTCCCCCCGGCGCATGGTCAACGAGGCCAGTTTCGTTGCCGAAATGGCCCGGGACCGGGGGAAGGCATCGCCGTGGCCGTGGACGGCGGTTCGGAAACGCTGCTCGGCCTGGGCCGGGCTGTAGGCCTCCATGCCGACGGCGAGATCGGAAAGGGCGTCGGCGGTGTCGCCGTTGTGCTGGGCCTCGTCCGAGTACGTCATCCAGGGAGGATCGTCTTGGGGCCGACGGCGACGAGCAGGATGCTGCCGCTGGCGGGGCCGGGGTCGGCGAGGGCCGCGTCCAGGGTGGCGTGGTGGTACGGGCAGCCGAGGAGGGTGGCGGCGAGTGCGCCGATCGCGCCGCGCGTCGCCGCTGGACAGGAGCGGAACGGCGCCACCGGCGGCGATGTCGCGGGCTTGGCGCAGGTTCGTGGTCCAGGCGTAGCCGTCGAGCAGGCCGGGCGGGTCGGGGAGGGCTCTCATGAAGCTCATGCCTCCCGAGTGTGGTCAGGTGCGCAGCGGACCGGCCGGCTGGTGGGCGCGAGGGTCTGGGCGAGTCGTTCGGCGGCGGCCCGGGCGAGCAAGGGTGGGCGCAGCCACCGCCGACTACTTGCCGACTGGCCTGGTTCCCACCGGCACCAGCGACTGCGAGGCCGCCTGGTGCGGATAGGGGCCGCCCGGAGCTGGTGGCGGCGTGCCGAATCGGCTCCGTTCGCCTGCGGTGGGCCGGTACTCTGTGGGACGCGTCGGCGAATTGGTCTGGCGCCAACTGGGCCGACTCAAAAGGTAATCGGCGATGACCGTACCGCCCCGGGTCGGAACTCGTGCTTCCGGATGCGCCATGGCCATCCGCTTGGCAAGGCCTATCCTCGGAGGTCGTTCGTGATGACGCCCACGTCGTTCCATGAGGCGGTGCGGTCACGCCGCTGGACCTACGAGGCATTCGATGTGCGATACCAGCGGGCCGCGGAGGAGCTGGCGGCGCTGGAGGATGACCCTCGTTTCGCTCACCTGTCCGTCTCCTCCCGCACCTTCGTCCGGTGGATGGCGGGCGAGCTAAAGACGCTGCCGAACCCTCGAGCGTGTCTGGTACTCGAGCACTTGCTCGGAGTACCAGCCGAGGTGCTGTTCGGACTCTCTGAAGCGGCTGCTGACAGTTCGGATGACGAACCGTCAGGTTCGCTGCAGCGGGCTGAGCTCGTGGCCGAGGCCGGTCCGGATCCGAACCTCGTCCCACACTGGTCGACGCTTCTGCGCATCCTCGCCGAGGCTCATAACACCATAGGGTCGGCCCACCTGTACCAGGCCGCCGTCACTGAGATGGCACTGATTCGCCGTTCCCGGGCCGAGGCGGGCGGCCACCTGCGGGCGACGCTTCTCGGGGTCGAGGCCAGGTGGGCGGAGTTCGCGAGCTGGACTGCGGCGAACCTCGGCACCGCTACCGACTCCGCCTACTGGCTCGACCGCGCGCTGCAGCTCTCGCAGGAGGCGGCAGATGGCAGCATGACGGCGTACATCCTCATGCGACAGGCTCAGACCGCGATCGAGCGGCGGGACGCCCCGACCGCCCGGCGCCTGGCCGGACGCGCCGTCGATATGGGCCGCGGCGGCCCCCGCGACCGGGCCCTGTCCGCACTCAGACTGGCCCAGGCTTTCGCCTTGGCCGGGAACGCCACAGGGAGCGAGAAGGCTCTGCGGGATGCCTCCCGGCTGGTGGACGAGGCCGACGACTTCGGAGCCGACGACGACCCGGGCACCATCGGCCGCCACTGCCAGCAGGCCTACGTCCAAGCCCATCGGGGTCACTGCCTCCTGCTCCTGGGCAACTACGCACAGGCGGCGCGGATGCTGGAGGACACGCTCGGCTCCTGGCCCCAGGAACTTCGCCAGGACGAGCAGCTGACCCGGGCCTGGCTGGCGCTGGCCTACGCCGGCAGCGGCCGTGTTGCCGAGGCCAGCACAACCGGCGCCGAACTCCTCGCGCTGAACGCCTCCCACGGATCGGTCCGCGTCGTTCGCCACCTGCGTCAGCTGGACCGATCCCTTGCCTCACACTCCGGTCCTCCGGCCGAAGTCACGACCTTCCGCACCGCAATGGCCGCCCTGGCCCCCAGGATGTGAACATGAACCTCCTTCCCCCCACCACGATGACCGATGTCGCCAATCAGGCACCGGCCGTCGCCGTGCTCCCCGTCGGCAGTTTCGAGCAGCACGGTGCCCACCTTCCGCTGGCCACTGACACGCTGGTCGCCAACGGCATCGCCAACGCCGTGGCCTCCGCCTACCGGCTACTTCTCCTGCCACCCGTCTCCATGGCCTGCTCCCACGAGCACGCGGCCTGGCCTGGGACCGTGAGTATCAGCGCGAGCACCCTGATCGCGGTCGTGACCGACACCGCCCGTTCCCTGGAGCGCTCCGGAATTCACAAGCTCGTCATCGTCAACGGCCACGGCGGCAACTACGTTCTCTCCAACATCGTCCAGGAGGCGAACGTCGACGGACCGCGGATGGCACTCTTCCCCCGCGGCCAGGACTGGCAGGCCGCGAGGGAGGCCGCCGGGCTGGAGAGCAGCGCCCACGACGACATGCACGCGGGCGAGATCGAGACCTCGCTGCTCCTGCACCTGTGCCCCGACATGGTGCGGGACGGATTCGAGAAGGCCGACCACGTGGCGGACCGACCGCACCTGCTGGTGCACGGGATGGCGCCGTACACCGAGAGCGGAGTCGTGGGCCGGCCCTCCCTCGGGACCGCCGTCAAAGGAGGCGCCGTACTGGACGCCCTGACCGCCGCCTTCACCGAAACGCTCGGCGCGCTCATGGCACCCCGATCCGCCCGGCACTGACCTTCGAAGAGCGGAACACTCAGATGACCATCAGGAAGGTCCCCCGGATCCGGCAGCTGGCCGCCGAGGCCGGGTGGAACAGCTTCGAGAAGTTCAGCACCCACTACGCCCTGGCCGCGAAGCGGGCCGCCGCCCAGGAGGGAAACCGCCGACTGGCCTCGGAGACTGTCCCGCGCCGCAGCTACGACCGGTGGATCAACGTCGGGCTCAAGACCGCGCCGCGCGACGCGGCGGCCCTCGTCCTCACCCACATGTTCGGCATGCCGCCCGAACGACTGTTCGCCCTCGTCGAGGACACCACCCCCGCAGGCTTCGACTTCGCCGATGCCGGGCACGCCCAGGCGCCCGGCCTGGAGTTCGACGACCCCCTGGACGTCATCAGCCAGGCCCGCGACCTGGCCGCCTCCAGCGTCCCGGAAACCGTGCTCGAAACCAGCCGCTCCGCGATCGCCAGCATCGTCGCCCGGTACGAGACCTTCGGCCCCCAGCACCTGGCAGGCGAGGTCCGGATCCTCCGCCAGATGCTGCACAGCCTCCTCCGGGGCCCGAGCGCACCCCCCCAGCGGATGGAACTGTTCCGGCTCACCGGGCAAGCCGCCGGCCTCTTGGGCTACATGGCCGTCAACGCGGGGCAGCCCGACGCCTCGCGGGCCTACAGCACCGAAGCCGAGCTCCTGGCCGCCGCCGTCGGTGACACCGAGCTGCGCATGTGGGCTCTGGGGACCCAGTCGCTGGCCCTCTACTACCACGGCCGTTACCGCGAGGCGGACGACGCGGCCAGCGCGGGCGTCGCCCTGGCCCCGGACAACGGCCAGGCGATCCGATTGCTGGTGAACGGACGATCCCGGGCCCTTGCCAGGATGGGCCGCGCCGCGGAAGCCGAGGCGGCCATAGGCCGAGCCCTCGAGCTGTCGGACCGGTGCACCGTTCCCGACGGCCTCACCTCCTGCATCAGCTTCGAGCCGTACTCCCTCGCGCGGACCCTCGCGAACGCCATCACAGCCCACCTCTCCCTCGGCCGGCCGGCCGCGGTGTTCGGCTACGCCCGCCAGATCTCCCCTCTCGTGGGTCAGTCCCAGTCGGACTGGAGCCGCGCCCTCGTCGGCCTGGACGTGGCCACCGCCCACCTCGTCGACGATTCACCCGACGTCGAGCAAGCGATGCACCTCGGAACGCGGGCCTTGAAGGCCGGCTCCTCCACGCCGATCACCTCCGTCTGGAAGCGCGCCCGGGAGCTGTACCAGCAGGCTGAACCCTGGCGGGGCGACAAGGCCGTAGGGGACTATGCGGAGGAACTTCACCAGTGGCGCTCCCGTCCCCTGGCCGGCCAGATCACCGGCGGCGCCCTCTGATGCCCGACGCCGTCACCAAGAGGACATGTGGACCTGCTCACCGCCAACGCCCGATCCTTCCCCGCCGACCCCCCGCCCGCCGACAACGCCCACGCCATCACCCGCACCGACTGGCAGGCGTTCGCGGCCCTCACCCGTATGAAGGACCACTGGGACCGCCCGGGCTGGGAGGACCCGCACCGGCGGGTCTACTACTGGATGCTCACCTTCGACGGCCATGGCGACCTGCTCGATCTCACCCGCCGCTGCCAGCGCCCCCTGGAGCCGCTCGGCCTCGACCTCATCCCCGCCGCCGGCCTGCACGTCACCATGCTCCGCATCGGGGACCGCCGCCTGGTGGACCGGCCCGTGCTGCGGGACCTGGCCGCCACCGTCGAGGGACTGGGCGTGCGCACCTTCACCCTGCACGCCCATCCCATCGCGGGATCCCGCGGCGCGATCCGATACTCCCTCTCCCCGTGGACGCCCCTCGTCCGCCTCCACGCAGCACTCACCCGGGCAGGCCGACACCACGGCGTCCCGGGTGGGGCCGACACCGCCAGCTTCCGTCCCCACCTCGGCATCGCCTACAACCACGCCGAGCGCGACGCCCAACCGGTGATCGAGGCCGCCTCGCACCTGCGCCAGCTGCCGCCCCTGCCCCTGACGGTCTCAACTATCGACCTCGTCGAACTGCGCCGCGAAGGCAGGCGCTACCGGTGGGACACCATCCGTACGATCCCCCTTGTGACTGCTCTCTGACGCGTGAGCATGCCGGTGCCCCAGCACTTGGCGCGGCGCTGGGGCACGGTGAGGCCGACTGATCAGGCCAAGACCTTGAGAGCTCTGGGCGCCGAGGCTGAAGTTAGCTCCTCGCGCAGGCCTCGGAAGACCGCCCCGGCGAACTCAAGATCGTCGGCACACGACGGCGCGGCCGTCAGGTTGTCGAAGTTCTCCGCGAGCTGGCGCTCGCTGCTGAAGCCGGCGACCACCGCTGAGTGCGGTGCCTGCGCGAGGCAGTACTGCAGGGCAGCGCGGGCGACCAGCGCCGGGTCGTCACCCAGCCTCGATCGCAACCGCGCCAGGCCGGCCGCGACCACGGCCCGCGCCGCCGGGTCCATCCCCACCTCGACTCCCACGCGATCCCGGCCGGCGAGGACGCCACCGGCGAACGGTGCGAAAAGGAGCAGACCGATACCGTGTTGTGCGGTGAACGAGAAGAGGTCTTCGCCGTCGAGCGTCACGGCGGGGGTCAGCGCGTTGAAGCGAGCCAGGACGACGTCGGGGTTCACCAGGCGCAGCAGCTGGAGGAAGCGTCCGGCCAGGGCTTCCGAGGCCGGCTTGCCGGGGCAGGGGTGGGGTCCGCGCAGCCCGATGGCGCCGATCATGCCCAGTTCGCGCAGGGTGTGCATCTGGTCGATCGCGGGGCCGAGATAGCGGTCGTTGTCTCCGAAGTCGAAGCTGGGCAGGACGTAGAGGTCCATGCGCTCCACGCCGAGGTTCTCGATGCTCTGTTCGAGCTGGTGGCGCAGGTGAGGGCCCGCGTAGGGGTGCGGAGCGGAGCCTCGGTGGCCGACCTTGCTGCTGACCTTCAGGTCGGCCGCGGGGTATCGGCGCAGAACCTGCCCGATGAGGCGCTCGGCGCGGCCATCACCGTAGGTGTCGGCCGTGTCGAACAGATCTGCGCCTCGTTCGACCGCCGTGTGAAGGGCGGCGGTCCACTCGGCGTCGCTGACGGCGGGTTCGGAGCCGATGCGGCGGCTGCCGACCACGAGCGGTCGGGTGGTCAGGCCGGGGGCCAAGCGGCGCCGGTCCAGATCGAGGATGGTCACGAGGCTACGGCCTGGGGGTAGGCGATGGTCGCCCGGACGGCCTTGCCGCCCGGGCACCGCCGCACGTCCCATGACGTCGACATCTCCTCGACCAACAGCAGTCCCCTGCCGCCCTCGCCGATGGCGGCCAGTACTGCGTCCACGCTCCACCCCTCCATGTCGTTGTTGCGGGTCACGGCCCGCTTGGCGCAGCGCAGCAGGCTCTCGACGCTGTCGCCGCGATCGCGCACCTCGACGGTGAATCCGTGGTCGTACAGGTCCATCACGAGGTCGACCAGCCCACAGCCGTGGGTGGCGGCGTTGGTGACGAGTTCAACGGTGACCACCAAGGCGTTGTCGAGAATCTCCGGCCTGGCGCAGGCCAGGAAGCTGCGGGCCGCGCGCCGCGCGCCGGCGGGAAGCTCATCGCCGAGGTCCGAACCCGCAACCCTGCGGTGCGCCAACCGGCGCCCGAGTCGGAACTGGTCGTGAACGCTGCTTGCTGCGTCGGTCACCTTCGCCTCCTTAGGCGGTTGGCTGGCCGCTCGGTGGCAGACCTCGGAGCCTCTCCCAGGTTGGTGGACCCCAGGCGGCGTATCCAGGCCGCCGCTACGCCACTTCATGGCCACTTGCGCTCCGCGACGGGCTCGCGGCGGGTCCTGAGGGCCGGGCAAATCGCCATGAATGCATCAGCGGCGGTGAGGGGGCTCGTGCCGCCGAGGGCTACATGTGGCGGAGAAGTGGCGTAGCGGCGGCCTGGTGGTGCCAGCGGCTCGAGGTCACGGTTGAGATCCGGCTCCGACGGCGCTCAGCACCGCGGCCGGACTGAGACCCAGAGCTCCACTGACACCGCAGAGAACGGAGTCGACCACATGCGCACGTTCAGGCAACCACTGCTCAGCCGTCGCCGTCGTCCGTCGGCTGTCGTTCCCGGGTTCCACTGGTGGGTCGAGGATCTTCGCGGCCCGAGTCCACTCCTCCCCTTTCCGGGCCGTGCGCCCGTGGGCAGATGGGGCGGGGTGATCGTGGCGCCCGTGTCAGCTCACGATGCGCGACAACTGCGGTCGGCGGTACACGTTTTCGTCCTGCATGCCGAGGTCGAGATTTGGATCTGGGGTCGGGCCCCCCAGTATGCCGCCCGGCCCGGCCTTGATCGGACGAACCGTGGAAGCTGCGGTTCAGCTGGCGGCCGGCCGGGTCGCTCCCTCCGGCCAGATGACCTTGACCGGCACTCCGATGCTTGTGGCGTAGGCGACTACGTCGGCGGTGCCGCCGTACCCGCGTGCCGGCTCGCCGTCCCAGACCGCCAGGAGAACGTCGGACTGCGCCACGAGGATCTCGCTGGCCGCCATGTGAGCCTGGTCAGTGGACTCGGGCAGGCCGGTCTCCTCGACCTCGAATGCCTGAGCCAGGAGGCGGTCATAGTCGGCGTGATGCCACTGGGGCAAGTCGGTGCGGTAGCTGCGGGCAGGGATGACGACCGCGAGGCGGCCGTGGTGGGCCAGGACAAGGTCAGCCGCCCACGAGTCGGGGCCGTCGGCGAGGCAGGTGACGAGAACGAGCTCTCCACCGCCGTGGGCGGCGATGGCCTGGTCGAGGAGTTCGGTGATCCGCTGTCGCAGGGGTTCGTCCAGGCCGCGGTGACCGGTGATGCCGATTCGCATGATGTTCGGGTTCCTCTACAGGTAGACGTCGTGGAGCCGGTCGTCGAAGGCCCGCACAACGGCCGGAGTGCTGGTGGGGACCGTGCGGCGTACGGTGCGGGCGCGTTCGACGATGCGCCCCGACTGGTAGGCCAGGCCGGTGTCGACCGCCTGGGTGGCAAGGGCGAACCCGCTGTCGAGTCGTCCCACGCTCAGATGGGCCTGGGCGAGGTCGAGCAGGGCAAGGGCGCGTTGCTTGACGTGGGCGCCGGCCAGGATGGCGGAGCTGTTGGCGAGGGTCCACGACGGCCGCTCGAGCCGGGCGCCGCAGGCCGCGCGGATCGCGTCGACCTTGGCTTCATCGAAGGCGAACACCCATGGCCAGGGCGGCGGTTGGTCATCGGTGAGGGTGCTCGCGATTCGGGCGCTGTGGCGCAGTGCCTCGTCGCACGTGTCGGCGTCGCCGTCGATCGCGTGCCCCAAGGCTTCGGTGCCGTAGAGCCAGGCGTCGGCGACGGGTGGTGCTTGGTGGCCGAGGAGCCGGCGGGCCTTGGCCGCCAGTGTCAGGCATCCGGGCGCGTTGCCGGAGTGGGCCTCGAACTGGGCGAGGCTGCCGACCTGGTAGGCCGTCAGCAGGTCGTTTCCGCTGGCGCGGGCCGCTTCGATCGAGCGGCCGTAGTTGGCGCGGGCCGACCCGTGGTCGCCCATGTCCCAGGCGAGCCATCCGGTGAAGCTCGCCGTCTCGCTGGCGACCCCCGCAAGCGCGCGCCGCTGGTCCGGTACGGCGCCGGCCGACACCGCGTGGATCAGACGCAGATGGGTCCGCGCCGACTCCACGAGGTCTCGTGCGGGCGTACTGGCGTCCAGGCGCCGGAAGGCGCTGGTGGTCACCCGCAGTGCCGCGGCCTGGGTGCCACTCTCGCCTGGCTGGAAGAGCGGTGCGGTGGCAAGGGCCGCCGCTCCCGTGAGGAAGGTCCTGCGCTGCACCGTCGGTCCCTCCTGTCCTGCGTAGCTCTCCGCGAGGCCGACCAGGCGCAGCGGAATCTCCAGCTGCGTGGCGACCCGGCGCAGAAGGTCCATCGGGTAGGACCTGTCGCCCCGGTTCTCCAGCTGACGCGAGAGTGTGGACTGGTTGGTGCCGCACAGTTCGGCGAGCGTCCGCTGCGACAGGCGCTGCTGCTCCCGTGCCTCCCGGATCACCATCCCGTAGTTCCCGGCCCGTGCTGCGGCCAGGGCTGCCGTCGTCGGCCTCCACGCCACCTTCGTCCTCCCCGGAACTGTATGGACCGCCGAGGGCGAACCACCTCGCGCGATGCGGCCGGGGCATCACGTGATGCCCGAACCGCATCAACGATGGTGCCACGTCTGTCATCGCCCGTTGACTGAGCGTCAAGAACGAAGATCCTTACCCGGCACGCAGGCTCCCCGAAGCACCTGCCCGAGCTACCCAATCACACCCGTCTCGTCGGCCACGGCGAGTTCTTCCACCACGATCCCTGGGGGGACGATGAGCAACACCTGGGTCCAGAGGGGCCGTACGCGTCGTGGCCTGCTGTCGCGTCTCGGCGGCCGGCTGCCGAGCTACCCGCCGGGCTCGCCCGGCGGCCGCCACCGGCACAGCGCGGATGCCGCTTCCGGTCCGGTCCGGGTACGGGCGACCGCCGTCCACGCCGCGGTGCCGGTGGCGGACCCTTGGCACGAGGTCACCCTCGACACCGTGCTCCGCGAGACCCTGGTCCGCCTCGCGAAGGCCGTGGAGCGCAAGGACCATGCGCTCACCCGGTCCGGCCACTACGCGGCTGGCGAGGCGGTGGTCGTGGACGCCCGTCACGCTGTCATCGAGCTGCTCGCGCTGGTCGGCGAGCACGGGTGGCCGACCCTTGCCAGGGTGGGGCGCGATGGATGCGACGCCGCGCTGGTGATCGCCTACCACGCCCGCACCGACGAGAAAACCCGGATGCTGCCCGCGCTGGCCCGGGCCGCCGCCAGCGGCGGAGTTCCGGAGTCTCACCTGGTGGACCTCAGCGTCCTGATCTCCCTCGCCTCGGGCGCAGCGCTGTACGACCCGACCGGCACCGACCTGGGTACGAGCCGCCTCGAAGCTGCGAGCACGGCGCGATGACCTCCTACGACCGGCCGGGCGGCCCGAACGGCAGCCGCCACCGCAAGGCCCCACCCTCCGGCACTCCCGCCACCGGCATGAGGTCGCGGCTGACCCGCCTGGCCCTGGTGCCCGCGGCCACGATGACGGTGCTCGGCGCGACGGCCTGCGCCGTCCCCTTGCTGACCAGCTCTCCGGTCCTGGACGCGGCGGCTCCCGCAGGGTTTGCCCTGGGGGCCGTGGTCGTCCTGGCGGCAGCCGGGCGCGCGGCCCGCACGCTGGCCCTCCAAGCGGACGCGACCAGCAACTCCCGGGAGGAGGCGGAGCAGAAGATCGCTCATCTGACCCGGCAGCTGCAGGACGCGCGGGCCGCGGCGGTACGGGCCGAGGGCGATCACCTGGTCAGTGTGCTGCTCAACCTGGCCCGGCGGATCCAGGCCCTGGTCTCCAGGGAGCTCGACGAGCTGGACGCGCTGGAGCTGGAGGTGGAGGACCCCGAGCTGCTGGCGTCACTGTTTCGGGTGGATCACCTCGTCACGCGCTCCAGGCGCCATGTGGAGAGCCTCGCGGTGCTCTGCGGCGCGGTCCCGCGACGCGCCCACGGCCCGGTGCTGCTGTCCACGGTTCTCCGCCAGGCGGTGGCCGAGATCGAGCACTACAGGCGCGTGCGGATCGTGGCCCCGGTCGAGTGCACGGTGCACGGCCACGCCGTCGCGGACGTCGTCCACCTGCTGGCCGAGCTGTTCGAGAACGCCACCAGGTTCTCGCCGCCCGACCAGCAGGTCACCGTGCGGGTCAGGGAAGCGAGCGCCGGCCTGGTGGTGGAGGTCGACGACCACGGCCTGGGGATCCCGCCGGAGCGGCTCGCCCAGGTGGAGCGCGTTCTGGCGGCCCCCGACGACGCGCCCCTGGGTGAGCAGTTGCGCGACGGTCGCATCGGTCTGCTCGTCGTCGCCCGGCTCGCCCGTCGGCACGATGTCCTGGTCCGGCTGCAGCCCAACTTCTACGGCGGAACGCAGGCTCTGGTCCTGCTGCCGTACGCCCTGCTGCAGATCGGTCCGGGGACCGCCGCCGTCACGCCTCAATTGACGCCACAGCCCGCCGTCCTCACGGCCCCGGTGACCTACCGCGCCCCGGCCGGCGCCGGAATCGCAGCGGGGCACCGCCCGCCCGGCCACCCCATCGACGCGGCACCCGCCCCAGCCGCCAGGCCGTGGCCCGCCGGTGTGCCGCAGGCCCTCCCGGCGGGCGCGCCGCCCGTTGCCGACGGCGCCAGACCCGCCCTGCCACGGCGGGTCGGCACCCACCTCGCTCCCCAGCTGTACCGGCAGCCCGCGAGCGCGGAAGACGCCGTGGTGGTGCCGGACACCGGTTTGATGGCCCGCTTCGCAGACGGTGTCCGCCGTGCCACGCCCGATCCCCTCCAAGCCCACACCTCTCTCCCCAGGAGTTTCGATGAGTGACGCCTTCCCCCGCCGGTCCACTGACCTCGACTGGCTGCTGGCCCAGTTCATCGCCGAGACCCCGAACGCCAGGTCGGCCGTGGTGGCGTCCACCGACGGCGTGCGCAAGCACACCCACGGCCTGAGCGACGATGACAGCGACCGGATCGCCGTCGTCGTCACCGGTCTCGTCTCCGTCAGCAGGGGTGTGGGCCAGCTGGCGGGCCCCGCATCGGGCCCGGTCGCCCAGGTGATCGTCCAGTTCCAGGGCTGCTACCTGTTCGTGGTCGCGGCCGGGGCCGGCACCGTGCTCGGGGTGGTCGCCGACGCCGCGGCCGATCCGGGTCAGATCGGCAACGCCATGACGCTGCTGGTCAGGAGCATCGAGCCGTTCCTCACCACGCCGGCCCGGAGCCCTCGCGCCTCCGCCGGCACCCCCGGGTGAGGTGACGATGCGCCCCGCCGACCCGGCGCCCTGGATGGTCGAGGCCGTGAGTGGCCCTCGGCCCTACGTCGTCACCGGCGGCCGTACCCACTCCACCCACGACCTCGACCTCGCCTCACTGGTCAAGGCCAGCCGGGCCGGACACGGCATGACGCTGGAGAGCGAACACGAGCACGCGTTCACGCTGTGCCTGCACGGGCCGGTGTCAGTGGCGGAGTTGGCTGCGCGGATGCGTCTTCCGGTGCAGGTCGTGAAGGTCCTGCTGTCCGACCTGCTGTCCGCGGGCGCCATGGTGCCGGCGATGCCGACTGTCACCGTCAACCCGGCCGACCCCATCCTCCTGGAGGCACTCCTTGCCGGCCTACGAGCGCTCTGACGACGCGTTGACCCCGTTGAAGATCGTCGTCGCCGGCGGCTTCGGGGTCGGCAAGACCACCATGGTCGGCGCCGTCAGCGAGATCGAACCGCTCACCACCGAGGAGACCCTGACGACCGCCAGCGCCAGCCTGGACCGCCTCGACGGCATCGACCGCAAGACGACGACCACCGTCACCATGGACTTCGGCCGGATCACCTTCCCTGCCCACGGCCTGGTGCTGCTGCTGTTCGGGACACCGGGCCAGGAGCGGTTCTGGTTCATGTGGGACGACCTCGCCAACGGCGCCGTGGGCGCGATCGTCCTCGTCGACACCCGCCGCCTCCAGGACGCCTTCTCCGCTGTCGAGTTCTTCGAGCGGCGGGCCACCCCCTTCGTCATCGCCGTCAACCAGTTCGACGGCGCCCACCGCTACACGCCGCAGGAAGTCCGCGAGGCCCTTGGCCTTCGGGCGGACACCCCGGTTTTGACCTGCGACGCCCGGTCCGTGGAGTCGGCCCGCTCGGTCCTCACCTCCTTGGTCGGCCACGCCCAGCGGCTCGCCGTCCCGCACCACCCCCTGCCGTCCGCCTCACCCGCATAGGGAACTCGCCTTGACGACATTCGACTTCGCCGCCGGCCACCAACCGCTCACCCCCGACGATCCCGACCTTGACCGCCGCCGCGCACGACTGAAGGCCCTCGGCCTCGGAGATGACCAGCCCCGTCCGGACCTCGACCGCCTTGCCCGGGAGCTCGCCCGCACGGCAGCCGACCTCGTCGGCATCACCACCGCCCCCTACGCCATGGTCAATCTCATCACCGGCCACCAGTTCTTCGCCGGACTGTACGAACCCGCCCCGGCCGCAGGCGGCGTCGGACCCCAGGCGGCCACTCCGGCGAGCAGCGTCGGGCGGGTCATGTCCCGCGACCACGGGTACTGCCCGCACACCCTCAACCGGCTCCACCCCCTGATCCTGGACGACGTGTGCGCCTCCCCGCGATTCGACTCCAACCCGGTCGCCGACCTGCTCGGCATCCGCACCTACATGGGAGCCCCGCTGGTTGACGAGGAGTCGGGCACCGTCCTGGGAACGGTGTGCGTCGTCGACACCCAGCCGCGCCCGTGGGGCCGTCCCGGGCTGGCCCTCATCAAGGACTTCCGCGACCAGGCGATGGCCCGCATCCGCCAGGCCGGCCACCACACCTGGTAGCGCCCGCCGACCATGCAAGAGCGCCGGAAGAGCGGCCCGCACGTCCACGCAGCCCCAGTCCACAGACGCTGACCGCACGACCGGCCGAAGCGAAAGGAGCACAGAGTGACCACCGACCGTCACGCAGATTTGCGCCGCACCGTGGAGGAGTTCGCCCGGCAGGAGGTCGCCCCGCGCATCGCGGCGATGGAGCACGGCCAGGCCGTGGACGCCGAACTCGCCGCTCTGATCGCCGGCCAGGGCTGGGTCGGCGCGACCATCGCCCCTTCCTGGGGCGGCATGGGCGCCGGGCACGAGGCCAAGACGGTCATCATCGAGGAACTCTCCCGCGTCAGCGGCGCAGCGGGCGCGATCGTGCAGGCGTCCCAGCTCGGCGCCGCGAAGATCATTCACTTCGGGAGCCCGGAGCAGCAGCGGACCTGGCTGCCGGCGATAGCCGCAGGGGACGTGCTGCCCACGATCGCGGTGACCGAGAGAGTATCCGGCGGTCATGTCCTCGGGATGCAGTCCACGGCCCGGCGCACCGGGAGCTCCTGGGTGCTGGACGGGGAGAAGGTGTTCGTCGGCAACTCGCACGTCGGACACTTGCACGGTGTCGTCGTCCGCACCGGCAAGGGCCCGAAGGACCTCACCGCCTTCCTCGTGGAGTCGGATCGGCCCGGTGTGTCCGTGCTGCCGCATCCGTCGGTTCTCGGGCTGCACGGGTTCAGCTTCGGCACCGTCCGCCTCGACCGGGTGAAGGTTCCGGCATCGGCCGTCGTGAGCGACGTGGGTGGCGGCCTGGCGGTCGCCTACTCCTCCAGCGTGCTCTACGGGCGCCCGAACCTGACGGCGGTGGCCCTCGGCCTGCACCGCGCCGTCGTCGAACGCGCCGTCACCGAAGCTACCAACCGCACCCGCTACGGCGGACACCTCGGTGACCTCGCGGTGGTCCAGCACAAGATCGGCCAGATGGCGTCGAGGCTCGCCGCCGCCCGCGCCCTCGCCTACGGGGCTGCCGCCATGCTCGACCGCGGGCAGCCCTGCGACGGCGAGCTGATGGCAGCCAAACACCAGGGCATCGAGTTGCTACTGGACTCCGTGCGCCAGGCCATGGAGATCCATGCGGCCGCCGGACTCGACGCCGCTGGCGAGATGGCCCGGCTGATGCGGGACAGCTGGTGCATCAACCCCCCCGGCCGGGACCGGCGACATACAGGTACACCGCCTGGCCGAGCAACTCCTCCACCCGGGACGCCACCTGGACTGGTCGCAACGACTGGCCGGCGCCCTGCGCCTGCCGCCGGCTGCGGAGGACCACGTCGATGCGGTCCGGACCCGCATCTCCTGAACCGTCTCATGACGACGAGCCCGCCCGGTACCTGGCTGCGGCCACACCGTCCTACTTCTGCCGTACCCAACGCAGTGGGCGACCTCGCGCCCGATCCGCCCCGATGCCACCCGACCGCCTAACCGGAGCACCCGTGCCAACAACCGACCTCTTCAGCGCCCCGCCCGCGGCAGCGGGCCCCGCCTGGCCCATCGCCGTTCTGGTCGGCCGCCGGCTGGCTGCCACCGCCGCGCAGGAGGACCGCGACGGCCGGCCGGTCGCGGTCACCCGGTACGAGGACGGATCCTGGACGGCCGTCCACGGCCCCGGTCACCCGCCGCTCGCCCTGCTCGCAGCGGGCGCCGTCCCAGAAGGCCTCGCCCTGTTCGGCTCCCTCACCGTAGCCGGGCAGGAAGTGGAGGCCGTCGAAAGCCGCGGCCCGGAGTGGGTCGCTCGCGCCTGTCATTGGAACGGCTACGCCCTCGTCGTTATGTGCCCCGCCGACGACCCGAGGATCCCGCACCTCGCCCCGATCCTGGTCGCCGCGCCCGCCAGCGCACCCAGCCCGTGCACACCCGATCCGGAGAGCGCCGTGACCTGCACCCACAGACCAAAATGCCCCGCATCCGAGGAGCCCGACGCCGGTGCCGCCGCGATCATCGCCAGCCACCCTGGTCAGGGCTGGTGTGTTAACGGCGTCCTGCTCTTCGACGACACCGGTGCGGTACTGCCCGACGGGCACGTCCAGCCGCCCGCGGGTATGGGCGCGCGCCGTTCGGAGAGTGCCGCATGACCCGACCCGGCAAGACCCGCCCCGAGGCCGTACGCCGGCCGGCCGGCCATGCCCCGGCGCCGCGATCGGCCGGCATCGTACAGATCGAGGAACCGCTGCGGGAAACCGTCGCCCCGGCCGAGCCGTGGAACAGCCCATGGGACTGGCCGTGGCTGCCCCAGGCCGCCGCCGCGCAGCTGCGCACGGACGTCGCCGCCTCGGCCCGGGTCACGAGCGTGGTCCTTGGCGGAAAGGACCACGTCGGCATCGACCGGGACGTCGCCCACCGCCTGCTCGAGGCCGACCCCGACTGGGCAGGGACCGCCGAGTCCGCCAGACGGGCCGTACTCGGCATGGCGGCCGCGGTTGCCGGCCTGGGCGTCGGCCAGTTCGTGGACCTGGGCTGTGGCCTGGCCACCGGAACGTCCGACAGCGCCCTCGCGCCGCTGCACACTGCTGTCCTTGCGGCCCGCCCTGCCGCACGCATCCTGTACGCGGACCAGGACCCGATGGTGCTGGCCCACGCCCGAGCCCTTCTTCGGATCCCCGCGCCCGCATCCGTCGGGCACCTGCAGGTCGATCTCGCCGACCCCGCCGCACTCCTGGCGGCGCTGCGCGAGGAGACGAACCTGGAATGGAGCAGCCCGGTGGCGGCGGTCCTGTCCGACGTCCTCCACGAGCTGACGGACACCCAAGCCCGTCGACTGCTGGCGACGCTGCTCGAGGGCCTGCCGCCCGGCAGCGTCCTGCTGCTCACCCACCGGGCCCCGGGCACGGGCGGGAGCGCAGTGGCGCTCGCCGACGCACACACCGAGGCGGGTCTGGCGTGGCACCCGCGCAACGACGAGCAGGTCGCAGCCGTGACCGGTGGCTGGCAGCCCCTGCCACAGGTCGGTCCCGTTCGGTGCGCCGGCTTCACCACCGCGGTCCTCACCAACAGGCGGCCCGCATGACCGCCACCAGCACGGCCGTCCCCGGCACGAACGATGCGAAGCCGACGGCTGCCGCCCGCGTAGCGGGCCCCCAGGTGCCGACGGTCACCCGCTGGAGCGGCGAACTGCTCGACCCGAGCCTGATCGTCGACACCGGCCCGGACGGCGCCCGGCTGGCCTACCGGGAGGAGACACAGGCCGACCGTGTGAACGGCGTGCTGGTGCTGCGCTTCACCGGCAAACCGGGCCAGGGCCAGCCGCTTTGGAACGCCAGCCACCCGGGCCGTCAAACCCGAGCGATGGGCGGCTTGCTGTGCCGCGTGTGCGGGGCGCCGGCCGATCGGACCGAGGACGGTGTGCTGTGGCTGCTCCCTCACCCCACAACACCGGGCGGGCGGCGGCGCACCCTGGACCCCTGCTGGCCGGAGGGCGCGGTCGTCGAGCACCCGCCGATCTGCGCCCCGCACGCCCTCTCTTCTCCGCGCCTGTGCCGTGCACTGGACGGCGCGCTGCTCCTACGGGTGGCCAACGCCCCCGTGTACGGCTTGGCGGGCCTGCGCTTCGACACCGGGGAGGGCGGACCGCAAGCGCCAGTGCGTGGGCAGTTCGCCCTCGATTCGGCGGAGCTGCGCTGGGTGGCTGCCACCCACCTGCTGCGCACCCTCACCGGCTGCACCCGCATGTCCGAGGAGCACCTGCGCGTCGAACTCGCCCGCCGCGGGGAGGAACGGTGACTCGTACCCAGGTGGGCGCGGCGGCCCGCGTCGCAGAGCTGTGGTTGCACGGCCTCGCGGACGCCCCGGTGGCGCCGCAGCACATCGAGGACCTTGCGGACCGGGCGGGCCTGCCCGCCGGGCACCCAGACCGGCGCGCGTTCCTCGCGATGGCCGACCACGGTCACAAACGAGCATCAAGGACGCGGGCGGTGGCCGTCGACACCGGTGAGGGGCGACAGGACCGGTTGCAGGCACTGGCCGGGCACGCCGTACGGGTGCGCTCGGCAGGCACGCTGGTGCCGTGCGGGCTGCGTACCGCCCGGTACGCGGGCCTTATCGGGGCCACCGAAGCCGGTAGCCGCCTTGCCCCGCCGTGCGGGAGCCGGGTCAAGCACCGGGGGCAGGTGGCGCTGGACGAGTCCGCCCTCCACCAGTCCTACGGCAACCCAGCAGTGGTCGCCGACCAGTTCGGCAGCCTGACCGTAATGGCCCACGCCGGGCAGCTGAGCGTCACGATCGTGCCGACCCGCAACCCTCGTCACGCGGTGTGCGTCACCCACCTCGCGTTCGCGGACGGCGGGCAGCCCCTGATCGCCGTGGAGCACCCCGAGCGAGTTGCCTACCTCCTTCCGGAGAGCGGTCTCGGGCTGCGGGCAAGGGCCGTTCTTCGCCGCTGGCTTGGACAAGGGCAGGGTCCGGCCGACTCCATGCGTCAGCTGATGGTGGCCCGCAGCGTCCTCGGATCGGTGCGACAGCGGCCTACCACCGGGCCCGGCCCCTGACCTACTGGTGCACCTTCCCGAACGCCACGACCACCCCGAGCTTTCCACCACCCACCCTTGAGACCAGGACGACCCATGCCCACCATCCCCACCCAGGCCGCTACCCCCGCTTCGCCCGACTGCGCGAGCACCGACCTGCCCGCCTGGCGGAGCCCGCGCCTGGAAGACCTCGCCCACCTTGGTGACCTGCGCGCGAGCGTCCACATCGACCCGCACGGCCGTGTGCTGTGGGGCGCCGGGCCCCGCCCCGACTCCCCGGCCGTCTTCGCCGCACTTCTCGGGACCCCCGCCCACGGCCACTGGAGCGTGCAGCCCGCCACCGGGCCGACACTGGCCGTGCGGCACACCTACGACCCAGACGGCGCCCCCGTGCTGGTGCAGGAGTGGGCGACGGAGGGCGGCCGGCTGCGGGTGACCAGCTTCATGCCGCCCTACACCGCCAGTGACACGGCGGGGCCGCGGCTGATCCGGATCGCCGAAGCACTCGAAGGGCAGGTGCAGGTCCGCTCGGTGCTGGCGCCGCGCCCCGACTACGGCGCGACCGTGCCGCTGATGGCTGCCGGCCCCGACCGGGAAGGCACCCACCGCCGCTTCGTCGCCTCGGCCGGCCCGGCCGCACTGGTGCTGGACGTCCGCCACCCCGCCGCCGCGGGCGTAAACGAGGAACCGACCCGGGTTGCCGCCGCCACCGCGGTCACCGACCTGGTCCTGCGGCAGGGCGAGCAGCTCACCCTCAGTCTGACCTGGAGCGGGGAACAGCACAGCGGCCAGCCGCTTCCCGACCCGCGCGCCGAACTGGCGCGCACCCGCGCGTTCTGGACCGCCTGGACGACGACCCTCATCGCGCGCGGCCCATACGCGCGCGAGGCCATCGCTGCGGCGGTGCAGATCAAGGCCCTCACCTACGCCCCGACCGGAGCGATCATCGCCGCCCCCACCACCTCCCTGCCCGAGGAAGTCGGCGGCGAACGTAACTGGGACTACCGCTACTGCTGGCCGCGCGACGCCGCCCTCATGTGCATGAGCTTGCTACGCCTGGGCCGCACGGCCGAGGTGGAGGACTGGCTCCGCTGGCTGGCCCGCGCGGTCGGCGCCGACGCCCGGCAGATGCGCGTGATCTACCGGGTCGACGGGACGCACGACCTCACGGAGCAGACCCTGAACCACCTGCCCGGCTACGCGAACTCGACGCCGGTACGCATCGGCAACGGCGCCGCCGGCCAGCTGCAGCTCGACGTGTACGGCGAGGTCCTCGACCTGATCTGGCACGCCCACCAGGCGGGAATCCACCTCACCAGGCCGGTCACCGCACTGTGGACGCAGTTGGTCACCCACCTGGAAGAGCTGTGGGAGCAGCCGGACGCCGGGATCTGGGAGGTCCGCGGCCCGCAGCGTCACTTCGTCCACTCGAAGGTGATGTGCTGGGTGGCGCTCGACCGGGCAGTTCGCCTGGCCCAGGCCGGTGCCGCCAGCGTGCCGCAGGAGACCGTCGCCCGGTGGGCCGCCACCCGCGACGCCGTCCACGCCCAGGTCTGCGAGCAGGGATACGACAGCGAGCGCAACACGTTCACCCAGTACTACGACGGCGCAGACCTGGACGCCGCGCTGCTGCTGATTCCCCGGATCGGGTTCCTGCCGCCGGACGACAAGCGGGTGATCGGCACCATAGAGGCCATCCAGCGTGAGCTCACCACCACCGGCGGGTTCCTCCTGCGCTACCCGGGTGCCGGCCGCCACGGCGAGCACCAGGTCGACGGCCTGGCCGGGCACGAAGGCGCGTTCCTGCTCTGCGGATTCTGGGAGGTCGACGCCCTGGCGATGATCGGCCGCCGCAAGGAGGCCATCACGCGATACGAGCGCCTCCTCGCCCTGCGCGGCACCACCGGGCTGCTGGCCGAGGAATGGGACTCAACCGCCGGACGCCTGCTCGGCAACCTGCCCCAGGGCTTCACACTCGCCGCGCTGGCCGACACTGCTCTGCTGCTTGCCGACCTGACGACCAGGCCCACTCTGCCCAGTGTGGGATCCCGTTCGGCGTGTCCAGATCTCATTTCCAATGTCCACGCAGGGGCGGAATCGACACCGGTCCGGGAGCCCGCAGGTGAAACGTCTGCTTCCGCCCCCGGCGCAGTGCGCGGACCGAAGAAGTGGACACGGCAGTGGGACGAAGGCCTGCGGACAGCTGGTGGATCAGCTGTGGAATCTGCTGGTCCGAGCGATGCCGGTGGACAGCCCGATGCGGAACCTACACCCAGCCAGCGGACCCCGGCCGACGCCAAGACGGGCGTGGGCGCCACCCACCAGGTCGTGGCGCTGTCATGACCTGCACCACCCACACCCCGGCCGCCGACGTTCCCCCGTCCCTGCCCGCGCTGCCCGCCCTCGACAAGGACAGCTGGCAGCTGGTGCGCTTCGTCCTGACACCGGGCCGGCTCAAGGACCGCGCTCAGCTGGTCGGTCTGACTTCCGCGCAAATCGCGGGCGCCGCCAACCGGGTGTGCGACCTGCTAGGCGCGCTGCACCTGCCGCAGGCCGGCGCGATGGTCGCCGCACACCGCCGATTCACCAGCGCGGACCTCGCCTTGCCCAACCTGCGCGGCCCGCTGCACCTGGCGCCTCGCCGACGGCGCGCACTGGAACTGCTGATCTCCGGGCTGGAGGAGGAACAGATCGCCGAGCGCCTTGAGGTGTCGCGGGACACCGCCCGGGGCTACCTCACCGACGTGGTGGCCGAGCTCGGAGGCCCCCGCCGGCCCCAGGCGGCGTTCACCGCGATCGCCTCCGGCACCCTGGCCCTGTCGGCGATCTCCCCGCTCTACCCGGACGTACGACTGGCCCCCGGAGCAACTCAATGACGGACAACCCGACGACGGTCGAACCGGACAGGGCCGACACCGCGCACTACCGCATCCGCGCCGCGCTGCTTCTTCTCACCCCTGAGGGCCGGATCGTGCTCGTACCGACGCCCTCGCCGGACGGCAGCACGCGCCCGGCACTGCCCGGCGGGATCGTCCCCACCGGCGTTGTGCCCAAGACGGTGGCCGCCCGACGCACTGCCGAAGCGACGAACCTGATCGGGCTGACGGCCGGTCGGCAGCTGGCCGTCTCGCTTCAGCCGGGCGGCGCCGGTCAGGTGGGCGAGGCCCTGATCGTCCACGACCACCCTGTACTCAGCGGTGCGCAGGTCGCGGCACTCACGGCCGATGCCGGCAACCGGGCCACCGCCGTGCTGGTCGCGCCTTGGGAGCTGGAGAGGAGCATTCCGGGCGAGGCACGGGAGATCCTGGCCGCGCTGGCCGCCCGGATCGAGGACATCACAGCGTTCCTGGAGTACGGGCACCCCACGATGGCCGCCGAGGTGGACCTGCCCCGTCTCCTCGCTACCCCGCCCAGGCCAACCGTGGGCACCTGGTGTCCCGGCCCCGCAGCCGATGCACACACCGTCACCGGTGTCGGCGGCTGGCTACTGACCCCGGACGGGCGGGCCGTGCTGGTTCACGACCCTGCCACCGGCCACGCCCGCCTGCCAGGCGGACCGGTCGACAGCACCGATCCGACAACTGCCCTCACCCGTGCGGGCGCTCTGCTCGGACTCCACATCGACCCGGTCCGAACCAGGCTCCTCGGCCATCACCACAGCGAAGCCCGGATCGCCACCGTCGTCACCCACATTGGAGCGCAGCCCAAGCAACCCGGCCCGACCCGCCTCGCACGGATCCTGGCCACCCCTGCGCAGGTACAGGAGCTGTGTCCGGGGCAGGTGGCCGACCGTGAGTTGGAAGCGCTGGTGAGCGCTGCAGCCCAGCTGGAAGTGCCGACAGCCCTGCGGCGCCCCGTCACGCTGGTGCCCAACATCGGCATCATGCCGGGGAGGGGGGCTCGTAGCCTCAGCGGTGACGGGCCGCCCGGAGCGGCGGTCGTGAACAGTCCCGACGCCGCCCAGCGCAACCGGGCGGGGTAAGGCAGGTGGCCGATTCCCTTCAGGGGGCCGCCGTGCTGGACGCCCGCGACCTCCGAGTCGTGGCGCTCGCCACGACGATGGCGCAGCTGCTGCGACTGTTCTGCGACCACTTCCAGGACGTAGACGCCCTGATCGGCTCCGACGAAGGCCGACTGCCCCAGGTCACCACGACCGTGTTCGGGGTCCAGGCGGAGGACGGAGCTGCGCAGACGGCCATCCACCGTTTGTGCTCCGACTCGCCCGAAGCAGTCGTGGGTCGTCAACGAGCCGGCCGGACCGGAGGGCGTGCGCGCTGCCCCGGTGGCCGGACCCCACGGGTGCGTACCAGCGGATGCTCTCCAGCGCGCGATCCGCCTGACGCACACCGGGCTCGCCGCCGTTCCCGCTGCCACCCCCTACTCGACGAAGGACGTCTCCTTGCCCACCCGCACCACCTCCGGCACCGACCAGGTCCACTCCCTTCAGACTGTCGTTGTCCTTACCGCTCCGGACGGCCGGGTGGCCCTTCGTCCGGCCGGCGAGCACCTCGAACCGTTCGCCATGCCCGTCAAGAGCGGGGAGAGCCCGCACGACGCGGCCGTGCGTGCGCTGCTCGCACCGACCGGACACGACGCGGTGCCTGGCCGGTTGTTGGCCGTCGACTGGACCGCTCCCGCGCCGGAGACCACGGGCAGTGCGGAGATCGTCCACCTCTACGGGGGAGAGTCGACTGCTGCTCGACATGCCGAACTCGAGGCGGGTGGCCAGGCTCGGTTCGTCGCGCCGGGCGACCTGGACAAGGTCCTTCCCCCGCGATGGTCACGCCGGCTGCTGGCTGCTCTGCACGCCCGCGTGGAGGGCACCGTCACCGAGCTCGAACACGGCAGGCCGCGCCATCCTGGCGCGCTCGACCGCCACAGCGTCCTGGCCACCCGCACCGTGGCCGCGGAGGGCCGATGGATGCTCGGCTACAGCTGGGACGGAACACCGACGCACGTCCGGGGCTGGCTTTTCGCACCGGACGGCCGGGTCCTGCTGCTCCACGACCCGGCCACCGGCCGCACCGGTCTGCCCGGCGGAGCAGGAGGGGAGGATCCGATGATGGCACTGGGAGCAGTGGCCGCGACCACTGCCCAGGCGACGCTCAGTCAGGACCGCGAGGTCTTCGGGCACCACCTGATCGGCGACGAGGCAACGGCGAGCGTGGCGGCGAGGCTGAGGGTCGTCGGTCCACTGGTCCCGGCACCCTGCGCGCCGATGCCGATCCGGCTGCTTGCCGCTCCTGAGCAGGCCCGCGAGTTGGTGCCGGATGCAGCGGTGACGCACTTCGAGCTCCAGGCCGTGATGCACCTGGCGCACTCGGAGTTCGAGCTCCCCGCCGCCGACCGTCGTCCGGTCACCGAGATCCCCTCCACCGGTGGCGTCCTGTGAGATCCCTCATCGCGCGTCCACACGCCGCGGCCCGGCCGTGACCAGCACGGCGCCCTGCACCAGTGACTGGGCGGCCATTACCCGCTACGGGCGTCTTCCCTACCGCCCGGCCCGCCGTCTACCCCTGGTCGAGCCCCAGTCCTGTCCCGCCGTCCCTACGAAGAAGGAGTGTGGTGCGCGATGAGCAATCACCACGTCGGTCGGCGTCCTTCCCCGCTCAGTGCCGCACCAGTTCCCCCGGGCACCGTCCCAGTCGATCCGTGTCGAATTGGCCTCGTCGATGGGCTGGAGGATCGCCTGTGTGAGGAGCTCGCGGTCCTCGCCCAGAGGTGTATCGCCGGTTTCAGCGACGACCGTCCGGTTAGCTCCTCGCTGGTGCGGTCCAGGCTGGCCAACGCGCTGACCGGGGAGCCTCCGGTGTTGGCGGTGGCGCGGGACGGCCAGCAGATGGTCGGCTGGTGCGCGGTGCGCCGCCCCGAGCCGGGTGAGAGGCGGGCACGCCTCTGGGGCCCCGTCGTCGCCCCTTCGGTCCGCCGGGCCGGCCTGGGCACGGTTCTGCTGAACACGATGGTTGACGCAGCCCCGTGGCCGATGGTGACCACGGACGTGCCAGCGGACCGGGAGGGCGCCGCCGACTTCTTCACCCGGTCCGGCTGGAAGCAGCTCGACACCATCACCGTGCTGCATGGGACACCGGCCGCAGGTGCCTTCGACGCCGTCACCGCCGAAAGCGTCGAGGACCTGGACACCTACGTGGCGGCATCAGCCTTCCGGCTCGGCCACCATGAGCCGGCGTTCGCCGGGGCCACGCTGCGGCGGTGGCGCGACGACGCCCGGTTCCTGCTTCAGAACCTGCTGCTGGACCCACCCACCGGCTCGCTGCTCCTGGCACTGGCCCAGCGCAACGCAGTGGGCAGTGAACTGCTGCTCGCCGACGTGTGGGCCGGCGGTCAGGGGGTCCGCCGACTGCTGATCACCGCGGCGCACACGGCAGCAGCAGCCCAACACCTGGCCACCGTGCGGGCGGTGACCAGGCAGGACCCGGCCGACTTCGTTGCCTGTGGTATGCGCATCACCGGCCGCTGCCTCACCTTCACCCTTCCCCGCGAACTCTGACCTGCGCATTGCCGGACCCGAACCCACCCGACAGGAGGGCCCCGTGCCCGCATCCGTGAAACACTCGCTCGTCCACGCGGTCGACGTCGTCGCCAGCGCGGACGAGGCCCGTCACCTGACCGCAGACTTGGCCGCCCGCCTCGAGGCCAGCCCCGACGTGCGCAGCGTGCAGTGGGACGAGGTGTCGGCGTCGTGGCTGTGCACGCTCGCCGACGGCGGCCGCGGGCGGGTGGCGCTGGCCACCCCGGCGGACGCGGCAGCCGCCGTCCAGCACACGCACCGTCTCATCGCCACCTTCGAACAGGGCGCGCCGGCCGAGGCGCAGGCCTTCTTCTCGGTCGCACGGCACCTGCCGTTCACCACCACGGAGATCGCCGCGGCCGTCTGCGAGCTGCCGCTCACCAGCCGCCTGGCCGAGCGTTGGCCGGACAAGCCGCTGGCCGACGTCGGCGTACTGTTGACGATCCACCACATGCGCGACTTCCTGGTCCTGGTCGAGAGCCTGCTCGCCCTCGGGGTGGACCCGGCACACATGACGGTGATCGACAAGGAGTACCCCTACGCTCACACCCACCGCGTGGACGCTCACCTCGTCCACCGCCATGGCGTCGCCGTGTGGCGCTACCGGGACCTGCGGGCAGGGATCGAGTAGCACATCGCCCGCGTGTCCGCCGCAGGCAAGCAGAGCGTGGTCATGGACGACGGCGGCTACGTCCTTCCCGTCGTGCTGCGCGATCTCCCCGGGCAGGCCTCGCACTTCACCGGGCTGGTGGAGCAGACGACCTCCGGCATCCGGAAGGTGGATGGCTTCGAGCTGCCGCTGCCGCTGTTCAGCGTGGCCGAGAGCGACATGAAGGGGATGATCGAGTCCTACGGCATCGCCGACTCGGCGGTCCGCAACACGCTGCAGCTGCTGCCGGACGAGAAGTTCGAGGGCCAGGCCGCCCTCGTGCTCGGCTTCGGCCGGATCGGCCACGAGGTGGCCCGGGTCCTGGAGAGCCGGCGGATGCGGGTCGCGGTGTTCGACTCCGACATCACCCGACTGGTTGCCGCGCACGAGGAGGGCTTCCTGACCGGCCGCTCACTCGAGGCCCTCGTGGAGGCCCACCGGCCGCGGCTGGTGGTCGGCTGTGTCGGTGCCCGTAGCTTCGGCCTCGCGCAGGCCCGGCTCCTGCCCCCGCGATCGTTCCTGGTCAGCACCACCAGCAGGAACTACGAGTTCGGCCTGGACGAGCTGCGCGAGGGCAGCATCACAGTGACGGACCGGGGCGTGCTCGGCACCAGCTACCAGCTGGCCGATGGCCCGGACGTCCTCGTCCTCGGGCACGGCATGCCGATCAACTTCCATTACGCCGAGTCCCTGTCCAACAGGTACGTCGACCTGGTCCTGGCCGGGTTGGCGGTCGGCGCCGTCGCCCTGGCCGGCGGCGACGCGCGGCTGCAGCCCGGACACAACCTGGCCGCGACCAACCAGCTCCTCGCCGAGTCCGGCATCGTCGACGACTACTACCGGCTCTACGGCCCGGCCGCCGGCAGCGGTCGTGGCTGAGCGGATCTTCACCCTCGACGACCTGACCGGCGCCCGCTCGGTGTGCGGATGCCTGACCTGCCGCCTCAGCTCCGTGTTCGCCGGCCATCTCAGCGCCCTGCGCACCGGTTACCCCGGCACCGTCACCATGCTGGGCCACCGCACAGCCGCCCCCGGAGCGAGCGCCGTGCCGCACTTCCTCACCGTGCTGCTGGGCGAGGTGGCCGCGGACGTCGTGGTGTGGGAGGAGATGCGCCCCGACCAGCTGACGGCCTGGCTCCCGCAGGCCGATGCCCGTGAACGGGTGCCGCAGCTGGCCGGCCGGATCCCGCGCCTGGTCGCCATCCGCCAGGCCATCCGCGCGGGCACATTCGCCCCTTCGGGACCCGCGGGTGCCGCCCTGGCCGACGGCCGCTACCCATCGTTCCTCTACCTCGCCCAGTACTGGCCCACCCTGACGAAGGAGTTCACACCATGACCACCGATCCCTCCACCGACTTCGCCGCCGTCCAGACCGGCTACGCCGCCTATTCCAGCGGCGGCCGCGGCCGCCTGCGGCACGACATCACCGCACGCCGGGTCCTCGACGAGCTCGGCGACCGCTGCGCCCACGTCCTGGACGTCGGGTGCGGCGACGGGGAGATGGTGCTGCGCCTGGCGGCCGCCGGGCACCGGGTCGTCGGCGTGGAGAAGTCCCCGGGCATGCTCGCCGCCGCGAGCGGGCGCGTCGCGGCCGCTCCTGACCTTGCCGGGCGGGTGACGCTCCTTGAGGGGGCCATCGGCAACCTGCCCTTCGCCGACGGCTCGTTCGACGCGGTGGTCTGCCACGGCGTCGTGATGTACCTGCCCGACTCCGCGGCCCCCGTCGCCGACCTTGCACGGCTCGTCGCCGCCGACGGCATCCTCAGCGTCCTGACGAAGAACAGCTTGGCCGTGGGCGTGCGGGAGGCCCTGACCGGCCGGTACGCCAGGGCCCGGGCTCAGATCGAGAGCGGGCAGGCCGCCAGCGTCGGCAACCTCGGCATCACCACGCGAGGGGACACCCCCGCCCACCTGGACGACCTCGTCCGGGCCGACGGGCTCACGCCGTTGCCCTGGCAGGGCGTGCGGATCTTCCATGACCACCGCACCGACTGGACGCCCACCGAGACGGAGTACCAGGAGGCGCTCGAGACGGAGTGGGCCGCTTCCAGCCGCAGCCCCTACCGCGAGCTGGGCCGCCTGGTGCACGCCGTGGCCCGCCGCGAGGGCGCCGCGTGAGCGTGCCGACGGCCATCAGGCCGCTCACCATCAGCCGTCTCGCCCGGGACCTCGCGTCCCGGGCGGGGCGCCCCATGCCGGCCCTGCGCTGCTACGAGTCGCTGGCCGCCCTGTGGATCCGCTGCCGCGACACCGGCCAGCCCGGCGCGAAGGCACTGCACGAGGCGACCTGCCTGGCCGCTCGGCGGCTCGCCGACGGCGAGGACACCCTCCTCGCGCCCGCCGCCGGCCGCCTGCCCCACTGGCTCCGCTCCGACCGGTCCATCGTGCGGCTGCCTGCGTCCCTGGCCGTCCAGGGAGTGGAGTGGCGGGACGCCACCGCCCTGGCCCAGACCTGGCTGGACACCCGGCCCGGCTCCGGTCCGGTCCTCGTGGCGGGCGTGCGCACCGGCGGCGCGTACCTGGCCCCGCTGGTCGCCGCCCACCTGGAGGCGGCCGGCGTGGACGTGGAGGTGATCGGTGTCCGACCCGGCGAGCACCACGAGGCTGGCCACCGGCGGGTGCTGCTGGTGGACGACCCGCCGCTGACCTGTCGCACGCTGCTGGCTCTCGCCCGGGAACTGCCCGGGGCCGAGGTCCTGGTGCCGGTGTTCGACACCGACGACGTGCAGCGGCTGCGGCAGGCGGGGATCGCGGTCACCGTGCTGCCGCGCGAGAAGTGGCAGTCGACCCGCCGCCTGGAACCCGATGCCCTGTCCACCTACCTTCAGGCTCACGCCGAGTGGCCCGGCGCGGACCGGCCGCTCGTCCTGGAAGCCCTCGTGCCCGGGCGGGAGAACTCCGCCCTGGCCCCGTGGCCGGGTGTGCGCCGCCGCTCGCCCGCCCGGGCCGCAGTCCGGCTGCGGACACCCGGCGGAATCCGGCACACGGGAGTCGCGGCATGGGTGCCGCCCGGGATCTTCGGCGACGCCGCCCGCGCTGCGGCGACAGCCCTGCGGAGCCCGCTGGTTCCCCTCACGCTCGCCGTGGCGCCCGCGCTCGTGGTCAGCGAGGATCTCACCCCCACGGCCCCGCTCGGCCCGCAGCCGGGGCCCGGCCGACTGGAGGAGGCGATGGACTACGTCCTCGCCCGTGCCGGCCAGCTCCCGGTGGAGCCCGCCGCACCCGGCGGGCCGATCCCTGCGGTCCTGCTCGCGGTGGCCGAGGCTTTGACCGGCACGGACGGCACCGGGCCGGCCACGCTGCTGCACGACCTGCTGTCCGTCCTCCCGGCGGCGCTGCCCGACAACCGGTGCGAGGCGGAGAAGTGGTGCCTCGACCAGGCGGGACGGCTCCGCAAGACCGGGCACCTTGCCCACGCCTACCGCCGCGACAACGAGTTGCTGAACCCGCTGATCGACCTGGCCGCGCTCACCGTCACGTTCGGCAGCACCCTGGACGCCGTCGCCGAGAGCCTCGCCCGACGCCTGCCCGACGAACAGCCCTGGCACGCGGCGCTCGCCGTGGCCCTGCTGTGCCACGGCACGGCCCGCGGCAAGCAGCTCCCGCGGACCTACAACGCGCACCGCGCGGCCGAGACCGCCAGGGAGGCCTACCGGCTGCAGCGCGCCATGTCCAAGGCAGCCGCTCTCCTCCAGCACATCCTGAACGACACCTCGGCCGCCGCGCGGGCGACTGTGCCGGTCGTGCACCGGTGGGCGCGGCCGCCCGCGGCGCTGATGCAGCCGCGGCTGCCCTTCGGCGGCACTGCCGCACCCCAGGCGAGGCCCGGTCCCACAGGTGAGGAGACGCAGCTGACGCTGAAGGCCGTCGAGCGGTGGGCCCAGGGCCGGTTCCAGCCGGTGCGGGAGGGGGACGTGCTGCTGCTCGCCCCGCTGGGCGCACCGCCGGCCTGGCCCCAGGCCCGCGCCGAGCTTCAGGAGCTGCCGCGACTGCTGCCCCGCCCCGGGCTGCTCGCCTGGTGCGGCGTGCCCGTCGTGTCCCTGGGCGAGGTGCGCTGATGCTCGTCTTCGACTTCGACGGTGTGCTGCACGACTCCCGCGAGCGGGCGTGGCGTTGCTACCAGGGCGCCCGCAGCGAGATGGAGCTGTGGGACCTTCCCGACCTGGCCGGCCCGGGTGACCTGCCCGTCGTCTACCAGGGTGTGCTGAGCACCTCGCTGACCCGCTGGATCGCCTTCGAGACCGCGGAGCGGTTCTGGAAGCGCCATGCCGAGCTGACGGCCCAAGCCGCTGCCGGAGAGCCGCACGGCGTCATCGCGGAGCTGATGGCACCTCTGGCCGAACTGGCCGCCGGGCCGGGGTATGCGGTAGTCACCGGAAGCCACCGCAGCAGCGTCCTCGCCCTGCTCGGCCGTGACCTGCCCGCCCAGGCGATGCCCCGCATGCTGCTCACCCGGGACGAGCAGGGCAGCAAGAGCGACAAGCTCCGGCTCCTGCGCGACCGGTACGGGGCGACGGCATACATCGGTGACACCGGCAGCGACGTCCGCCACGCCCACGCGGTCGGTCTGACCGCGATCGCCGTCGCCTACGGCTACGCCGGCCGCGAGGACCTGCTCGCTCCCCGGCCGGAGCACCTGCTGGCCACCCCGGCCGACCTGGCCGCCTGATGCCGGGGACAGGCCCTGCGGTGACACCCGGTCGGGGGGCACGGCGCCTTTCGTTGACGACGTCAGCTGCACCTCCTGTGCGCAGGCCCGCGGACGACCGAGCCCTCCAGGCCCACCCGGACATGAACGGAGAGCACTGCATGCAGTCCCACGGAGCGACGCCCAACGGGCGGCTCGACGCGCTCGTCGCTGAGGCGCCGATCTCACGCAAGGAGCTGGCCAGGAGAGTCAACGAGAAGTCACCCGCGTCCGGTCGCCGAACCGCCTACACCCATACGAACGTCGGGCGGTGGATCGACGGCGCGGAGCCCAGGACCGAGGCTGTCGCCAGGCGGATCGTGGAGGTGCTCAGTGAATGTCTGGGCCGGGTTGTCACCCTTGAGGATGCAGGCTTCCGTGGTTCGCCCCATCCGGCCGCCGACATCGGGTTGAGTTTCCCTCAGGACCGCCAGGCCGCGCTTGAGGGCGCCATGAACTGCTGGAGCACCGTGCACCGTCGCGATCTCATCCGTATGCCGGGTGCCGCTGCCTTCGCGCTGCCGACGATGCGGTGGCTGGCACGGCCGGCTGACGAACCGTCGGACCACTCCGGCGGCACACGGGTGGGCCGACGCGATGTCGACCAGCTGTGGGCCGCCGCGGCCGAGGCTCAGGTCTGGGACTCCCGGCACGGGGGCGGCGACTGGCGCTCCAGCCAGGTACTGGCCTGCCTGCAGGGGGCGGCTCCCCTCCTCCGGGGGACCTACAGCGCCGAGACGGGACAGGCCCTGCACGCCGCCTTGGCCGAGCTGTCGCGTGTGGTGGGCTGGGCGGCGATGGACGCGGGACACCGCGGCGCGGCCGACCCACTGCTGATCCAGTCCTTGCGGCTTGCCCGGTCCGCCGGCGATGTCGAGCTGGGGAGCTACGTTCTGGCCACCATGGCTCTGTCGGCGCTCTTGGGAGGGCGCCCGGCGGAAGCATCCGAGATGGCGTCCGCTGCCTACGAGCGGGGGCGAGGGCACGCCGCGCCGAGGGTGCTGGCCTTCTGCGCCCTTGCCGAGTCCCGCGCGCTTGCGCGGCAGGGTGACGGCGCGGGCGCCGGGGCGGCGCTCGCGCGCTGCGAGAGCCTGCTGTCCGGGATCCGGCCCGGTACGTACGACCCTTCGTGGATCTCCTACATGACGTGGGAACGGCTTGCGACGGACAGCATCGAGATCCATCGGGACCTGGGTCTCACCCGTGCCGCGAGGACCTGGGCGAAGCCCGCCAGCGGCATGGAAGTGGACCGCTTCACCCGCGCGGTCGGCATCCAGGCCGCCGTGGTGGCCAGCACCTACGCGATCGACCACGAACTGGAGGCGGCCGTCGCCGACGGGCACCGGTCGGTGGACATCCTCAGCCAGGTGCGGTCGCCGCGGGCCCACAGCTACCTCTACGACCTGTTGGACCGGCTCGGACAGTGGCAGGACGACGCCGGAGTACGGGCCCTCGGACGCCGGGTGAGAACCGAGCTTCCGTCCGTGGCCTGAACGGCCGCGACTGTTGCGCCCGGGCCCGGTCACCGGGTCCGGGCGCAACAGTGCGACGTGGCAGCGGGAACGGGGTGTTGCTCGGTGCCTCAGCCCTGAACGCCGATCCGACGGGCGAACTCCCGCGCGCCGGCGGGCGGCAAGGGCGCGTACGCCAGCTCGGCAGCCAGAGCGCGAAGCGCCGGACGCCGGACTTCCTCAGGCGCGACGCGCTCCACGAACTGCAGCGCCGACAGGGTCCGGGGGCCGTCGTTCAGGGCGCGCCACATGCGGGCGGTGTCGGTACCGAGCCGGGCCCGCCGCTCGGCGGTCGGCAGCGCTACCGGGTCGATGCGCACGGCGTAGCGGACGGCCAGGTCCGGTGTGCCGAGCACGGTGTGCACGCCCACCTGGTACAGGTCGACCTGGGCGGGGGTCGCCTCGACGGTGAAGAGGCGCTGCGAGGGAACGTCGGCCGGGAGCCGGTGGACCGCCTCGGCCGCGCCCGTCATCAGATCGTGGGCGCTGCTGGCGTCGTGGTTGCACGCGGCGGTGTAGGCCGCGGTCATCAGCAAGGTCGCGGCAACGGCCCGGGCCGCAGGGTCCGCCTGGGCGTCGAGGTCGCCAGCGGTGCGCCGCAGCAGGTCCACGGCGGCGGCCGGGCGGCCGGCCCGTCGCATGGTGATCGCGAGCACGCGGACCGCCTCGCCGGTGACGACCGGGTCGCCGCTCTGGCGGGCCGCCTGCAGGGACCGGTCCGCGGTCGCCCAGGCCAGCTCGCTGTGGGACTTGGCGGCAAGCTCGGTGGCCAGCACGTAGCCGCGTGCCGCGATCGCGTGGGCGACCTCGCGCGAGCGGCCCGTGGTCGTGGCGCGATGGGCCTCGGCGGCGGCGATCAGCTCCGGCAGTCCCGCACCGAGCTCGTGGTAGCGGGCCGCGGTGTAGTGCGCGCGGGCTGCGGCGAGTTCCCGGTGCAGCACCTCGAGGGGCAGCGGTGCCGCTGCCGGCGCTGCTGGCGCGAAGAGGAGACGTTCGAGATCGGCGGCCGTGTCGTATGGGCTGCTCTCCTGGCTGGCCGCTTCCGCGGTGCGTGGCAGGGCGAGCGTGGCGGAGACGGCGGCCATCCCGGCCAGTAACTTTCTGCGGCGCATGGCGTCCTCCTCGTCCGTCGCACTGTTCGCCACCATAGCGCCGCGAGGGGTTTTCGTGGCGCGATGGGCCGTCAACACCCGTGCCAGGGTGTGAAGTCCCAGGTCGGAGAGGTCGAGCGCCAGTACGGACACGATGCGGTCGAGCGATTCGACCGTGGGACGCAGGGTGCCGGCTTCGATCCGGCTCACCGCGGAGGCGGAGTACCCGCATCGCGTGCCGAGTGCGCGCTGGGTCCAGCGGTTGGCGGCCCTGGCTGCTCGCATGGCTGCACCGAGCAGGCGGTACTCCTCGGTCGCGGCATCCATGCACCCTCCAACTCGCCGTAATCACAAGGCTACTGAGCGGGTGGGCCGGGCGGGGCCGTTCACCGATTTTGCGGGCTCCGCACACGGTGTGCGGGTTGGAGGCGAACATCTTCTCCCACCGGTGGCAGGTGGCTTTCATGGAACACGAAGGCGATGGCCGCCACGCGAACCGTGCGGCGGCCAAGCGGAACCGCCACAGCCATGTGAGCGGGAAAGAGCCCCCGAAAGAGCCCTGTTCAGCGCGGCCGGTTCGGTGTGTCCTAGTGCCTCCCCCCGACGGCGCTCCACTGCGCGTCGCACCCCCCTTTCGTCCCGATCAGCGGCCTTGCCCTGCCCTCGGCCCGGCATGCACGCGTCCGTACCTCGTGTCCTGAGGAGAAGGCATTGGCACACAACCGCAGCAATCCGCAGCGCCGGCCCGGATCGGGCTCGGCCGGCGGCGGCCCTCTGCCGCCGCACGACAGCGGGAGAAGCCGGTGCCTGGCAGCCACGAGATCCGCGCAGCCGCCCGACGACACCCCGGTCGCACGAGCGGGCAAGGGCCGCTTCCTGCCCGCGCCCTGACTGTCACGCACGGCGCCGCCGTGCAGCGCCGCAATGAATCGGCGCAGCACGTTCCTGTCCCCTCCCCACGCTGCTGCCGGTGCCCCGGCACCGAGACGGTTCCACAACCCAGGAGGAACGATGTCCAACACCCAAGGGCCCAGCCGGCGGCAGCCGTTACCGCACCGGCCGACGCCCGGCCCGCTGTCCGACACGCTGACGCCCCTGCTGGAGGCCGTCGCGCCGGGCGCCGACCTTCGCGCGGCTGCGGTCGGGGCATGCCGGACCCGGCCCAACGAGCTGCGCCGGCACCTGGAGGCCCACCTCGGCGACCTCGCCGGCCGCGTGCGCGTCACCGGCACCCTGGATCGCCGTCTCGTCCTCCTCGAGCGCCCCGACGGCCGCTGGGCCGTCGCCGACCTCTCCGGCCAGGCCCATGACAGCCGCCACTGGCCCGACTGGCTGACCGGTCACATCGACCTCGACGACCCCGAGTCGTGGCTCTCGCTCGCTGACCTGGACGAGTACGCCGTCGAGCGGCTGTCGCGGCCCCGGCTGCTGCTGGCCGCGCTCTACCACCCCGAGTTCTTCCCTCTGCCGCGGTTCCCTCTCGGGATCAGCGACGTCGCCCGCGGGTCGCGCTCCACCCTCATGGGCACCACCGACCTGATGGACATGCAGCTCGGTGTGGAGCTGCCCGACCTGTTCAAGGAGATCGCCGACAACACCCCCGACATCCTCGGCATCTCCGCGACGTTCGGGCAGCACGACCTGATGGTGGAGGTGCTGCAGGCCGCCTACACGCTGCCGGAGCCTCCGCTGGTCGTGGCCGGCGGCAGCCTCACCGCCCGCAACGAGAAGCAGCTCCTGGAGGCCTACCCGAAGCTGCTCATCGCCCGCGGGGCGGGCGCACCGACGATCCGCGGCGTCCTCGCACACTGGCACGGCGACATCACCCGCGAGGAGATCCCGGGCATCGGGTACCAGGGAGCCGCCCGCGGCGCGGGCACGCTGGGAATCCGCCGCACCGCCCGGCCGGTCGCGGCCCGCAGCGAGGAGAGCGACCTGCTGCCAGAGCTCGACCTGCTGGACGCCACCCTCTCCTGCCACGGCGTCGCCCAGGCCGAGTGCTCGAAGGGCTGCGTCAGCGCGTGCTCCTTCTGCCCCCGCGACCACAAGGGCAAGTGGGCGGGGGCGAACGCCGACATGCTCCCGTGGTTCCTGCACGAGGTCTCCCTGGTCTTCGAGCGCCACTCCGACACCAGCCGGGTCCTGTACGTGGTGGACGAGGAGTTCGTCGGCCGCGGAGCGGACGCCGTACCCAGAGCACTGGCGGTGGCCGGCACGATCCACGACGCCGGATTCCAGTGGGAGACCAGCTGCCGCATCGAGCAGGTGGTGCACACCGACCACGACGAGGACTGGCACGTGGAGCGGGCGGCCATGTGGCGCGGGCTGGTCGAGCGGGGCCTGCGCCGGTGCCTGTTCGGAGTGGAGTCCGGCGTCGACTCCGTCCTGGAACGCTTCAACAAGGAGACGACCGCCGAGCAGAACGCACTGGCGATCCGGACCCTGTCCGCGCTCGGCGTCCCCACCCGGTACACCTACATCACCTTCGACCACCTCATGACGCTGGAGGAACTGCGGGCGACCCACGCCTTCCAGGGCCGCACCGACCTTCTGCTGCGCCCCCTGCCGCACCTGTCGGTCGAGGAGATCGTCGCCGGTGTGCGCGACGAGGCGTTCGTCGCCGAACACACCACCGGCCGGCCGCTCCACGAGGGCATCTCCTACATGCTCGTCTCCATGGAGTGCCTGATCGGCGCCGCCTACACGCGCATGGTCGAGGCCCGGGGCCTGGCGGGTGCGGTCAGGCCGTCGATGGGCCGCCAGGACGCCGACTTCGCGGACTGGCGGATCGGCATCGCCTCCGAGTGGGCGCAGCTGTGGGTGGACCGCAACTTCGCCTTCGACTACACGCTCAAGTCGCTGGAGAAAGTGCTGGAGCGGGGCGCGGCGTGGGGGGCTGTGCGCGCCGCCCGGGTGGTTCTGAAGGACGCGGCGTACACGGTACTGGGGCACATGCTGGCGGCGGTCGAGGACACCCCGCCGGAGCTGGGCGTGGACGGCGGCGTGGTCCTGCGGGACAGGCTCCGGGCGGCGCTGGACGCGGAGATCGCGGGCCTGGCCTCGCGGGCGCAGGAGGCGGTGGCGGCTGCGGTGGCGGTGCTGCCCGGCGACCGGGCCGAGCTTCTGCGGGCGGAGCACGCCCGCTGGGCGGGCAACGGCGACTGGGCGCTGATCAACGCGGCCGATCCGTGCGGGACCTGACGCGGGTAGGCCGCCCCCGGCGCAGGGGGCGGCCCACCCGGGGGCGGTGCGGGTCAGATGCCGGCCTTCTCCGGGATCGGCACCCAGTTGAACTCGGGGCAGAACCGGGCGTAGGTGACCAGCTTCCACTTCGCGTAGTCGGTGAGGCGGCCCTGCTCGCGCAGCAGGTGCTTGACCCACAGGTGGCAGATGCGCTCCTCCTCGGTCATCGCCTCCGCGATCTGGTCGAGCATCCGGCAGGCCACCAGGAAGTCCTCGTCCGTCAACGCGGACAGGTCGACCTCGACGCCCTCCAGGGTGAAGGAGAAGACGAGCCGGGTCGTGGAGAAGGACGTCCTGCGCTCGCCGAGGAACGTCGTCCGGTCGGCGAGGACCTGCTTCAGGTTCTCCCGGTCGGCGACCGGGAAGCCGATGCCGAGGTCCAGGTCGGAGGTCTCCAGGTTGAGGCGGGTGCCGAGCGAGCCGACGTCGCGCGGCTCGCGTCCGGTCCACTCGCGGATCAGGCCGGCGGCCCGCTCGCGCAGCTCCAGCAGCCGGGCATCGTGAACGCGCATCGAGGCGTAGAACGCCTCGGCCCGCGCGTACTCGGCGGGGGTGAAGTCTGCGGGGGTCGCCCATCCGGCGGCCAGGATCGGGTTCAAATCAAGTTCGGTGCTCACGCGCCACACCATAGTCACCTTCGTCATGGTTTGTGACGGAATCTCACGGAAGAGGTAGAACGAATGCAGGGTGTAGAAAGCCGTTTGCTCGCGCGGAAGTTGACGGTCAACCCGGTGGCGATCGGTTGCTGGGCGATCGGCGGTCCCGGTCACAACCTCGGACTGCCGATGGGCTGGGCGAACGCGGACGACCGCGAGTCACTGCTCGGACTGCGCCGCGCGCACCAGCTCGGCGCGAACCTGTTCGACACCGCCGACGTGTACGGCCACGGCCACTCCGAGAGGCTGATCGGCCGGTTCCTGGCCGGCGTCGAGCGTGACAGCGTTGTCATCTCCAGCAAGGTCGGGTACTTCGCCGGCACCGCGGAGCACGCCTACGAGCCCGGGCACATGCGCCACCAGCTGGAGACGACCCTGCGCAACCTGGGCACCGACTACCTGGACATCTACTTCCTCCACACCAACTCCTTCGGCGAGCAGGACCGCTACCTGGACGGCGCCGTCGAGCAGATGCATGCCTTCCGCCGCCAGGGCCTGATCAGGGCCGTCGGGATGCGCGGCCCGCACCGCCTGGCCACCGACCGCCTCACCGTCCCCAAGCAGCAGCGGGAAAACAAGCACGCGCGGTTCCGCCAGCTGTTCGAGATCATCGGCCCGGACTACCTGTCGGTGCGCTTCAACGCCCTGACCCCCCTCGCGGGCGACGGCCAGCAGGACCTGTTCGCCTTTGCCGCCGAGCGCGGCGTGTCGGTGCTGGCGAACAAGCCCCTCGCGCAGGGGCTGCTGCTGGGCAAGTACGACCCCGAGCGGCCGCCGGCCTTCGGCGAGGGCGACATCCGCGGGCGCAAGGCGTGGTTCACCGAGCCGTTCCTGCGGATCCTCCAGCATGGCCTTGAGCCGCTGCGCCAGCGCTTCGGCCCCTCGTCGGCGGACCTCGCCCGCGTCGCGATCCGCTACGTTCTCCAGCACGCCGACAACTGCGCCGTGTTGACCGGATTCACCACCGCCGAGCAGGTCGAGAAGAACCTGCTGTGCCTGGGCGATGAGCTGTCCGGCGACGACATGGCGTTCATCCGGGAGACCTGCGGGCGCATCCAGCAGCAGCTGGACGCCGCCGGAGAGGTCTTCCTCGACGAACTGGAGAAGCCATGACGGGCCAGGCCTCACTGTTCACCCACCGCACGGCCGGGCACGAGCCGGCCACCGACCGGCTGCGGCTGGTGACGTGGAACGTCCAGCACGCAGCACCCGCCCGCACCGTTCGCCAGGTCGACTGGCTGGCCGGCCAGGAGAGCACCGACGTCGTCGTCCTCACCGAGGTCTCCGGCGGGAGCAGCGGCGACGTGCTGGTGCAGGAGCTGAGCGACGCCGGCTACCGGGCCGTGATCGCGCCGTGGGGCGGTGACGACTACCGCACCGTCATCGCCTCCCGCCACGCCACCGTCGCCGCCGGGCCGTCCCCGGTGGACTTCCTGCCCCACCGCTTCCCCACCGCCGCCCTCACCCTCGCCGGCACCCCGATCACCGTGGCGGGTCTGTACGTGCCCTCCCGCGGGCCCAAGGAGCGGCGCAACGAGGACAAACGGGCCTTCCAGAACGCGGTGAGCGCCGCACTGCCGGCCCTCGCCGCCCGCGGCGGCCTGGTCGCGGTCCTCGGCGACCTCAACGTCGTGGAGCCCGGCCACATCCCGCACCACAGCCTGTACGGGAGGTGGGAGTACGACTTCTACACCTCCTTCGCCGCCGCGGGCTTCACCGACGCCTTCCGCGCCCTGCACCCGGAGGAGGTCGAGCACAGCTGGTTCGGGCGCCGATCCGGTGACGGCTACCGCTTCGACCACGCCCTGGTCACCGCCGCGCACAGCGCGCGGATCCGCACCTGCCGCTACCTGCACGAACCGCGCGAGAGCGGCCTGAGCGACCACTCCGCCATGGAACTGCTCGTCGACCTGCCACAGGAGAGCGCACCATGACCGCACCCGTCACCGCCATCGACCCCGCGTCCCTGCCCTCCGGCCGCCGCACCGAGGTGGTACTCCTCGTCGGCCCCAGCGCACTGCGCCACGAGGCGGCCGGCCCCAGCCGCGGGGAGCTGGTGGCCGCCACCTGGCGCACCCAGGCCGAACCGGACCGCAACACCCTCACCCTCACCGCCGACAACGCTGCCGCCTCCTACTACCGGATCGGAGCGGAGGGCAGCCGCGGCAACAACGCCGGCGCGACGCTCGCCCGCATCGTCCGGGCCTGCGAGGGCCTGGGCGACCTCGCGCCGCTGTTCCTCCTCGTGGCCCGGCCCGACGGCACCTGGCAGCCCTTCACCCAGCTCTCCTTCGGCCCTGAGCTGGTGTTCCTGCGCCTGGACGGCTCCCCGCTCCACGGGGAGTGGGCCAGCGCCCCCACCGTCACCGCGTGGACCGACGACCTCGCCGCGCGCCACCGCGCCCACGGCCCGCGCCTGAACAACCACCAGCGGTGGTTCACCAACGCCCGCCCCGACACGGAGATCGAGCAGAAGTTCACCCTCAACGGCAACCCGGACATCTGGCGCCTGGCCGTCGAAACCCGTGACCTCATCCACGCCGGCGACCTTCCCGGCTTCATCCTCGAGCCCGGCGGCGGCTTCGAGCAGTGGGATTTCCTCAACCACCTGCACGCCATCGACACCCCGCCGGCCGAGCAGGGCCACATCGCCTACATCCCCGCCGTGAACGGCACCTGGATCAGCCGCCGCAAGTGGGGCAGCGACCAGGCCGAGCGGCGCGAAGTCCTCACCGACGGCCTCGACCTCGGCACCGACCCCAACCTGCGGCAGGTCATCGCCGACCAGCACGGCGTCGACGTCGCCTGGTCCGCCACCTACCGCCGGGTCCGATTCAACGTCCTCATGGAGGACGCCCGCACCGGCCACGTCTTCTCCGTCATGTTCGACCGCTGCACCGTCCAGGACCGCCCCGACATCCCCGCGCTGCACCAGGTCGAGGTCGAGTACGTGCGAAGCCGCACCCTCACCCCCGCCGGACCCGACGACGGCCTCATGGAGGGCTTCGAGCGCCTCACCGACTGGACTAGGGCGTGGCTGAAGAGCCGCGAGATCCGTTGTACCGAGCACCACCTGTCCAAGGCGACGTGGCTGCGCCAGCACACCGCCCACTGACCACCCAGGAGCCCGCACCGATGTCCCGTCCCTCCCTCGCCCTGTACGGCCTCACCGGGTCCGGCAAGTCCACCATCAGCGCCCTGTTCGCCGAGAACCTCGCGCGTCGCGGTCTCAGCGTCGAGGTCGTCAAGATCGCCCGGCCGCTCTACCGAACGCAGGCCCACCTCTATCAGGTGGCCGGCCGCGAGATCGGCACATGGGAGCCCGACCAGGAACTGCTGTGCGAGCTCGCCCGCCAGTTCCGGCGCATCAACCCCGACTTCCTGGTCGAGGACTTCCTGGCCCGGGCCGACGCCAGCACCGCGCAGGTCGTCATCAACGACGACCTGCGCGACGCGGCCACCGACTACCCCCGCATGGCGGCCGCCGGATTCGACTTCGTCCGCATCGCCTGCGACGACCAGGTGCGCCTGCAGCGCCTCGCGGCCCGACCGGACCGCACCCAGTCGCCCGAGACGGACGCCACCTGGGGCTACGACCAGATCATCCCGACGTGGACCCTCGACAACTCCGGCGACGACCCCCGCAGCGCACAGCAGCAGGTGGACGAGATCGTCACCAAGTGGCTCGCGGGACCCGCCTCCGACCTCCACCTGCTCTCGGACCCGACCGGAGACGAATCCTCATGACGACCATGCGTGTCGCCGCCCTCCCCTCGGCCGCGGACTGCGCGGCCGAGGCCGTCGGCAACAAGTTCGCCGCACTGAACGCCGCCGCAGCAGCCGGATCCGCCGACATCCCGCCCGCCTGCTGCGTCCCGGTGGACTGGTTCACCGAGGCGCTCGGCACCGACCGGCTGCGCCGCCTGCCCACGCTCTTCACCGACCTCACCACCACCGTCGGACACGACCTCGTCGGCGCCCAGCGCGAACTCGCCAGCATCCTCGACGGCCTCGCCCTCACCCCGCGCATGCGCACCATCGTCGCCGGTTTCGTCGCCCAGCTCGACGGCCCCGTAGCCGTACGCTCCTCCACCACCGTCGAGGACGGTCCCGCCAGCAGCCACGCCGGCCTCTACAACTCGTTCCTGCACCTGAGCACCCTCGCCGACGTCGAGCAGGCCATCCTCGCCTGCTGGCGCTCCTTCTACGCCCTCCCAGCCGTCCTCGGCCGCCTGCGCGCCCACGACTCCGACCCCACACCGCGGATGGCCGTCATCATCCAGGCCATGGCCGACGCCCGCCTCTCCGGCATCGCCTTCACCCAACCCGGCGGGACCGTGACCGTCGAGGCCGTCTCCGGCACCGCCGAACACCTCGCCGACGGAGCCGAGGCCGGCACCACCGTCGACGTCGCACCGCACAGCACCGCACCCGAGCCGTACCACTCGGTCGCAGCCCTCGCCCGCAGCCTCAAGGCGCTCTTCCGGGGCGACGTCGATATCGAATGGGCCTGGGACGGCAGCACCACCCAGCTCCTGCAGGTCCGGCCCCTCACCGCCCACCTGCACCGCGCACAGCCCACCGGACCCGTGTGCGCAAGCGCCAGCCTCTACTTCACCGACACCCTCCCCGCAGGACTCGTCCTCGGCGACCTCGCCGACGTCTACCTCGCCATCACCGCCAAGCGCTCCCGGCCCTACCGCATGGCCCGCGCCGCCGACGTCGCCGTCCGCGACGGCTGGATCCTCAGCATCAACGGAGCAGCGCTCACCGACCCCGCGCTGCGCCCGGCCTGGCTGACCGACCTGGCTGGCGACGTCGTGGTCGACCTCGGACGCGACCTGCGCCAGAACATCCTCCCCGCCGCCGCCCTCCTGGACTTCCTCACCGCCGCATGGGGCACCGCCACCGACCCGCTCACCGTGCACGCCGTGATCGTCCGGCCGTTCGTCCGCGGCCTCGTCGGCGCGGTCGCCCACCGGCTCGAGGACGGAACGACCGTCATCGACCACTCCTCGGACGGCCTGCTCGACATCAACCGGGGCATGGCCGGCGTCGAGCAGATCCTGTGCCCGCCAACCACCGACGAACACGCGTGGAACACCCTCGAACCGCCCGCGCCCTGGACGGCCCGCACGCTGCAGACCGTCGCCGCGTTCACCGGCGTGCTGGACGCCGACATGCCCGGCGTCTACAGCGAGTGGGTCCTCACGCCCGACGGCCCGCAGTTCGTGGACCACACCGAGCCCGGCGCCGATCACGACACCGTCGTACCGACCGCCGGCCACGTCCTCAGCCCGGGAGCCGCCACCGGACCGCTGCTGCGCATCTCCGACAGCGACGACCTCACCCGGTTCACCGTCGCGCCCCTCGTCAGCATGCGCTCCGTCGCCGATGCCCCCGCCAGCGACTACGTCAGCGGCCTCATCACCGTAGTCCGGGCCATGCCCGGCAAGCCCGTCGTCTACGCCCGCCGCCCGTACGCGATCCTGTCCGTCCTCCTCGACGACGTCGCCGGCATGGTGTTCGAAGGCGGCTCGCGGCTGTGCCACCTGGCAATCCTGCTGCGCGAGGCCGGCATCCCCGCCGCCGTCCTCGGCACCCCCCTGCCCGACGAAGCGACCGTCGCCGTCCTCGATGACGGAACCGTCCACACCCGCTGACCCGCGCCACCAGACCGACACCTGCCCGGCGGACGCCGGCGGGCATAGCCTCGGCCGATGGACACTCACCTCCCGGGGTACGGGGCCGACCCGGCGTTCGGCCCCGTACCCCTGCACCAGTACCTGGCCGCCCTCCCCGACTGGAAGGCCTGGGCCGCCCTCCACATCCACGACGAGGACGGCCGGATCCTGCTGCTCCACGCCACCGGGAACCGGGGCTGGCAGCACCCCGGCGGGCACACCGAGCATGACGAAGTACCCCACGAGACCGCCGAACGCGAAACCCTGGAGGAGACCGGCCACAAGATCACCGCGCTGGCGCCCCTCGCCGTGGTCGTCACCCCGCCCAGCCATGACCGGCCAGGACGCTTCGGCATCGTCTTCGACGGCGGCACCATGCCGACCGAACACGCAGCACACATCAGCCTCGACCCCGACGAACACGACGACGCCCGCTTCGCCACCCTCGACCAGTGGCGCCACCTCCTGCCCCCGGACCGTTACGCCCGCCTTCAGGCCTACGACGACGCACGGCGCACCGGCCGCACGGTGTACCTCTCGGTTCCGGACTGACACCTGAACGCAGTCCCAGCCAACTTCCGACCTTCACCCATCCACCAGGCGGCGCCCTGCCGACACGGGTGCACGCCGCCAACCGACACGCCGACCCTGTCCCCCCGACGGGCGAATCTCCGCTGAGCCGCCCGCCACCGGGCGGCACCGACACTAGGGTGGTCGAATGAGTTCCCAAGTTCCGCTGAAAGAAAGGGCGTTGAGACCGGAGCGGATCGCCCGTATCAGGCGCGAGGTGAAGTCTGCCCTGGCTTCGACGCGGTCGCGTTCACCGTCCAGGTGTCCGCCGACCTGCCGCACCCGGAACTCAAGGCCCGCACCGCCGACGCCCTGCACCAGTACCTTCCCGTCACCGGCCCGGCAGCCCTCGACGCTCTGCCGCGGTCCTTGCAGGCCACTCCGGAGGCCGCCGGCGCGACCACCGACTTCGGCCTGTACATCTACGCCCCGCACTCCGCCCACGTCGCCACCCACCACCTCCACCCGGAGCGGCTCGACCAGGCCTTCGCCGCGCTCGCTGCCATCACCCCGTACTTCTCCGCCGAGGACACCGTCCGCGCCTTCCTCAACACCCATCCCGGGCGGACACTGGCCGCCGACTGGGCCGGTGCCGCCGACCACCGGGTGCGGCGTGTGGCCAGCGAGGCCACCCGCCCGCACCTGCCCTGTCCGTCGGCACCGATCTGGCCGTCGACACCACCCATCCGCTGAAGTCCCGCGGCACAGCCGCCCTCGCACCGGGCAGTTACCACCTCGCACTCCAGATCAACGGCCGACGCCATCCCCCGGCGCTGCTCCGCTTCACCGGCGACCGGACCGGCTGATCCAGACGGCCGGGCCACGCCCACACTGATCCGCCCTGGGGACGGCCCTGCCACGCCCGCACCCTGCGCCGACCACCGCCCGAGTAGGAGCTCCGCTTGCCACCCGCCGACTCGATCACCGCGACCACCCTCGCCCGCCTGCAACAGCATGCTGGCGAACGCGACCGGCTCCAGCCGTCAGGGTGGAACCAGGCGCTCGAGGTGGACGGCCGGTGACCGAGAAGACCAGCGTCCCGGCCCCGCGGGCTTCGGAGGCCGATGCCCGATCCGCCTTCGCCGCCGCGCTTGCCCGGGAGCCCGGCGTGCACGACCCCGTGGTCGTCGCGGCGCTGGCCCGAGTGCCCCGGCATCTGCTGATGCCGCGCCTGTTCGCGCCGCTCGGCAGCGTCCGACCCGTCCGGCGCTGGAGGCTCGTCGACTTCGCGGACGAGCCCGAGCAGCACCTCGCCGTCTGCTACGGGATGGACCAGGTCGTCGTGCAGCTCGACTGTCGGCCGCCGGGCCCGCTCCTGGCCGGGAGCGAGCACGTCGGCGTCCCGACCGGGCAGAGTTCGGGCGCCGGGCTGCTAGCCCTCACCCTCCAGGACGTCCGCCTCGGGTCGGGCGACCGGTTTCTGGAGATCGGGGCGTGCACCGGCTACCTGAGCGCGGTCGCCGCCGAACTGACGGGACGGCAGGCGACCGGGGTGGAGATCGACCGGGAGCTGGCCCGCGACGCCGCACCGCGCCTGGCCGCGATCAGCGCCGGGGTGCGGCTCGTGGTCCGTGACGGGCTGCGCGGACTGCCTGAAGGCCCGTGGGACGCGATCACCGCCTCGTTCGCCGTCCGGCGCATCCCCGCCGCCTGGCTGCACCACCTCGCCCCGGGCGGCCGGCTGCGCACCACCATCACCACTGGTGCGCCCGGCTGGCACGCCACCGCCCTCGTCCACCGCGACGAGGCGGGAACGATGTCCGGGCGGCTCGCCTCAGAGCTGTGGGGACATGTACCGGACCGGGCCCGCGGGTTCATCCCGCTGCCGGCCGCACCGGCCGAGAGCGGCCGAAGCCGTTCCGCCGTGCTGGTGCCGCCCGCGCCGGCCGAGCGTGGATTCTGGGTCGCGCTCGCGCACGTCCTGCCTGGGGGCCGGAGGCACTGGGACGCTCCCGGCTTCGACGACGAGGTGGTGCTGGTTGCGACCGACGGGTCGCGGGCCGCCGTCGCGCGGGACGGGACGCGTGCCGTCGAGTGGGGGCCGCGGAACCTGTGGCGGGAGGCCGAGGAGATCCACGCGCGCTGGACGGCGGCCGGCCGCCCGGTTGAGTACCGGCTGGAGTTCACCGACGGCGTCCAGCGGGCGGTCGGCGGGCCGGGGCTGAGCTGGGAGATACCCACGACCTGACCGGCCCCCGCTCCCGTGCTCGGCAGGTGCCCCGGATCCCGGAGTGCCGACCGAACGCCACCGCGTCCGCCCTGCGCACCGGCCGAGAGGAGCGGTGCATGAGTGCCGGAAACGGCTGCCGGGCCGGGAACGGGGCGAGTGTCAGACCCTCCTGGCATCGTCACCCAATGAACTCGAATGGATACCAGACGTGATGAATGGGGGTGCGCCCAGCACCCGGACCGCAGAGAACCCGCGACCACCTCCGCACGGTCGGCTGCTCGCCGACACGCCCATCCCGAGAGGTTTCACCGTGCCCCCCGCTCGCAGCCACATCCGCGACCTCGTCCAGACCTACCTGGAACGCCACCCCGGCGAACGCGCCAACCTGACACCGCTGCTGGCGTCCCTGGACGGCGCACCGATGCCCACGAGCCGGGCGACCCTGCCCGCGCACATCACCTGCAGCGCGGTCGTAATCCGGCCCGACGGCCGGGTCCTGCACATCCACCACAAGGCCACCGGCCTGGTCATCTGCCCCGGCGGCCACGTCGAGGAGGCAGACGAGAGCCTGCTCGCAACCGCCCTGCGCGAGGTCCGGGAGGAGGCCGGCATCGCGCCGGGCGACCTGTGCCTGACCCCGCAGACTCTCGGCGTCCCGGTCGACATCGACATCAACGACATCGACCCCAACCCGGACAAGGGCGAAGGCGCGCACCAGCACTACGACTTCCGGTTCGCCTTCTGCCTCGTCGCCGAACAAGCCGAGGTCGCACTGCAGGCCGAGGAGGTCACCGGAGCCGAGTGGCGCCCCCTCGACCAGGTCGCCTCCCCCTCACTGCGCGCGAAGCTGCGCGCCGCCGGGATCGACGGCCGGGCGGAGCCGGTCAACGCCTCCGTCCTGATCCACGACGGCGCGGGCCACTACCTCTTCCACCTGCGCGACAACTACCCGGGCCGCATCTGGGCCCCGGGCGAGTGGTCGCTTCCGGGCGGCGGACGCGAGCCACAGGACACCACGCTGACGGACACCCTGCTGCGCGAACTCGCCGAAGAGGCCCCCGGCCTCGAACTCACCGACCTCGAGCCCTTCGCGGTGGAACAGGCCACCGGCGTCGACGGGCTGTGCCTGCCCGTTCAGATCCACACCGCCCGCTGGAGCGGCGACCCCGACTCCGTGTGCTTGAACGAGGGCGTCATGCTGCGCTGGTTCGAGCCGGACATGCTGCACAGGCTGCTGCTGCGCCCCTCCACGGCCGAGCTGGTGCGCCGTCACGCCGCCCAGCACCCGGCCGCCGGCAGTTTTGGCCGCGCCGGTTCTGATGGCCGCCCACGCCGCCGGGCCGGCGGCGTACGCGTGAGCGCTCTGACCACGGCCGACACCCCCGTCCTGCTGCACGACTGGTCGATCCCTCAGCGCGAGTACGACCGGCAGGAGGAACGTTGGGGCCGCCGGCACGCCTACACCCGGCTCGACCCGGTCCGCACCGCGCTGGTGGTGATCGACATGGTGCCGTTCTTCGACGGGCCGTACGCGCGTGGCGTGATCCCGCAGATCCAGGTCCTGGCGGGAGCTCTGCGCGAGTGCGGCGGCCTCGTGGCCTGGGTGCTGCCGGGACCCGGCGGCCCGAGCGCGGCCCGGGAGGAGTTCTACGGCCCCCAGGTCGCGGAGCTGTACCGGACCTCCGGCGGCAGCGGCCCGCTCGCCGGGCGCCTGTGGCCGCAGTTCGCCGTGGACGAAGAGCGCGACCTGATTGTGGAGAAGGCCGTATCCAGTGCCTTTTTCCGGCTCTTGTGCTGGACCTGTGGGTCGGGTCATGCGAGTTGGCGTCGGGGCAGGGTGGGGCGGTTGCCGCCGAGGCAGAGCATGACGAGGGCGATGACGGCCTCGGCGGAACGGAAGCCGAAGCCTCGGCGGATGATCAAGCGGGTCTTGGTGTTCGTCGACTCGATCAGGCCGTTGGACAGCTTCTCGATGATCGCGTGGAGGATGGCCTCGTAGTGGCGCTTGATCTTGCGAGCGAGGTCGGTGAAGGCCGGAAGGCGGCACCGGGCGGCCCAGGACAGCCATCGGTCCAGGGCCTTCACCGCGGCCTGGACGCCCTCCTCGGCGGCGATCCGGTAGATCGTGCGCAGGCCCTCCTTCAGCAGGTAGGCGCGGTGCAGGCGGGGGTCGTTGGTCGCGATCCAGGCGAGTTTGACCTGCTGGCGGGGCGTGAGGTCCTCGGGGTTCTTCCACAACGCGTGGCGTGAGTGCTTGAGGCGGCGGGCGAGTTCGGGGTCGGCGGCCTCGCGTCGTGCCCGGTTCCACGCGGAGCGGCGTTCCTCGTCCAGGGCCTCGGTGGCCCAGGCCACGACGTGGAACGGGTCCATGGCGCGTACCGCGTTGGGAGCGCGCTCGGCGACCACGTCGGCGATCCACTCGGCGCCGTCGGCGCTGATGTGGGTGAGCCCGTGCGCGCGGTCGGCGCCCAGCACGTCGAAGAAGGAGCGCAGTACGTCCTTGCCGTGGCCGTCCGCCATCCACACCACCCGTCGGGAGTCGTGGTCGACCACGACGGTCATGTACTTCTGCCCGCGCCGGTAGGAGATCTCGTCGATGCCGACACGCCGCAGGCCGGCGAGCCGGTCGATCCCGGCGTCGGCGTCGGCCTGGTGGCGGGTGATGATCGCGCCGACCGTGCGCCAGGCAGTCCGCATCAGCTGGGCAGTGGCCGCCTTGGAGCATTCGGTGGCCATCCAGGCGACTTGCTGATCGAAGTCGCGGGTGAGCCCGGCGTCGTGGCGGGCCCAGGGGACGGCGGCGACCACCACCCCGTGCCGCCGGCAGGTCACCCGGGGCGCGTCGGCCTCCAGGTAGAGCTTGAGGCCGGCAGCGTCCAGGTGACGCCAGCGCCGACGCCCCGCACCGGCGTCGAACCCCGGACAGCGGCTCCCACAGATCCCGCAACGGCGACGCGCCCGAGACCTCGGCCGGACCGCGACCACGATGACCTGCGCATCTACCTCGAACCGCACGTCCTCCGGCACCGCCTGCTCGCATCCGACCAGCGCGTTCAATACCGTGGTGAACCGCACGCCGTTCTCCCTGCGCAAACCGATCTCGGGCCTCAACACCTCAAGATCTGCACAGGGGACGGCGTGTACTGCGTCAGGCGCTCCTCAGCGACCCACAGATGGAGCACAAGAGCCCTTTTTCCCCGGCTTCTGCCCGCTGCCCGATCTGCTGGCCGAGCGCGGCATCGACACTGTGGTGGTGTGCGGTGTCGTCACCGACGTGTGCGTGGCCGGGTCGGCGCGCGACGCCTCCACCCTGGGCCTGCGGGTGATCGTGGTGGCCGACGGTACGGCCGCCGGCAGCGACGAGGTTCACAACGCCACCTTGCGGACCCTCTACCGGTCCTTCGGCGACGTCCGGCCCACTTCGGAGGTCCTCGACCTGATCCTGGCGGGCCGGTGACCGTGCCTTCGGCCGGCCAGCGCTTTGAGAAGGGAGCCCGGCCGGGCGGCTCGGGCACGCTGTGGCGGCAGGCGGACTTCCGTAACTACGCCCTGGGGCAGGGGATCTCGGTTGCCGGCAGCGGGGTGACGCTGGTGGCCGTCCCGGTCGTCGCCGCGCTGCAGCTGCACGCCTCCACCGTGCAGGTGGCCGGGCTGGCGGCGGCCGGACGCCTGCCCCCGTTGTTGTTCACTCTGCACGCCGGCGTGCTGGTCGACCGGTGGCCCAAGCGGCCGATCGTCATCGGCTGTGAGCTGGCCAGCGGCGCCGTGCTGGCCAGCGTGCCGCTGGTGTCGTTGGTCACCGAGCCGTCCCTGGCCCAGCTGTACGTGGTGACCTTCCTGGTCGCCTCTCTCCAGGTCCTGGGCAGCACGGCGTCCACCGCCTTCGTGCCGCAGCTGGTGGAGCGCCACCAGCTGGTGGAGGCCAACACCAGGCTGGGAACCGGGAACTCGCTGGCGGACACGACCGGCTCGAACCTGGGCGGGCTGCTGGTCGGCCTCCTCGGCGGCGCCCGCGCCATCGCCGCCGACTCCCTCTCCTACCTACTCTCCGCGCTGCTGCTGATGCGCATCACCACCCCGGAGCCCGCCCGGACCGAACCCGAGCAGCCAGCCAGCATGTTCGCCGACATCCGCGCAGGCCTCACCTACACCCTGCGCACACCGCTGGTCCGCGCCGCCGTACTGTCCAACTGCGTCAACGCCAGCGTGATGGCCGCCTGCGCGGCCTTGTGGAGCCTGTTCCTGCTACGCAACCTCGGATGGCCGCCCACCATGCTGGGCCTGGTCATGGGAGCAGGCGGCATCGGCGGAGTGATCGGCGGCATCACCGGCCGCCACCTGGCCGCCCGCTTCGGCCCCGGCCGCGTCATCGTCACGGCCCTGGCCCTGTCCCCGGTGTGCCAGCTCCCGCTGCTCCTGGCCCGGCCCGGCGTCATGGGCCAGTGGGCCATCGCAGCGGCGATGGTCGTCCAGACCGGGTGCGCGGTGGCCAGCGGCGGGCTCCTCCGCAGTATCCGCCAGCTGATCGCCCCGCCCGAGCTGCAAGGCCGGGCTCAGTCCAGCGGCATGTGGCTGGCGTTCGGGCTGCGCCCGCTGGCCGCGCTGCTGGCCGGCGTCCTGGGCGCCGCGATCGGTCTGCGCCCGACCCTGGCCGTGATCACCTGTCTGCTGGCCGTGCCAGCGTGGATGCTGTGGCGTTCCCCCATCCGTCACCTCACCTCCCTGGCCACCGCCACCGGCGTCGGACCTGCGACCGCGCTCCCCGCGCAGTCCGCATCCTCTCTGGAATCCGCCGCCGAGCCCGGCGCTCCCGCGCCCTGACTTGCTGTCACCTTCGCCTGGACCGAGCGACCTGAACCGACCTGGAGCCCCGAACATGCCCCTCTTCCCTGATGCCGCGAGCGCCTACCGCATTTTCCGGCCCGGCCGCCCTCGACACCTCGCTGCGTACCCTGCCGACCGCCCCGGAGGCCGCGAGGGTGCCCTGTTGGACGAGCGGTTCGCTCTCCCGACGCTGTAGAGCTGGCGGTAGACATGTGCCGCGACGGTCGGATCACCGAGGTAGTCGGCCTGGGCGGCCGGATCGTCACCGTGGACCTCGATCCGGACGTGGTGAACCGCACCCGGCGCCTCGCCGCCGAGGCTGGCGTCGGCACTGTGGTGGCTGTTCACGGCGACGGTGCGCCCGCCGCCCCGGTGCCCCGGGGCGGGTTCGACGCGGTCATCGTTACCTAGACGAGTAGGTCCGTGCCGTGGTCAGCTCGTCGGCGGCGAGGAAGGGAGTGAGGTCCGCTGGTCGGCTGGCGATCGACGGGAGCAGGACAGGCCCGTGGGCAGAGAAGGGAAGCAGCACGGCAAGATTGTCGTGACTCGGGCAGGGCGGAGCGGCTTCGGCTCGCCGCTGCGCCCCGTCGAGATTCATCGGACCTGGACCTGAGTCCTCGGTCAGGTGATCGAGACAGTGCGTCGAGACCCTGGGGTAGCCGGGGCGTCCGAGGTAGGACGGGCACCAGCCAGCGTCCGGCTGAGGGGGCCAGCGCCTGATGGGCCCAGCACTGAGCGACAGACCAGATCGGTGCGCGCCCGGCCGAGGGCGGAGGTCGCCCTACGGCGGTTCCGGGTCAGGGCTGCGGTTGCCCTCGAAGCCAGTGGAGGAAGGCGGATGCCTGGGCCTGACCGAGGGTCACGGTGAGCTCTTGGGCGCTGTCTCCCGGCTCGACGAGGACTCCGGCGGGGGGATGCGCGGATGTGGCGCCGACGGTGAGCAGCCAGGTGCCGAGCAGAGCGAGTACCCGGACGTGGCGGACGTGGCGGACTTGCTGCCGAGCACGAGGACGACGGTCAGGGCTTCGTGGTCCAGATCCAGGTCGGTGTGGCATTCGGGGGCGTAGCTGCGTACCCGCTCGTACAGGGCGGTGAGGTCGGGGAAGTCGCTCTTGAAGGCGTCGGCGTTCGCCTGGGCCGTTGCGACGCGGTTGGCGTACGCCACCAGGAGCCTTTCGGCGGCACTGTGCAGCTCCGCCGACGGGATATCGGTGAGAGCTTCGACGGTGAGGGGGCTGTCCGAGCCGGGCGGGAGGGATCCGAGGTGGAAGGTGTGGTGAACGGCGGATCCGTCCGGCTGTGCCAGGGTGAGGATGGTGATGTTGAGCGTGGCTTCGAGCTGGATCTTCCAGCCTTCGGGGAGGTCGAGGTGGCGGCTGGCGGGTGCGGGATGGTCGGGCGACATGAGGTATCTCCGGTGTTCGGGTGGCGTCAGGGTGTCCTGAGTGGGAGCGCGGCGGGCTCGGCTGGGGCTCGCGGCGGGGTTGGGGTTTGCGGATCTACTCGTCGGAGTCGGAGAACTTCGGCATGGTCGTGATGCAGCCGGCCGGGATCGAGGTGTGCCCCAGCCACTCGACGCCGAGGTCGATCCGATCGCCGTGGCGATCGGATCAAGGGCAAGGAGCTCGACCGCTTGCCGTGATAGATCACGAGCCGGGCGTGGACTGCGCCGCGAACAAAGGTGCAGGCCGGCGTCGAAGATGAGAGTGGTGCGGGCGGCTCGATAATGCCCAGGTCAGAGACTCGCGTCGCGGCGCCACAGCCTTTCGTCGGCGCGCTTCGCTTCGCGGCGCCGCGCGCGGCGCTCACGTCGCCTGCCCGCCTACGTTTCGCGCGACTCGACCAGCGCCTCGCCGACCTGCTGGCCAGGGTCGGCACCCAGGGTGGCATGGTGCTGGTCACCGGTGACGCGGGCGGGTAGTTGGTCTGGCTGGACCGCTGCGTCATCACCTTCGTGGGCTCGCTGGCGTTCCACCTCGACGTGCGGGGCGGGTCGGGAGCCCGTCGCACCATCAGTTCCGGCGCGCCCCAACGGAAGGCAATCATACATCTTCAAAAAGAGTTAGGCAATGTTGGGTGCCAGCTGATCCCTGCACCGCGTTGCTGATCGGCCAGCGTGGAGCTTCGTGACTGCCGACAGGGCGCGCGGTATTCCAGCCACCAGCGCTGTCCGGGGCCGGCGGCAGCGGAGCAAGTCGTCAGCCTTGCCGGGGCGGGTGCCATGGCCATGAGAGATGCGCTTTCTCACCCTGGTAGGCAGACGCTCATGAGCGCCCGGCACTCTCAGCGTCGTGCGGATACCAGCAGGAAGCGGCTGTGCTGAGGTCCCTGGTACAGGAGCGCGGCCCAGCCCCGCTCGAGCAACCGCTGGGCACACTCGGACAGCCGTGCTTCGGCCTCCAGCCGGGCCGCACCCACTGCTGGCCCGCGCCACTCAACCCGGACCTCGCCAGGCTGGCCGGACGCGATGACCCGGTACCCGGTCTGCGTCCTGCGGCCAGCCCCATCTGTCGCGGATGGCGGGAAGCCCGCAGCCTCGAGAGCCAACGCCACAGCCCACACAGGCCGAGCGAGCTCCCACGGAGCCGGAAGACCGAAGTCCTCGATGCCGGCGCTGCCGGAAAGACGACGGACGTCGACAAGTCCCGTCCACGCCCGAGCAACAGCAGCCGCCCTGCTGGCCTGACCCTCTGGGGCGTAGGCCTCCTCGTCCCCCGTTGCCGCGGTGAACGTGCCGGGCGCAGCGGTCGGCACGTCCACCGAGGAACTGGCGGAACCGGCGCCGCCAGCCTGAGTCCGGAGCCAGTCGCGGACCGCGAGCCCGTCCGCCGTCAAGTAGGTCGCCCGGATCCGTCCGTGCACAACCGCGAGTCCTTTGCCTGCCAGAGCCCTTCGGATGCCCGCCGTGCCTCCTACCTCGCCGGTTCTTGGATCGGAAGCAAGCACCTCTCGTTGCTGAGGTCCGGTCAGCTCAGCAGCCCGCTCAGCCACTGACTTCTCCACCCGAGCTCCATTCCGTCCAACTGCCGGTGCACGAGCCCGATCCACCCGTCGCGGGGGGACTCGGAGATCCTCAGGTCGCGTGCAACAACAGCACTGGCAGCGCAGATTCGTGCCTGTGACTCTACCGCCGCGAGAGGTGGACGCCCCGGACACGGCGGCGACGGCTCGGTTGCCCGACCGCACGCAGACGAACGCCGCTCCCGGCTGACCAGTCCCACGGGCAGCGGGGTGGCCCAGGATGTCTCGCCGGGCCTTCCGCCCACGAAGGCCAGAAGAGAGCGCGCGCCGAGACGCGCGGTCCGCTCCCGGGCGGTGCCCGAAGACCGTCTGCTGATGAAGTCACCCGATCCATGTCACACGGTCGCCGATTTCGACACCTCTATTGGACGTACGCCGCCACTGGCTCGAGATGAGGACTTCACCGTGACCCGCACCCTTGCACCGCACCCGGCCGACCGCACCGTTCGCTCCATCGCTTCGACGTACCGTCAGCTCGACGCATTCATCCTCATGTCCACCGACTCGGACCACGCTCGCAAGCTGGCGGCCCGCGCCATCCTGGCGCGCCCCGACGCCCTCCCGGTCCTGCAGGGCGCGGCGCGGACGGCCGGTACCCGAGCCGCGGTCCTCGACATCGCCCGAACCGACATCGAGGACCGCTTCGAGGAGGCCTGGCCCCAGCGGGCGGACGAATGGATGGAGCGGCTGGGCGCCACATGGCAGGAGTCCGCGCGGTTCTGCGCCGATGTCGCCTGGAGCGCCCGCCAGAGCGGCAGCAGCGTGCTCCTTCACGTCACCGCCGCCCAGGCGCTCCAGCGCGGAGTGGCCGCCATCGCGGCGCGAACGCGCCTGCACCTGTATGCCGTGGCCCTGCGATACGACTTCCGCTGCCGCTCACTGGAGGAACTCCTGAGCGCGCAGCCACTCCAGGACCTGGACCCGTTCAGCCGCTCCCTGCACGTATTCGCGCTGCTCGGCCAGTCCGACCCGAGGGGCCTCGGGCTCATCGACCAAGTCCTCGCCGACGCCGAGGACGACGTGAAGGTCACCCATGCTCTGCTCCACGGACTCTGGCTGGGCGAGGACCTACCCGGACAGCCGCAGCGGATCCTCGACCTGCTGGACCGCCCGGCCTTCGCCGCCCGGCCCGACGCCATCGCCCTCTACCGCAAGGCACGGGCACTACGGCGCCTGCTCCGTCATGACGAGGCCCTGGCCGCGATCGACGAGGCGATGGAGTGCCTGCCGGTCAGCACGGACGCCGCCGTCCACAGCGACCTGGTCCGCGAGCGCGTACTGATCATCGCCGCGCGCGAGCAGGCCTCATAGCGGCCCTCGGGCCATGCCACCAGCCGACCCGTGCGGGCCGAGCGGACGCCGATGTTGCAGCTGCGGACATCATGACCGCCGGTCGGCGGCAGGTGCCACCGGGTCCCCGACGGCCGGGCAAGACGGTTGGCACGCCATGCCAACGAGTGATCAGTTCGCCGGCTGCAGACTGCCCGCGCTACAAGGCGCAGATGAGGACGGGCTGGCCGGACGGCAGGCGACCGCGCCGGTCCAGGCCGACGGCGGTCCGGCGGGCCGGCCGGAGGTGGTCCACCCCGGCGGAGGCGCTCACCAGCGCCGCATCCGGGTCGCCGCCGCTGTCGACGGTCAACCGCACCGACAGGCGCTCGCAGTCGTCATCCACGCCGAGTTCCCAGACCGGCACACCCATCGTGTCCAGCGTCCGGGCCCACGGGCCGAGAGCGCGGAGCGTCGTGACGGCCTCAGCGGTCGACGTTGTCCGGGAGGAGCCGCTGGGGCGCAGCGCGGGGTGAGTACCGGCGACCAGGAGTGCGCCGTTGGCCAGTTCAGCGCTGACGGTGTAGGTGGAGGCGGATGCACCCAGGTTGGATTCGACCGGTCTGGCGCCCGTGGCGGCCGCCAGACGGTCGATGCCCGAGCGCTGATCGTCAGCCGGCACGCCTGGGGCGAAGGTGACCTGGATATCCCGGCTGCTGACCGCGATGTGGAGAGGCGCCAGGGGGCCGGCTGTGTCCAGCACGCGGGCGGCGCTGTCCAGGAGATCGGCGAGATCGGGTCGCATGGCTGCCATTGTCGCGGCCGGAGTGAGGTCCTCGCCAAGGCTTCGCCGAATATCCGTCTGACGTGGACATTTCCGAGACCTGGTGGTCGAAGGGCCGCTGCCGCTGAGGCTGTGGCGCGGCCGGACGGGAGAGGCCGCAGTGCTGGGTCCAGGTTGAACGGGGAGCGGGGCGGCCCTCGGCGCACCTGCGACGCAGGTGTCCTGGCCGGGTACGACCTGTGCCGGCCGGGGGACGAGTCGTTCGGCGGGCGTCGTGGACACCCGCCGACGGTATGCCGAGGTACTGGGCGAGCGCTCCCGCAGTGGTGACGCTCGCTGGCACTCCCCTGGCCTGCTGTGCCGCAGGTGCAGGAGGCCCGCTGTCTCCCGTTCCCTGGCAGCATCCCTCGGGCCGGCCATCGAGAGGCTGACCTGCTTGAGGGACCTCTCGTGGATCTCAGGGGAGCGGACTCCGGACGCGGCTCGACCCACCGACGGCTGACGCGCCTGCCCGTGTGCTGCCGCCCTACGCCACTCCTCCTCCAGGACCTGCGCCAGCAGCTACGAGGCCCCGGTGGCAGCAGCCTGCGTTGCGATCGTCTGCTGCTGACGGGAGGGGAGCATCGCGGCGCGCCACGAGGTCTCCAGATCGGCGACGGCCTTGAGATACACATCGAGGTCGGCCCGAGTCCCGGTGCTCAGACGGGCAACCCTGGCCGCCTCGAACACCTCGATGAACCGCTGAGTCTGAGCCTCGCTGACGTCGGCGAGCAACGGGGACTCGAGGATGGCAAGGACGTCGCTCTCCCACGATCCGACCTCCTCCCGCACGGCGTCGTGCCGGGCAACGGCATCGTGGCGCTGTGCCTGGCGATCACGGCGCCGCCGGAGCATGGTCGTTGCCTGGAGCACGGCCCAGCCGGTTCCGGCCGCTGTCAGCAGGCCGCCGATGAAGGTGCCCACCCAGGTCAACAGCGTGGAGGCGTCCGGTCCTGGCACGGGCGGGGGGATCTCGGTCGGCGCAGCTGCCATGAGGTGCAAGGCCCGCTTGCCGACGAGAAGCACTGCTGCTGCCGCGACCAGGGGAAGGACAGCGAGGAGCGGGCTGCGCTGGTCCTTCAGCAGCTTGACGGAGAGAATGATTGCGGTTACCGGGACCGCGAACGTTGCGATCTCGTGGATCCAGTCGGCGATGTCCGTCACGGCTAGCTCCCTGCGTCGTCTGGTGTTGGCCCCTGGCTGCCGGGGGCTCGTCGTTGCTGGTTGTTGATGCACCCGCGGGCAGTCAGCAGATACCCATGGTGGCTGTGGCCTGGTGGGAAGGTGACCTTGGCCCGTCTCAGCGGACGTCGCTGAGTGGGGAGCCGTCCAGGAGAGCGGACACTCATCGGTGCTTCAGCCTCCCGATGCCGCAGCTGAGCTGACGACCGGTGGAGTCCACCACGCGGACACTGGGCTGGGACATGCCGTACGGCAGGACTGGCCGGGTGATGCTGACGATGAAGCCGCTCTCCATCCGGGGCAGGCCTCCGTGATCCCAGGCGACCCGGTCCTCGGGGCGGAACACCACGCCGTCCCACCGGGTGGCCAGTGGGATCTGCTGCCCGTCGCACAGTTCCGGGGTGGCAGCCTCCTTGATGCCGTCCAGCATGACCAGGGAGTCGATGGCGACGGTGACCTCCCGGATCGGGCCGAGGCGGTGCATGTATGCCACTGAGGCGTCGTACTCGCCGTGGTCGAGCGCCACCGCCGCAACTACGCGGTCAACGTGCCCGTGGAGTTCGGAGAGTGTGCCGCGCGCGGCCTCACCGGTCTCAGGGTTGGTCAGAGCGACTGTGAAGCCGGGTCGGTGGATCTGCCCGTCAGGCATGACGACGGTGTCCAGGACAGTGGCGCGGTGCGGGCGTGAGCGGTCGGGACGCATCGAAAGCCTTCCAGGAGAAGGAGCAAGTGCCGTTAGGCTACATTTATAAATACCCTTATGCAATATCGGTCAGGAGTGTGCCCACGATGGCGTAGGGTTAACTCACCGACGCGGGGTGGAGCAGCTCGGTAGCTCGCTGGGCTCATAACCCAGAGGTCGCAGGTTCAAATCCTGTCCCCGCTACTCGACAGCCGGCCCCGACGCATCCGCGTCGGGGCCGGCGTCATTCCCGGCACCCTGCGTCAGCCCGACCCTCGGAGGACAGCCCAGCCCCGCAGGCCCCCAGCCGGCGGAGCGCGAACCGGTCAGCACCCGCACAAGGGAAACCCTTCGCGCCGGCTCGACGCCCATCGCTACCCTTCACAGATGGTCACAAATAGGGATGAAGAGAAGACCCTTCGCGATCTGCTGCGCTTCCTGGATCGCGTAGCGCCCCTGGCCGAACGGACGGCCACCGAGTGGTCCGGCTGGACCGTCCACCCCCGTAGCGCGCTGGCGGGTGACGACGCGAAGTCCACTCCCTTCCAGCTCTCGCACGGCGCGAGGCTCGCCCTGGTCGTGGCCGTCGACCACCTCCAAGCGCTGCGCTCCTCGCTCATCAGGGAGCGCCCGGGCAACCGAATCGAAGTTCCGATCCATACCCATGCCCAGTTCACCCTGATCCGGGCAGCGCTAGAGAACGCCGCCCGCGCCGTCTGGCTGCTCGGGCCGACGACTCGGCTTGACCGCGTGAAGCGCAGGCTCGCCCTTCAATATGCGGACTACCTCAACGGCGAGAAGTGGAGCCCACTCCTTGGGCAGTCGGCCAATCCGGCCGCAGCCGGGCGCAGACAGCAGATCGACGCTCTGCTGATCGCCGCCGGCGTACCGGAAGCCGAAGTGCGGCGGACGCGTCAGGGGCCCACTTACAAGGACATCGTCCGGTCGGCCGGGGAACTCACGCCCCTGGGCGCCGACCGGGTGCACCTGTTCTGGAGCGTCTGCAGCTCCCTCGCCCACGGCGATCTCTCAGGCACCCTCATGACCCTGGATCGAGAGATCACCAACACGGACGGCGGGATTGCTCTCGCCCAGCTCAACGGTTCGGTCCAGGCCATGTCCGCCATGGCCAAGACCGCCCTGGAGATGGCCGGCCGCGGCTTCGACCTCTACGTCGTCCGGGCCGCAGCCCCGTACTGAACGGATAGCACAGCCACTGATGGTCGGCCGCCGAGGGGCAAGCCACGCGCTCGGAGAGGTGCCCTGGCAGACTGACGACCATGATCAATGATCGCCGGCCCCTCGGGATGCCATTCTCAGAACCCGCCAACGAGACGCCGCTCGCCGTGCCCGCTGCACGTCGGCTTCCCGTCGAGCGGGCAGTGTTTCAAGAGCCGCCTGCGCCCGAGGCTTCGACTGCTGCTGGCCGCCGCACCCTCGCGGAGGGCGGGCTCGTTCCCGGCACCGGGGCCGAGAGCTGAGCTCCACCCGGCCGGGTGACCTCGCCAGGTGCCCGGCCGGGTGGGACGGCACCACGGATCGGAACCGCGGAGCGCGCCGAGATCTTGCCAGAGCATGCTCGCCGCCTCAACTCCGGTCCCCTCTGTCGGCCTGCCGAATCAACGCCCCACGGCATGCCGCGAAATGGAAGGTTGCGGAGCTCACCGCGACCTGCGGACACCACATCCAGGCCACAGACCTCCGCGAAGGCCAGCCAACGGCCACCGCGTCGATGATCTGACCTGCCCCGACGCGCGGCGCGACCTCAGCGGTGCGAGACCCGACTCGGCGCGCAGCACACGTCACACCGCCCAGACGGGCGAAACTGCCCGTGACAGCCGGAGGGCGAACGCAGAGGTGCGCCTCGCAGTGCGTATCACTGTTACTCAGAATCACAGTGATACGCACAACGCGGCGCACTTCTGCGTTCGCCCGAGCCGATCCGCTCTGCGACCTGGCACCCGGCAGCCAGCCCCTACGAACGTGGAGACCACTGGCCCCCACGTCTCCTGGTATCTGCAGAGCCAGCGAAGCGCAGCTCCCACATCGCCGCACGGCGGCGGGGTGGAGCCAACCAGACCCCACCCCGTCACCAGCGTCTTAGCTTGAATTTAAAGGTTGCCCCTCGGCGTTCCGGTCGAGGGGTTGTCCTTTTTGCTCTGGTTTTTGCCGACGGGATGGCGGGGTGCGGGGGCTGAGGTGCTGCCGGTGGGGCGGCCTGGGCCGGGGCGGGTGGCTTTCGGCGGGTTCGCGGGAGTGCCGACAATCCGGCGGATCCGGTGATAGCCGCGGCGGACCCTGGCCGGGGTGAGGCGGCCGGGGTCGAGGGGTTTCTCCCAGGGGCGGCGGAGGTCCTCGGCGAGGGGACGGGCGAGGCGGAGTTGCGTGTGGGCGGCCACGAGGAGCCAGGCCCACCGATCGGCCTGTTCGGGGTGGCGGAGGCGGGGCCGGGTGAGGCCGAGAGTCTGCTTGAGGAAGCGGAACGTGTGCTCGAGGTCGAATCGCCGCAGGAAGATACGCCACAGCCGGTCGACATCGTGGGCAGTCGCGTCGGGGACCGAATGCCACAGCCACAACGGCTTCGGGTCCCGGTTGCCTGGCAGGTGCTCGACCACCAGGTGAACCAACGTGCCTTCGACGATGGGAAGTTCGCCCTCGTGGCCGGTCCAGCCGCCCTGGCGGCGTTCCAGCTTCGGGTGCAGGCGCCCCCAGCAGCGGGCGGTCACGGCGCCGAACCGGTCATGGCGGGTGGCCGACTCCTGGACCGGATCCGGATGCGTGGCCGAGTGGGCGAGGCGGAACTCCTCCCCGTGGCGGGGCTGCCGGCCGGGCCACGGTCCCTTGCGGCGGCCGGCCGGGTGGTGCATCACGCGATCGGAGCGGATCCGGCCGAGCAGCCGCACCGGCTCCTCGCGCAGCAACCAGGTCAGGCGCACGATGTCGTAGCCGGAGTCCAGGACGAACAGCACCTCGGGGTCGCCGTCGCGCCACTGCCCGGCCTCACGAAGCCGTTCCAGCAGGTCGCGGATCTGGGCGGCGGTGACCGCCGTAGGATCGTCGCCAGGCCCGATACGGACCGCGTCGAGCACCCCGGTCCAGGACGAGCGGCCGCCGCCCAGCGCGGCGGCGACCTGGTACGGCCAGCCTGGAATCGTCTGCCGGACGCCGTCGCACCGGCAGGGCCGGTAGCAGTGCAGGCGGGCCGGCGAGCACTCCGCGTCAGGCCTCGGCCAGGGCGTCACGTCCACCGCGATCGACAGTTGCCGATCCGCCCCGCGCGGCAACTCAAGCGCGGCCAGAGCCAGCCGCAGTCGTCCGACATCGATCCGGCCGTTCGCCAGAGCGTCGTACATCGCCCCGTGGCCGCGCCGGTGCACCGACTCCAGGCTCAACTCCGGCAGCGACACCACCGGCCCGTCCGCACACAGCACCGCGTCCACCAGCTCGAACAACGCGTCCGCGCGGCGCGGCAACGCACCGAACAACTCCATCCGAAAGGAGGACAGTTCGACCAAACCCGACATCTGCACAGCCGCATGGACCACACTGGACACCGACGACCTCCGACCCGTTGTGAGACTCGACATCACACAGCGTGAACCAGAGGTCGTCGCCATTTCCGGCGAATCCCCATGTGGGTGAACAGATCGGGCATCAGGCGATCACGGAAGGTTAAAACTCAAGTTAAGACCGACCGGCAATAGGCAGTCGCTGTCGCACGTAAGGCGGGGTGGATGCAGTACGGGCACGGGTCCACGTGATCATGGAGTTCTCTACGCTCAGTGATCACGAAGGACGGCCGTGCCCGCGCTGCCATCTTGCCTGCTCGAACCCCTCTGGGACCAGTTCGCTGCACTCTTGCCTGCCCGGGAAGCGTTCGTCGCGAACCATCCGCTGGGCTGCCACCGCCGCCGGATCGCTGACCGGACGGTCTTCGAGCACATCGTGCTCGCGCTGGTCCACGGCTCCGGCTACGAGCGCGTCTCCACCCCTGGATGCTCCGACCGCACGATCAGGCGGCGTGTCAAAGAGTGGGCCGAGCAAGGGATTTCCGAATCTGTGCACGCTCTCGCGCTCGAGGCCTACGACCGGATGATCGGCCTCGGTCTGGGCGAGATCTCGGTGGATGGCTGCATCACCAAGGCCCCGTCCGGCGGTGACAAGGCCGGGCGCTCGCCGGTCGACCGGGGCAAGCAGGGTCTGAAGCGCTCCGTCGCCACCGACGCCTGCGGCGTCCCGCTCGGGATCGTCTCCGACGGGGCCAACCGGCACGACTCGCCCCTGCTCGGCCCGACCCTGGACGCCGCCAAGGACCAGGTCGGCGCGCTGCCGGAAGCCGTCAACGTCAACCTCGACCGCGGCTACGACAGCGCCAAGTCCCGTTCGCTGATAGCCCAGTTGGGCTTCACCGCGGAGATCGCCCGCAAGGGCGTGCCCGCCCCGATCCAGGCCGGCAAGCGCTGGGTGGTCGAGCGCACGCACTCGTGGATGAACGACTACGGCAAGCTCCGGCGCTGCACCGAGAGGAGCGGCAGCGTCGTGGACTTCTACCTCTACCTCGCCGCCGCCCTCGTCACGCTCCGCATGCTGATCCGCCGGGCAACGAGCCGCTACCGCTGGGACGGCCGGCCCACCACCCGACGCCTCAAGTGATCCATTTGCCGGTCGGTCTTAACTTGAGTTTTAACCTTCCGTGATCGCCTGATGCCCGATCTGTTCACCCACATGGGGATTCGCCGGAAATGGCGACGACCTCTGGTTCACGCTGTGTGATGTCGAGTCTCACAACGGGTCGGAGGTCGTCGGTGTCCAGTGTGGTCCATGCGGCTGTGCAGATGTCGGGTTTGGTCGAACTGTCCTCCTTTCGGATGGAGTTGTTCGGTGCGTTGCCGCGCCGCGCGGACGCGTTGTTCGAGCTGGTGGACGCGGTGCTGTGTGCGGACGGGCCGGTGGTGTCGCTGCCGGAGTTGAGCCTGGAGTCGGTGCACCGGCGCGGCCACGGGGCGATGTACGACGCTCTGGCGAACGGCCGGATCGATGTCGGACGACTGCGGCTGGCTCTGGCCGCGCTTGAGTTGCCGCGCGGGGCGGATCGGCAACTGTCGATCGCGGTGGACGTGACGCCCTGGCCGAGGCCTGACGCGGAGTGCTCGCCGGCCCGCCTGCACTGCTACCGGCCCTGCCGGTGCGACGGCGTCCGGCAGACGATTCCAGGCTGGCCGTACCAGGTCGCCGCCGCGCTGGGCGGCGGCCGCTCGTCCTGGACCGGGGTGCTCGACGCGGTCCGTATCGGGCCTGGCGACGATCCTACGGCGGTCACCGCCGCCCAGATCCGCGACCTGCTGGAACGGCTTCGTGAGGCCGGGCAGTGGCGCGACGGCGACCCCGAGGTGCTGTTCGTCCTGGACTCCGGCTACGACATCGTGCGCCTGACCTGGTTGCTGCGCGAGGAGCCGGTGCGGCTGCTCGGCCGGATCCGCTCCGATCGCGTGATGCACCACCCGGCCGGCCGCCGCAAGGGACCGTGGCCCGGCCGGCAGCCCCGCCACGGGGAGGAGTTCCGCCTCGCCCACTCGGCCACGCATCCGGATCCGGTCCAGGAGTCGGCCACCCGCCATGACCGGTTCGGCGCCGTGACCGCCCGCTGCTGGGGGCGCCTGCACCCGAAGCTGGAACGCCGCCAGGGCGGCTGGACCGGCCACGAGGGCGAACTTCCCATCGTCGAAGGCACGTTGGTTCACCTGGTGGTCGAGCACCTGCCAGGCAACCGGGACCCGAAGCCGTTGTGGCTGTGGCATTCGGTCCCCGACGCGACTGCCCACGATGTCGACCGGCTGTGGCGTATCTTCCTGCGGCGATTCGACCTCGAGCACACGTTCCGCTTCCTCAAGCAGACTCTCGGCCTCACCCGGCCCCGCCTCCGCCACCCCGAACAGGCCGATCGGTGGGCCTGGCTCCTCGTGGCCGCCCACACGCAACTCCGCCTCGCCCGTCCCCTCGCCGAGGACCTCCGCCGCCCCTGGGAGAAACCCCTCGACCCCGGCCGCCTCACCCCGGCCAGGGTCCGCCGCGGCTATCACCGGATCCGCCGGATTGTCGGCACTCCCGCGAACCCGCCGAAAGCCACCCGCCCCGGCCCAGGCCGCCCCACCGGCAGCACCTCAGCCCCCGCACCCCGCCATCCCGTCGGCAAAAACCAGAGCAAAAAGGACAACCCCTCGACCGGAACGCCGAGGGGCAACCTTTAAATTCAAGCTTAAGCCACCGTCAGCAACGACCGGATCCGATCCGCCCCCAACGCCAGCAGCAGCGTCGGCAACCGAGGACCGGTATCCCGGCCCACCAACAGCTCGTACAGCAGGACGAACAGCTCCCGCTGCGCCACCTTCAACTCGGGCGACGCGGGCGCGTCCAGCGGCAGGCCGGCCTGCAGCTTCGGCACGCCGTACACCAGGCCCGTCAAGCCGGGCAGCGACCAGTGCGCCTCCAGATCCTCGAGCAGGAGCTTGATCGCCTCCCGCTGCGCCGACGACAACTGGTCCAGCCGCTCGCGGTCCGGCTCGCTACGCACCTGGGTGCGTTCCTCGATGGGGACGTAGCCGTTCACCCACGCCTGCGCGCGGTCCAGGCGCGGCCGGGCGTCGTCCAGCGAGGCCAGCGGCTCGTCCCCGGCGAAGTCCCGCAGAATCCGCAGGGTCTGCTCCGGGCTCCCGGCGGCGATGTCCGCCACCGAGGCGAGCGTGCGGAACGGCAGCGCCCGCGGCGTGGCCGGCAGCCGCCCGGCCGCCGCGCCGACGGAGCGCTCGCGTACCGCGACATCGAGGTCCGTGGCCGTGCCGGCCTCCACCTTCCGTGCCAGTGCGTCCCACTCGTCGTAGAGCCGCAGGATCTCCTGGTCGAACGCCACCGTGATCGACTGCCCTGGCTGGCGACGCCCGTACAGCCACCGCATCACCGGCGCTTCCAGGATCCCCAGGGCCTCCGCCGGTGTGGGCGCCCCGCCGGCCGAGCCGGACATCTTCGACATCCCGCTGATGGTTGCGCTGATCAGGGCCGTTGCTATGACGACGGTGGTCAACTTGCGAGGCAAGACCGCTCCTTGGAGAAGGGTTCGAGATCGAGCCTCGCCAATCTGTCATACCGTCAGATTGGAGATGTCTGGTTTTCGTGAAGATCTCAGAGTGTGGTCTACCTCCTCCTGCGAGTCAGAGAACATGATCTTGCGAAGCCTTCGGCGGCCGTCAGCGCATGGGAAGCGATTTCGCCACCGACGGGGGCGGACCGGCAGGTTCGCCGAGCGGCACCGGGCATCGTGCTCCGACCCAGAGTGCGGACCATCCCTCGCAACTTCAATGCAACAGGGAGGTCTGACCGTCGGTTGCGCGCAGCGGTCTGGGGAGCAGGGCCGTTCCCTCGATGGCGTCGCGCAGACGGGCGGCGAGGGCGCTGTTGCGGGCCGGCTCGGGGCGTTTGACGGCGAGTTCGAGTGCGGCGGGTTCGCCGACGAGTACGAGCATCTGCTTGGCGCGGGTGACGGCGGTGTAGAGGAGGTTGCGGCGTAGCAGAGTATAGGCGCTGCCGGTGGTGGTGACTCGATGGTGGTGACGTTGGTGTCGCCGAGTCGGTGGCTCAGCAGGGCGGCGTTCCAGCCACGGCGGCCGTCTGCTGTGGGACGACTTCGAACGAACCCTCGCCTGGTAGAGCAGCGCGTTGACGATCTCCCGCATCTCGTAGCGGCCCTCATGTCCGCTGACGGAGGGGTGCTGGGCCTTCCACGCGGTGATCACCGGCTCGACCAGCGCCCAGCGTTCGTCGGATAAGTCGCTCTTGTAGGGCTTGCGGTCACTCACACAGCCACCTCAGCACGCCGCCGGCCCGGCGACCTGCCGTAGCCGGCAACGTCACACCATCAAGTGACGGCAGAACGGACATCAACTCTCATTCCGCCCTCTAAGGGCACCCGGGCCTACGACATTCACGCCTGAGTAGCGGTCTCCCGCTCAGAGGCCGTTCCGTCGCTGCTGTACTCCCTCGCGCGCCCAGAACGGAAACCATCGTTCTCGTTTAGGGTGGGAGGATGCCTCGCCTGACGGACGAGCGCCGGGAAGAGCGGCGCCGTCACATCCTCACCAGTGCCTGGACCTGCTTCTCCGCCAACGGTTTCCACGCCACGTCCATGGACGACGTGATCGCCGCGACCGGCATGTCCTCCAGCGCCGTCTACCGGTACTTCCGCAGCAAGGACGACCTCATCGACGCCGCCGCGGACGAGGCCATGACCCTCGTGCGGAGCCTCTTCGACGGACTGCTGGCCCAGAGCCCCACCGCGTCACCGGCGCAGGTGGTCGCGGCGATGGTGGGTGAGGTCCGGGACCGGGACGCCCAAGCGGAGTACGACCTCACGCGGATCGCCATCCAGTCGTGGGGCGAGGCCCTGCGCAGGCCGGGCCTGGAAGAACGCACCCGGGCCTTCTACCTCGGTGTGCGCGGTCAGCTGGAGGAGCTGGCCCGGCGCTGGCGCGAGGAGGGCCAGGTCCCCGCGGACGCCGATCCCGAGGGGATCGCGACGGTGCTGATGACCCTCATGCCGGGGCTCCTCGTCGGCCGACACCTGGTGGCACCCGTGTCCGCCGAGCACCTCATCGCAGGCTTGTCTTCCCTCGGCTCGGCCTCCTGGAACGGCTGACGTGCCGGTGGGGCTTCCCTTCGCGGTACGCCCCACCGACACGTGGTGCCGGGCCCGGCCGGGCCCGGCTCAAGGGCAGGGGTTCAGCAGTTCCGTCTCGGGGAGTCCGTCGACGAGGCCGGCCGCAGCCTCGCGGAAAGCCGTCGTGTGCGCGGTGTTCCGGTGCGCGGCCAGCGCGGCAGCGTCGGTCCACTCCTCGTAGACCACGAAAGTGTCCGGGGCATCCTGGGCTCGGTGCACGCGGTAGGCGAGGCAGCCCTCCTCCTGACGGGTGGCGCATGCCAGGGCTTCCAGCAGAGATGCCATCACGGCAACACCGTCAGGCAGGGCCCGCAGCCGGGCGACGGCGCACACGGTCCCCTCTCCCTTGGCCGTGCCATCGGTGGGTCCGGTGCTCAGCCAGGGGGAGTCGTACTCGATGCGCGAGCGGTCGAGCCCGTGGGGCTCGGTCGTGTAGAGCCGCAGGCGCAGCCCGTCCGGATCGGGTACGACCAGCACCCAGCCCACCAGCGCGACGACCGGCGGTGAGTGGCGGACCCCCAGGCCGTCCAGGTGCGCGATCCATTCGTCCACGGCGGCGCGGTCCTCGACGGCCAGGGTGAGGAGCTCGTTCCCGTCCAGGGCGCGGGCCGTCGCCGGGTCCAGGCGCAGCTCCAGTCGGCAGGGCAGGTGGGGGACGTCGAGGGCGACGGAGAACAGGGTGCCGTCGGGGCGGCGGTGGTCCAGCTCGGCCACGCGGTGGGCGCCCAGCACGGCGCCGTACCAGCGGGCGCTACGCTCCAGGTCGCTGACGCACAGCTTGAGGTGGTGGAGGCCCTGGTGTGCCGGGGCCTTCGACGTGGTCGTCAGGGTGCTCATGGTCAGACCAGCCCGTCTGTGAGGAGCGCGGCCTCGCGGTTGACGGGGACGCCGCGCCGCCACAGGGCGGCGATGTCCCGTACCGCCGTGATGTCGGTGAGGGGGTTGCCCTCGACCAGCAGGAGGTCGGCACGGAGCCCGGCGGCGACGCGCCCGCGGTCGTACAGGCCGAAGGCGTCGGCAGGGGCGGCGGTTGCGGCCGTGAGTGCCTGGGCCGGTGTGAGTCCGGCCGCGACGAGGAGGGCCAGTTCGCCGTGGTAGCTGATGCCGTGCGTGGTGGGGTGGCCGGCGCCGCCCGTGCCGTCGGTGCCGGCCAGCAGGGGCACCCCGGCCCGGAACATCCGCAGCGCGACGTCGGCCGCGTACCCGGCGTCGACCGAGACCGGCCCCACCCGCACCTCGCCCTCGCCCGGGCCTTCGGTCCGCATGCGCTCGATCTCCTTGAGCCACTGCGGGTCGGCGTAGGGCCGCAACCGCGGGTCGTCAATGAGGGCGTACTCGGCCGGGCTGTCGGTGGTACCGGTCAGCGAGGTCAGCGTAGGTACGACGAACATGCCCCGGGCCGCGGCGTCTTCCACGAGGGCGTCGTCGGAGGGCCCGTCGGCGGGGGCGTGGGCGAGGCCGTCGACGCCGCAGTCGATCGCGAGGCGGGCCGAGCGGCGGGTGAGGGTGTGGGCGGCGGTGCGCAGCCCTTGCTCGTGTGCGGCCCGGACCAGCGCGCGGATCGTCTCGGGGGACAGGACGGGCATCGGTGTCCCGATCGCGGTGCCGTCCTCGATGAAGATCTTGAGGTGGTCCGCCCCGTCGGCCACGCGTGCCGCGACGAAGGCGTCGGCGTCCTCGGGGCCGGTGACAGTGGGGAAGGGGGCCATCAGGCCGAGTTCGACCAACTGGCTCGGGTGGCCGCCGGGTGCGGTGGCTCCGGTGGTCGCGATGCGCAGGTCGGCCAGGGCGTCGCGCTCGCGCGCGGCCTCCCGAACCGCGCGGGCGACCGAGGGCGTACCGCCCATGTCGATCTCGGTGGTGATCCCGAAGAGGAGTGCCCGCCGCAGCTGTTCGGTGTCGGTCGTGTGGGTGTGGGCGTCGATCAGCCCGGGCAGCAGGGTGCGGCCGCTGCCGTCGACGACGGTTGCTCCGGCCGGTGTACCGAGGGCGGGGCCGACGGCGACGATCACGGGACCGTCGATGAGGACGTCCTGGGGTGCGTGGAGCTTGGTGCCGTCGAAGACGGCGACGTTGCGGATGAGGGTGGGGGCGGAAGCAGAAGTCGACATGTCCTTGTCTCCTTTGAACAGCCGGGTCATCGGGTGGACGGAACGGGCAGGGGCAGGTGCTGGGCCAGTCGGCTGAGCACTTCGGCCGGTTCGGCCGGTACTCCGCGCGCGGCGAGGTAGCCGTCGGGGCGGACCAGCAGGGGGGTGCGCAGTTCGGGTACGTGGCACACGGACAGGACGCCCTCCCGCTGCCGTCCGTCCTTCGGTTCGCTGCGGTCGGGCAGGGCCAGCGTCCAGCGCAGGCCCGCCTGCGGGACGGTCAGGGGCGAGACCCGGTCTCCCACCTGCGGGGAGTCGCGGTTGGGTTCACGCGCGTAACTGATGTCGAGCTGGGCGAGTTTGGCGGCGACCCAGTCGACGATCCCCGGCGTGGCCGAGGCTGCGGCGAGGAGGTCGTTGCGGCGCTGCCCGGCGGCCGGGTCCCGGAGGGTGGCGATCTTGGTGAACTGGCTGGTGAAGGCGACCAGTTCGGATGCGACCGGGTGCCGCTCGTCGTGGTAACTGTCCAGCAGTTCGGCGGGGGCCGCGCCGGTGAGGACGGCGTGCAGCTTCCAGGCGAGGTTCCCGGCGTCCTGGATGCCGGTGTTCATGCCCTGCCCGCCGGCCGGGCTGTGGGTGTGCGCGGCGTCCCCGGCCAGGAAGACGGGGCCGGCCCGGAACCGCTCGGCGACCCGTTCCTGGACGCGGTACGTGGACGTGTTCACCACCTCCGCCACGCGGATGCGCCCTGCCAGCGGCCCGCGTTCGGAGATCAGCCGCTCGATGTCGGCGGCGCGGGGCGCGGCCGACCCCGGCGCGGCGGGAGTCACGATGCGGTGCTGCCCGTCGGCGAGCGGAGAAAGGAGCAGCATCCCGGCGGAGGAGAGGAAGAAGGTGGTGCCGTCCTCCCCGAGGCCGCTCGCACCGGCGTCCAGACGGACGTCGGCCAGAGCGAACAACTGCTCCGGCGCCTCTCCGGGAAAACCGATCCCGGCAGCTGTCCGCACGGCGCTGTGCAGACCGTCGCACCCCACCAGATAGCGCGCGGAGACCGATCTCAACGAGCCTTCCGGATCGGCGATCACGGCGGTGACCCCGGGAAAGTCGGGCGTGAAGCCGAGGAACCTGTGACCGCGGTGTACCCCGCCGCCGCCCAGCTTCCCCAGTCGTCGGAGCAGGTGCTCTTCCGTCGTTTGCTGGGAGGAGAGCAGGACGTAGGGGTAGGGCGTGTCCAGATTGCCGTAGGAGGCGTGCAGCAGAGTGTGTTCCCGGTCGTGGACGCGGAACCCGCGCCCCCGTTCGCCGGCCGCGACGAGGTGTTCGGCGACGCCGATCCGGTCCAGGTATTCGAGGGAGCGGGGCTGGAGCGCTGCCGCTCTGCTGCCGGTCTGCACACCGGTGTCGCGGTCGATGAGGACGTGGTCCACGCCCAGCTGCTGCAGGCTCGCGGCCAGGGTCAGCCCTACGGGACCGGCACCGACGATCAGAACGTCCGTGTGCGGCGGGAGGGGAGTGGTGATGGGCGACGCAGGCATGACGCCTCCTCGTCGTGCGGGATTCCCCGCGAAATCCGCAGGAGACCCGCCACATCAAAGAGAAACGAGCGTTTTCGTTTCACCGTGAAGCTAGCACTGGAGGAGGCATAACGCAAACGTGCGTTTCCGTTTGGCGTGGCGGGTGTCAGACCTCGTTGTTCCACATGCGGAACACCGCGCACTTTCCGTGGCTGTCGAAGGTGACGGTCCACAGGTTGGCGAAGGTCCCCAGCTCCGTGTAGCGCCCGGTGCCCTCGACGGCTGCGGTGTCCCCGTTGATCGTGAGGAGGGACCACTCGAATTCCCAGCCCCCTTCCTGCCACCCGGCCCGGCCGCGCCACCCCTCGACGATCGCCTCGCGGCCGATCCAGTCCGTCCCGTACGGCCACTCGTGATACTCGGCCTCCGGGGTGAAGAGGGCTGCGATGTCCTTGCGGCTGCTGGAGGCCCAGGCCCGCACATACCCCTCGACCCACGCTTCCACCTGCTGCTTCGTCACCATGACGTGTCTCCGAACGACGTGTCTCTGTGGTCCGTCGGCTCAGCCCTGGGCGGTGGGTCGCACGACGATCTCGCTGACGTCGACCTCGAAGGGCTGGCTGATCGCGTAGTCGATCGCCGCGCCGATGGCGTCAGCGGGCATCGCGATCTTCAACATGTCCTTGGTGGCCTCGCGCACCGCCGTGTCGCTGATGCCCTCGGCCAGCTCGCTCCTGGTCAGTCCGGGGCTGATCACGGTCACCCGCAGGTCGCGGCTCTCCTGTCGCAGACCCTCGGACAGGGCCCGGACCGCGAACTTGGTCGCGCTGTAGACGGCGGCGGTCGGGTCGACGCGGTGCCCCGAGACGGAGGCGATGTTCACGATGTGGCCGGAGCCCTGCGCGCGCATGACGGGGAGCACGGCGGCGATGCCGTGCAGCACGCCGCGCACGTTCACGTCGATCATGCGGTTCCACTCGTCGATCCTGAGGGCGGCCAGCGGAGATAGCGGCATCACGCCCGCGTTGTTCACCAGGACGTCGATGCGGCCGTACCGGTCCTGCACGGCGTCGACGAAGGCCTGCACGCTGTCCCGGCTGGTCACGTCCAGCTCCCGGTGGTGGGCCTCCCCGCCGTTGCCGCGGATGTCCTCGGCGAGGGCGGCAATACGGTCCGTGCGGCGGGCGCCGAGCATCACCCGGTGCCCCGACGCGGCCAACCTCCGGGCCGTCGCCTCACCGATCCCACTGCTCGCACCGGTGACCAGTACGACCTTGCCCACCAGAACGGACGGAACGGTCATGAGAACCCCTTCGATCAAGCCGGCCGAGGCCGGACCGGGTGGTCGTCCACCCACCCTCCGATCCTGGAGGTGATCGCCCCGGGCAGGCAGGGCGAGGCTTCCTGGGTGCGCCACTCCCAGGAACGCACCCCGTACGATCGAGTCATGAGCGGGTACGAACTCGGCGATTTCCTGCAAGCGCGGCGCTCCCGCCTGAAGCCAGCAGAAGTGGGCCTGCCGACCTACGGACACCGCAGGGTCGCCGGACTCCGGCGCGAGGAAGTCGCTGTGCTGGCCGGAGTCAGCGCCGACTACTACACCCGGCTGGAACAGGGGCGCGAACGCAACCCCTCGGGCCAGGTCATCGACGCCATCTCGCGGGCACTGCGCCTGAACACCGACGCCCTCTGGCACGCCTACCGCCTCGCCGGCCTCCTGCCGATGATCGAGGCCGCCGACGAGTCGGACGAAGTGGACCCGGCCCTGCTCCGGCTCATGGAGACCTTCCCCACCGCGGTCGCGTACGTCATCAACCGCCGCCTCGAAGTGCTCGCGGCCAATGCCCTGGCCGATGCCCTCCTCTCGCCACTCGCCGACCGCCGCCAAGTACTGCGTTCCCTCTTCCTGGACCCCGCGGCCCGCGAGCTCTACGCGGACTGGCGCAGCGTCGCGAAATGCTCGGTCGAAGCCCTGCGCCTGGCTGCCGGACACCATCCGGACGATCCCCGGATGACCACCACGGTCAAGGAACTGCGCAGCAGCAGCAACGAGTTCGAGCAGATGTGGCGCAGTCACGGCGTCAGTTCACTCGGCCTCAGGCCCAAGACCTTCAACCACCCGGCCGTGGGCCGGTTCACCCTCACGTACCAGTCCTTCGACGTCCAGAGCACCCCCGGTCAGCACCTCTTGATCGGCACTGCCGAGCCGGGCAGCGCGGACGCCGACGCCCTCGCCCTCCTCGGCTCCTCGATGTCGGTGCTCGCATCAGGACCGTCGGAACGCCACTGACGTGACACCGTTGACCGTGGCGTCACCTTGCAGGAAGCCGATCCCGACCCCTTCGGTGAACGCGTGTGGATAGTTGAGTTCCGGCCTGGTCAGTGCGCTCAACTCGGCGAGTTGGGAAGGGTCCAGGGTCACGGCCGCCGATGCCAGGTTGTTCTCCAACTGGTCGAGGGTCCGAGCTCCGACCAGCACCGAGGTGACGGGGTCCTGTTGGCGCACCCACGCCAGGGCGACGGCCGCGACCGTCGTACCCAAATCCCCGGCGATGCGCTCCAGCACGTCCAGGAGTACAAACGTCCCCTCGGTCAGCAGCGGGGCCGCGTAGCCGGCGCGCCCGGAGCCCGGAGCGGTGGTGCGGGTGCGGGAGTACTTCCCCGACAGCACCCCGGAGGCGAGCGGGCTCCAGGGGGTGACGCCCAGCCCGAACGCGCGGGCGGCGCCAAACTGCTCGCCCTCCACGGTACGGGCCAGCAACGAGTACTCCACCTGGAGCGCGGCCACGGATTCCCAGCCCCGCAGCCGGGCGGTCGTCGCGGCCTGGGCCACCCACCACGCGGGCGTGTTCGACAGCCCGACGGCACGGACCTTGCCCGTGCGGACCAGGTCGTTCAGGGTCGACAGCGTCTCCTCCAGGGGAGTGTGCCGGTCCCACATGTGCATCCAGTACACGTCCACGTAGTCGGTGCGCAGCCGCCGCAGCGACGCGTCCAGCTGCGCGAGTACGGCCTTGCGCCCGGCACCGCCCGCGTTCGGATTGGGAGGGTCCATGGTGCCGCCGAATTTGGTGGCCAGCACCACGCGGTCGCGGACCCCGGGCCGCCCCGCGAAGTACGCGCCGAGCGTCTCCTCCGACGCCCCGCCGTTGTACTGGTTCGCGGTGTCGATGAAGTTCCCGCCCACCTCCAGATAACGGTCGATGATCGCGAAAGAATCCTCCTGCGACGACCCCCAGCTCCCGTCGCCGAACGTCATCGCGCCCAGCGCCAGCGGACTCACCCGCAGCCCCGAACAGCCGAGCGTGACGTACGAACCCAACAACGCCATGACCGTGCCACCTCCTCTTGCGCTTCCACGGCCGGAACCTGCCGGTACACCGCCACCAGGAGAATCGCCCCCGCACCGCATCCGTGGAAGGCCACGCCAGAGGGGGTACCGCACTCCTAGGAACATGACTCCCCGACGCACCACCGCACCCTCGCCCACTCCGGAGACAACCACTGAAGCCGACCGAACTTCGGGCAGCCCAGCCCCTGGCGCGATGGCATGATCACAACCACACCGGCACCCGAAGGGATCTTCCGTGATCACCCTGCTGACCGTCATCCGAAAGAAGCCCGAGGTCTCCGCGGAGGAGTTCCGGCACTTCATGAGGCACGAGTACGGGCCGACGTACCAGGCACTCCCGCAGACCCGCGCCTATGTGCAGTACCACCTCACGGACCTCGCCGCGGACGGGGTGGAGGACCCGATCGACGCGATCGTCCAGATCAGCTTCGAATCCGAGGAAGCCATGGCCGAGGCGCTGGCGACCGACGCGTACAAGCAGGCCCACAAGCTGCGCGAACACTACATGCGCGAGACTTCCGCGGGCATCCACTCCGCCCGTGTCGACGACATCGTCACTTTCGTGTAATCGGGGGCACGCGGTGCCAGGGAACCCGTCCGACCGCTGGTCCTGCAATGCCTGGAGGTGGCCCCTCGGCGGGTGGCCCTGCGCGTCCAGGGCCACGACCGAGCCGTCCGGCATCGCGGCGATCGATCGGGTTGCGGGAGGGACCGGGTTCGCGGGGACGCCGGTGAGCCGGCCGGTCTCCAGGTTCGCGGCCCGAAGCGTCCCGCTCGCGTCCGCGAGCAGCACGTACCCAGCGTGCGCGCCCCGGGTGAGGGCCGCAGCAACGAGCGGCGGGCCCGCGGGCGCAAGCCAGGTCGCCCATTGCACGCGCCAAGTCCCGGGCCCATCGAGTGCGGCGGCCGCGGCCGGGTCGTGGTCGAGCAACCGCGTCCGCAGGACCGCCGCGCGCACCGTGGCGTCCGGGGCGTCGATAAGCGCGGGTCCGGCGGCACGCCACGCGGCTGCGTAGCGGCCGTCGGGGTGGGCGGCGAAAACGGCGGTAACAGCCGCCGGGTCGGCGTGGACCAGGAAGTGCAGGTCCGTCAGCAGGGTGGCCGCGCTGCCCGCCTGCACCGCGTGGTGCAGGAGCAGCCCGAGGAACTCCGGGTCAGCAGCAGGCAGATCCGGCGTACCCGCGGGCGTGCGGGGCACGACGGCGGCCAGCGCCCGCATCGCGGCGCCGTGGTCCGGCTCCGGTGCGCCGACGGTCACGGCCTCGCGCAGCGGACCTGCGGGCAGCCACCAGGTGTCCTCGGTGGCGCTGTGGGCCGGCAGCAGGCGTACCGCCCGCTCGACATCGGCGGGCGCGGCCAGCGCGGACCATTGCGCGCGGTTGAGCGGGCGGGGTGCTGCAGCGAGGGCGCGCAAGGCGGGCCGCAGCTCGTCCGGCGGTGCTGCCCACCAGGCAGCTGCCACTCCCCCCCGTTACCTTTTTCGTGGCCCCGCCGACGGCCGCCTGGGCGGGAGTGCGTGCGGCGAGCCGCGCAAGGGACGGGTTGGGGAACACGGTGTCCGCGTCAAGAATGAAGTGCGGGGCGAGGGTGCGGTACCAGCGGGTGAAGCCAGCGGGGTCCGTCCACTGCGGCTGGTCGAGGGCGAGCAGCGCCGGCGCGGGGACGTCTGCCGGGGCGCAGAGCCCCGCGGTGGGGTCCGCGGGATCCGCCACGATCCGGACGTGAGGCAGGGCCAGCAGCCGCGACAGCAGTTCGGTGATCCGGTCGGGCTCGCAGGCGAGGTTCAGGTCCCAGAGCAGCAGCAGGCAGGGCCGGACGTCCGGGCGCAGATCCGCCACCAGACCCGTGGGGGTGGTCGAAGCCAGCCCCAGGCGGCCGGTGAGCAGCCAGCTGGCGCTCTCTCCCGTCAGACCCGCGGCGGACAGGGCCGCAACCCGGCGCCCGCCGGCCGGGCCGTCCGGCGCGCTGCACGCCGTCGCCAGCCAGCTCAGCAGATGCGACTTCCCACTGCCCGGGCCACCGGACACCCGACACCACCGCGGAGCCCGGTCGTCGCCCAGCCAACCGAGCAGGGCGCGCCCGGTCGGCCACCTCCCGGCCCGCAGCGGCGGCAACCAACCATCGACACTCATTACATGAACCCCCGTCACGACCCGTGTCAGTCTGGAAGCGGGTCACTTCGGACAGTCGTCGGCGAACAGCCGCGACGTCTTGCTCACCGAGGTCTGAACGCGATGTTGACGGTCCGGGTGGTCGTCGGTGTGATCTCCCGTGATCCCGCCAACTGTGTGAATCTGGCCGAGCATCGGCCCGGCACTGTGCCAGGGTGCTGCTTGACGTACTGAACGGCGGATCCGGCCGGTTACCTTCTGGTGCGGGACAGCGGATGGGCACACCGCGGAGTGGGCGCCGCCGACGCTTCGGGTGTACCACCGCTTCGCCGAGCCTCGGTTCCTCCTCTGCCGGGAGGGCGTCTTCAAAGCGAAGTGGGCCTACGCCGCGACCCTGCCGGACGTGATGGGCCTGCTCGCCCAGCGGGCTCCGGCGGTGCAGGCCCTCGCTCTGACCGGCACCTGCCGGCCCAGGCCGGAACAACGGTTCCGAGGGTGACGAACGAGGAGTAGAAGATGTCGTTCACCGCCGTGCACCGGGAACACGGCCTGCTGGACTCCACCGATCCCGGGCTGGGCAGCGGATGGGCGGGGGAGGCGATCCAACCGGGTCCAGCCCCGTGTACCGCTCGGCTGTCCGGAGTGCAGGCACGCTCTCCACGGGAAGCTCTCTCCCCCCACCAAGGCGGCTGTGTCACTTCGCCCATGACCCGGGCGCCCCGCGGTGCAACCCATGTCCCGCATGTCCCACACACCCCGTCACCCTGGCGACGGGCACCCCACCGAAGCGAGGATCCAGAAGATCACCGGCATCCTCATCGGCGCCGCCGTCACTGCCCTGACCGCCGTCCTGCCCACCGCCAACACGACGGGCCACCCACGCAGCCAAGGACCAACCGCCGCCCCACCCGCAGCCGCCGCAAGCCAGGCCGCCGCCGACAACGAGAACCAGCAAGAGGAGGAGACCCCCGCAGGACGAGAACTCCACGGCCATCAGCACCCGACCGGCCAGAACGACGCTCCCGCCCCCAAAACACAGTTTCGGTCCGGCGTCTGGGAGGAGAAGGCGCTGAAGGCCGTCATTCTGCAGGTGATGGCCTGCGGGCCGTCGGAGTGACAGACGTTGGCACGGACGCCCCCTCCTCGCCGCTTGATCAAGCAACCCGGCTAACCTACGCTGTCACAGCACTGCATTCACGAAGTCGCACTGGAATACTAAACGGATCCAAGCAGGAAGACCCGCCTATTGGGGTCCGACTGGCTGGCGGGCGGCAGCGCTCTGCCGCACGCGGACTCAACCATGCCCCTCTGAGTGGCCTGGGCATTTCCGGTTGGGGCGACCATCGTCACGCCGTTGAGGTACCAGATGTAGTGGCCGCGTTGGCGGTCACCGAAGTTTACCCGCAGTCGGCCGTGGAAATTCTGATGCTGCGTGCCCACCGTTGCGCGTACCTGGCGTCCGGGGTTGACGCTTACAGTGAAGCGGTTTTCCGCAGTGAACTGCGTACCCCAGGTTCTGCTCGCCTGGAATCCAATGTCGAAGAAGAGCGCCTTGATGGAGAATTCTGCCCCGCCACCGACCGTCCAGCTGGCGAACTTGGTGGTCGTGGATCCTATTTGATTGGTGATTGCCGCAGTCGCCCCGGGGGAACAGTTCTTCAGAGTGTCCCCAACGTAGTTCCATACAGTGTATTTCCCCGACGGGAAGCTCGTTTCCTCGAACGTGCAGCTGTGGTTCTTGATGAGTTTTTCGGCGAAATCGAGCAGCTTCTGAGGATCGCCGGGCAGGCCGGGGGCTGCGCCTTCCGCATGCAGATGGGCGTTGAGGGCGCCGAGATTGTTGGAGCAGATGTCTTGGAGTTCCTGCTGGGTGAACCCTCCAGCAGCCTGGGCAGGCGAAGCCAGCGTGGCTCCGCCGACCAATAGGCTTAGGGTTGTGCCCGCGATGGCCGCAGATCTCGCTGTACGGGACAGTCGGTTTCCATTCATCTTGCGTATCCTCTCGATTCCAGTCGGCTGCTGAACTCCCTGAGGGACGGAACGGGTGCTGATGTTTTCACGTGCCACTGATCGCCCCCAAGGGGCGGCCAGCAGTGGTACGTTCCCTTAAGAGTAAAGAGCTCGGTGCTGTTCGTAGCCGACCTGGTGGGCCAGGCTTGGCCCGTTTCACCCCTAATTTGTAGTTCCGCTGCGAAGCCGACGCGGTGGTATTAGAGTCGACGCCAGCATCTGTATAGACATCCGCCAGATAGCCAGTTCTCTCCGTATCTCGCATCCCAGGACCTCGGCGTAGTCGAATGATGTCCGGTTCGGGATCACGTCAGCCCGAGGAACTGAAGGGGGTGGCTGGGGACGCGGGGCAGTCGGGGCTGGGGGCGAGCATGGAGGCGATCCTGGCAGGGCCTCGGGAGTCGGTCCAGCAGGCCAACGCGCTGCGGGTCTTGGAGCTGGCCAGCGTTCCCACTCCGACTGTGGCCGCTCTCCACAACTCCCGCTGGACCGCTGGCTACCGTCTGAGTGCCGCCCCTTGTCCGGCCTGCGGGGGTCCATTACTGGATGGATGTGGCATGGGAAGGTTTCGGCTCCTCGAAGGAGGTGAGACTGAGCCCGCAGTACCATCACGACGATGCGGAGGCGGCTGCGCATTCGCGGGAAGCAGCCACACTCGCCCGCCGCGCATCGGGCGTCCTGTCGGGGGCTGGCTTCCTTCTCTCGCCGCGTCCCAGCACGAAGGCCGGCCACTAGCCTCAGCTAAGGTCCGCCTTCCAACCTCAATTCGCTCTGACGTCGGTGTCCGCACTCGGGTCCGGTAGAGCACTGGACGGTTCGTCACCCTTGTGGGTGGCGGCCTTCCGGCTCGGCGGGTGTGAGCCCTGGCTGGTCCAGCCTTCTAAGGTAGGTGGCACACCCCGCCCCGGCTGGGCGCTGGGCCCACCTACTGTAATTGTCCCATTCCGGCCTTGACGGTCCCTCACCCGACGGGCAGCGGCACTCCCTCTGGCGCTCCTGGCGACCTCACGGGCCTATCCCTTGCCGGCTGATTGGGCCGCCCGCCCCAATCCGGCGGAGCCAGCGGGCCTAATTATCCCACTGCGGCCTTGACGGTCCCTCATCTGCTGAGAGTCTTGGCCCTCGCCTCGGCGCCGTCGCGCGAGGCCGACTCCTTGAGGAGACCCCCTTGCATTCCCTGAAGCGAATTGCCGGCACTGCCGCTGCTGCCCTCGCCCTGGCTGCAGGAGGTATCGCCCTGGCCCCCGCCGCATCGGCAGCAACACCGCAGTCATGCAGCACCCAGGACGGCGGAAGGCGTTACCGTGGTTTTTGGCGCTGACGTCCAGTTGAGCCGCCTCCAGGCCAGTGGGCGACGTGGTTCGAGGCGGCACAGCCAGGAGGCCGGGATGCGGATGGGACGCGGTATCGGGCGGGCCGAACGATGTTCGCTGGTGGACCTGGCGTCGTCGCACGTGATCATTACCGGTGGCTCCAGCGGAATCGGCCTCGCGACGGCCCGGCTGCTGGCCGGACGCGGCGCAAGATTGTCCCTGATCGCCCGGGGCGGCAGTGGTCTGGACGTTGCTGCCGCCGAATTGCGGGGGTGTGGCGCGAGTGTGGCTGTGGCCCGGGCCGATGTTGCGGACCGTGCTGCCCTGGGGGCGGCGGTGGCCGGGTTGGTGGCGCATCACGGGCCCTGTGACGTGCTGATCACTTGTGCCGGAGCTACCCGGCCGGGATATTTTTTGGACCTTCCGGAGGAGGCCTTCCGGCAGATGATGGAGGTCAACTACTTCGGCACGCTGTACGCGGTGCGCGAGGTGGCGCCCGGCATGGTCCAGCGGCGGCGGGGAAGCGTGGTGGCGGTTTCGTCGGCCGCGGGCCTGCTCGGTGTCTTCGGGTACAGCGCGTACGGCCCGGCAAAGTTCGCGGTGCGGGGACTGATGGAATCGGTGCGCGCCGAACTCACCCCGTACGGTGTCCATGTCGGTGTGGTGTTCCCGCCGGACGTGGACACGCCCATGCTGGCCGAGGAAGTCCTGAGCAGGCCGGCGGAGACCAATGCGGTCAGCGGCACGGTCGGGCCGATCGGGGCCGAGGTGGTTGCCGCCGCTATCGTCAGCGGTATCGACCGTCGGACGTTCACCATCTGTCCGGACAGGTCGACCTGGGCGCTGGCTCGGCTGGGGAGCCTGCTGGTGCCTGTGCTCAACCGCCACTTCGACCGGAAGGTCTCCGCGCTACGCAGCCTCGGGTGAGTCGGCCGGGGCGCGCGGCCCGGCCGGCTCACCCACCCAACCCGTTGTCAGCGGCAGGGGCGAACGGCTTCGAAAGCGGCGACCGCCCGGGCCACGTGCTCGTCCTCGTGGGTGGCCATCCAACTGGTGCGCAGGCGCGGCGACGCGGCAGGGGAGATCACGGCATTGGTGTAGACGCCGAGGTCCATCAGCCGGCGCCAGGTGGTGAACACCTCGGCGTCACCAGGCATCATCACCGGGACGATCGGGGAACTGCTGACCCCGGTGTCGTAGCCGATGGCGGACAGGGCTCGTCGGATTCCGTCGGCGGTCTCCAGGACGCGCTTGGGCCGCCAGGTCTCCTCACGCATGATTCTGACGATCTCCAGGGCCGCAGCCGCGTCGGCCGGGCCCAGGCCGGAGGAAAAGATGACCCCCCTGGCGTGGTGGCGCAGGTACTGGATGAGGCTGTCGCTGCCGAGTATCACGCCTCCGGAGGACCCGATTCCCTTGCCGAAGCTGATCGTCATCAGGTCGACGTCGTCCGTCAGCCCGAAGTGGGCAGGGGTGCCGCGGCCGTCGGCGAGGACAGCGGCGCCGTGTGAGTCGTCCACCAGGAGCGTGGTGTCATACCGCTTGCAGACCTCGACGATGTCGGGCAGGACGCAGATGTCGCCCTCCATCGAGTAGACGCCGTCGACGATGACGAGGGTTTCCGAGTCCGCCGGGCAGGAAGCGAGCTTGCGGTCCAGGTCCTCGGCGTCGTTGTGGCGAAACCAGCGCAGCGCCGCGTCCGCCGAGCGGCTGAGGCGGATCCCGTCGATGAGCGACGCATGGGCTTGCTGGTCCACCAGGGCGATGCGCTTGGGGTCGCCCACCCCCCTCTGGAGGAGCGTACCGACCGCCGCCAGGTTGGTCTGGTAGCCGGTACCCACCACCAGGGCGGCTGGCTTGCCGAAGAAGTCGGCGAGTTCGCTCTCAAGTTCCTCGATCAGCTTCGAACTGCCGTTGAGGAGCCGGCTCCCGGTGAATGACGTGCCGTAGTCGTCGATGGCGGTCCGGGCAGCCAGGCGGACCCGTGGATCCACAGAGAGCCCGAGATAGCTGTTTGACCCGCACATCAGGTACTCGGCGCCATCCAGCTGGACCGTGGGACCGCCGTGGGCCTCGAAGGCCGTATAGTACGCATACAGTCCGAGGTTCTTCAGCTCGGCATGCCGAGTAAATGAAGCGCACTTATCGAGAAGACTCATGTATTCACCGGGGAAGTTGTAGTCGTAGCCAAAGTGAAATCTCAGCACCGAAGTCATCGGGTGACAGCGCTGGACGAAGTACCTCCGCGCCATGACCGACAGCGGTCAATGCTCTCGGATCAATTTTCCGACAGCGATTTTCGGCCCGAGACTACAGCCCGACGGGATGTCGATATACAATTTAGGCCCCTATGAGGCAGAACGTCCTGAGCCCCCAGCCCTAACTCTGGGCCTGTTCCGCCATCTCGAGCGGCTGATTCCACAGGGCCGGAGGCGGCGGTGTCTTGGCCCGTCGCCCACCCGGGGACGGGATACCGACCATTACAAGCACTGTCCCTGCCGGCTGCACCCGCCCTGGACGGCAACGAGAACAGCCCGCCCGCCGCCCACCGCGCTCCGAGGACCGTCGGCCGCGGGTGAACGACATCGTCCACGGCCGCGGCCCGTTCGCGCACGTGGACATGCCCGCCAATACCGCCCAGGCCGCCATGCGGACCTGCGGCCTGGAGGCCTGGGCGGTCGTGGACGACGACGGCTACAGCTTCGGTCTCCTCCCGCGGGAACGGGTCTGACGCATCCGGGGAAGGAACATCCCCGCAGGCAGCGTCCCTGGAATTCGCTGGACGCCATGACGTCGCTGAACTGCACCAGACCAGACCGGCGAATGCCGGGGGCTCCACGGCCGACCGGTTATCCCACCCGTGGCCGGTACGGCCTCACCGCGGCGTTCCCATGACGGCGACTCTGTCCCCGGACGCGTAGGTTCGTTGCGGGCTGGGTTCGCGGCGGGCGTTCGGTTCGGGCCATGGGAGACGGGGCGGGCGCCTCGGGGACCAGCGAGGCGTCGGTACGGGGTGGAAGAGAACTGCCGGGCGCAGGCTCCATGGCGTGTACAGGACCCAGGCGACGCCGTACGTTCCGGGGCTCCAGCGGACGCGGCCGGCCCGGCCGGACGGCAGGCGCCGCCAGGCTCTCAGCAGCCCTTCCCTGGCGATTCGACGTGTTGAAGCCGTAAGGGGTGGGCAGATGAGTGAGCGGCGGCGGCGACCCCGCGAGGGGTCGAACCCAGTGAGCACGCTTGACCACACCGCGCAGGGAGAAGGCGCCGCGCTGCTCGGCGCGGCCAGCCTCGACTATTCGCATATTGCGGTCCATATGCGGCTTCTCACCCAAAAAGGGCCGACATGTCAGGTTGAGCTGCCGCCGGTGCGGAACCATTCCTGAGCATGTGGAGCAAAGCGGCCCGACTTGTGTGACAGGTGCCTCCCGGAAATCCCGAGGAAGTTGTGGAAAAGGTCAAATTCCTGCCACCCGGCCACGATGGCAGGCCTATCAATGTCTAGTTCTCCTGTGGAGGGGAGCGGAAGATCGAGGCCTGCTGCCCGCGGCTCTGCCGGAATTGGCCTGGACGGAGGTGGCGCCGAAGTCGGCGTGTCGGCGGGCGAGATCGGCGGCCATGTACATGTAGGTGTCACGATCGGAGGCAAGTCCTACGGCGTCGGCGGTGAGATCGGACTCAAGGCAGAGCTGGGTCTGCAGTGGGGGCCCACAAGCACCATCCAACTGCCTCTCATCACGATCAGTGGCCCCAATCCCTTGGCCGGGTGACATCGTTCACTGCAGGCGCCGTCAGTGACCTGCTGACGCCGCCGGCGCGGGCCAAAGCCTGCTCCGGCAGAGCACCGCCACAGCGGGCGAACATGTGGTCGATGTGCCCATGCTCTCGGCCCGGGCCCGACTGACGGCCGCCAGCGGCACAATCACGAACATCACAGTCAGGCGTACACGGCCTCCAACGACCGAGCACACGACAGTTACGGACGAAGATGCCGGTCTCGAACAGCGACGGGGCCATCCGGCCGTGGGGATTCCGGTGCGCCAGCAGCGGTCGAAGCAGAAGCGGCCCCGACACCTGACGCCGGGACGGTCGAAGCCCCTCCCCCAGGTCGGCTCGCCGTCACCTGCTGCTCCCCCACCTGCTTGTCCTCGGGTATCAGGCCCAGGGCCTGCAGAAGTCGGCGGCAGTCGTCCGCGTCGTGGGCGTAGGAGGCCACCACCGAAAGCGCCTTGCGCGCCACTGGGCCTGGCACCTGCAGCATCTCGCCTGCCACCGGCTCCACGGTGTCGATGAGCGTCTGTAGGTCACGGGATCGGGCCATGGACAACACCCCCTGGCGATCACCCTCGGTCGGTTGACCCTCCAGCCTACGACTCTTTTTTCAAGCTGTCGGGACCTGGCACCCGACCGGTCGACGCAGCGGGGGGACTGCACGTTCGAGTACTTCTTCGGCCTCGGGCCGTCCACCCTGCTCAAGCACCCCCGCAACCCCTGACCGACCCCCTGCCAGGAGCCAGCGTCGGCTACGCGAGAGCGCGGGTGCGGCGGGCGGTGGCGCGTAGCCGGCGGGCGGCGATCAGGTCTGCAAGGCAGCGGCGCGGTAGGCCTGCCCCGCCCACCGACCCACATGTCGTGTTGTACCGATCCCCCCGAACCCGCGCCCGGCAACCCGGCACCCGGCAACCCACCTCGGACACGATCAGTGACCATCGCCCGCACGGCCGGCGGACCGCCCCCTGATGGTTCCTGCGCGGCGCAGCGCGCCTTCATCCGCCCGAGGGGTGGCCGTGGCTGTCCTCCCAGGCGACGGCCCGCATCAGCTGCTCTTCGTCCAGGCCGGTCATTGCGACCACCCGCTCGTACAGCTCCTCCTCGTCCAGCGGTCCGAGCAGGCGCACCGCCGGGTACGGTGCCACTCTCGGCCCGACCACCCAGCTCCAGCACGACGGTGATGATCCGCCGGACCTCGACGGGCTTCTCCTCGGGCGCCCAGCGGCCGTTGTGCACGTCCGCTTCGATCGGGCACAACAGGTCGGCCATGATCTTGATGCGGCCCCGATGCGGCCCGCTGGAGCGGCAGCCGATGAGGTGGAGCCAGTCCGCGCCGTCATAGCTGGTAGCAACGGCAGCTTGGTCGATGCGGTCGCCGAGTGCATCGCCGCCGGCGGCCCAGCGGCAGTGGACGTGGAAGCCGACGCCCGGGCCCACGAGGACGGGTACGGGCCGTTCGACTTCATCCCGGAGATCACCCACCGCTTCGCCGAAGGCCGCGAGGGCACGGTGCGGCTGCGAGCGTTCGTGGAGGTAAACCGGGGCACGATGGGCGCCGAGCGGCTGACGTCCAAGCTCAACGCCCACACCGCTACTGGGAGACGAAAATGCTCCCACCGGGGATGCGGGCGGGCACCACCGAGGCCGAACAGGGCGGCCGGGCACCTTCCTGCTGCTTCGCGGCGACGCCCTCTGGGTACGGCGCCATGCCGCCGAGTCCCTCGCCCTCTCCGATGACCGGACTGAGATCGATCCGATCGACCTCTGGTCGGTCAGGGCGGGTCGCCAGTAGGGTCAGGGCGGCCTGTATGTCGCTCGGTGCCTTTACCCGAGGCGTGCCCGCGCTGCTTGCCCAGGGGGAACGCTCGCGGACGAAGCCCGCGAGAAGCTGGACGATGGTGTCGTGGTCCTTCTCGGAGTCCCGCATGATCCGCTGGAGAGCGTAGACGCCGGCTAACTGCGCGGTTGCAGAATCCTCATCGGTCAGCAGGCCAACCGCCTTCACATACCGCTCGGTGACCTGTCCCTCCCTGGGCCTGGTCAGCTCCTCCTGGGCCCGGTCCTTGCCCCGGGTGTGCGCGAGCGTCGCCTGGGTGGTTCGGAGTGTCTTCGCTGTGAAGAACAGGCCGCCGATCCCGGCCGCCGCGACGACAAGAGCGGTACGGAAGCCGGACACCACCGTCGACTGCGGGGCGTCGAGCTTTCTGTCCGTCCGGGAGAACTCCACGTTGTCCAAGAGCCACGGCCCGCGCCACAGCAGCACGAACACCACGCCGGCCAGCCCCACCGGAGCCAGTGCAATCGCCGCCCGCTTCCCCATTTGCGCCAACCGTTCCCTGTAGTCACTACTGCCCCTCCGTCTTCCGGTGGCCGCCGGTAGGGGCGACCACCGGGCGATACCGACACCGCCGATCCACCGGACAATCCATCCCTGGTGCGGCTTCTGACACAGCTGCCGGTGGGTCAGTCGGTGCGGCGGGGGCTGGGGTGCCCGGGTGCCCGGGTGCCCGATGGGGCCGGTGGCGGCGGGCGGGGCAGGCAGGGGGTTCGGCATGTCTGAGCGTCGCAGTCGTCGTCGTAGTCGTGCCCGGGTCCTGGGTCTGCCGGTCGATCTGCTGGCGGCGGGGGCCGCGGCGGAGGTTCGTCCGGCACGGTCGGCGCCGGGTCCTGCTGCGCCGTCGGGGCCGCCGGGGATGGGCGGCGCCGTCGGGGCTGGGAGGGCTGGGAGGGCGTCCGGTGGCTCCGGGGGGCTGCTGTGCGGTCGTGCGCAGCGTGAGGTGCGCGAGGGTGGGGGCGCGTGGAACAGCCGCTCCCCCGTGGCGGTGCCAGCGAGGAAGTACGTCGTAGTGAGAATGCGAATGGTGAGCTGGCGTCATACCGGGTGGAGATGCCGGATGCATGGTCCAGGCCTCACCTTCGTCGCCTCAGTGCACCTGCCACGCGGGGATATTCGTCGTGGATCAGACGGCCGACCATCGCGCCGCCGTACACCATGGCGCCGACGCCGACCAGCCAGGACTGGATGACCAGGACGGTCCCGATCGGCCCGTAGGCGAGGGTGTTGGTGGCGATCAGTGGCGAGAAGACGAGCCGGGAGAAGACCCTCAGGCCGAGCAGGCCGACCGTCGTCGCCACGGCGCCGGGCAGCAGGGCGCTCCAGTGGACCCGTCCGCCGAGCAGCATCCGCTGCGACCACCAGAGGAACAGGACGGCGCTCAGCACCGAGGCGACGCCGCCGGCCGGGGTCTGCCGCCACAGGGGGGTGGCGGCGAACAGGAGGAGGAGCCCGATGAGGCTGGCGAGCCACACGATGTGCCGCCACCTGGCCCACCAGCGGGCCGGTGGCAGGCCCCAGATCTTCTCGTAGGTGGTCTGCACCGCCGCTCCGAAGGACAGGCCGAAGACGGCGAGGGCGGCGAGGCTGAACACCGTCGTGGTCCGCAGTGTCTGGCCGGGCAGTGCGATCAGCTGCTCGACCTTCCTCCTGGAAGGCGCCGACACGCCGAGCCCGTCACCCAGCCACTGGGCGAAACCCTGCCCGTTCGCCGGATCGGCCGCCGAGATCACGATCAGCAGCGGCACGAGGGTGAGGAACCCGAGCGCCGCAAAGCCCAGCGACCGCTGCCACAGTTCGAGAGCGCTGCCCCGCCTCCATCCGCGCCCGGCCGGCGAACGGCCGACCCTGCGACGCAGCCGCCCGAACAGGGACGAGCGGCCCTCGGGATCGCGGGGCTTCATCGGCATGGATGTTGAGTACCACGATCGATGCCGTCGCTGTGTCAACGGCGCGGCGAGCGGCCGACCGGGCTTCGGTGGGCCGGCCGCAGCGGTGGCGGATCGGGGTCGGGGCCCCTTTCGGAGGATTGTGGATCGGCGCGCTCTCGGTGTTGCGCGGGCGGGCCCCGGGTGTGTACTCCCGTGCCCGGAACGAGGTCGGTTGCTCTGCCGGCACACCTGTCGTCATCGCGTGGGCGGGTCTGATTGTTCAGGAGTTTTGTGCCAGCGGGCTTCGCAGAAGGAGTAGAGGCCGAACAGCAGGAAGCCGATCGTGCGGCGATCAGCAGCACGGGCCCGGGTGTGTCCGCGAACCAGCGCAGCGTCTCATCCAAGCCCTTGGCCTTGCTGGGGTCGAACTTCACGGCGGCCAGCAAGATGAACAGGCCAGCCACCGCCGCGGCGGCGCCGCACGCCACGCCGCCGACGATGCCCAGCAGCACAACGGGTTCCGGAGGGCGATCTTGTGCCCCCGCGGTGCGCGGGCGCTGTGGCTGGGCGTGGGGTCGGGGCATTAGTCGCACCGCCCAATAGTCTCATTTTGGGCAAATCGCCCCGCGAGGTTCGAAAGAAGGAGTGCGCCATGAAGTCGATGGAACTGAGCCCGGAGATGCACAAGGGCATCGAGGCGTGCCTGGCCTGCTACACCCGCTGCGAGGAGACGATGAGCTACTGCCTGGAGCAGGGCGGTGCCTACGCCGACTCCAAGCTCATGCGCGCGCTCATGGACTGCGCGGAGACGACCCGCATGTGCGCGCAGATGGCCATGCGCATGTCCGCGATGACCCCCGACATGTGCGCCATGACCGCCCGAGCCTGCGAGATGTGCGCCGAGGCCTGTATGAGCATGCCGGGCGACGACGTGCTCAAGAAGTGCGCCGAGGCGTGTCGCGCCTGCGCGGCTTCCTGTCGAGCCATGGCACAGACCATGGCGAAGGCCACGGCCTGACCTACGGCCGGCGGCGCGTGATCCCGGACAGGTAGCACGCTCCGGAGAACGCGCCGACCGGACATCGGGCGGGGAGAGCGACACCTGATGCCGCCCCCACGGGTACTGTCGGCCGATCCCGCGAGGTCGCGGGGTCGGCCCTCGGCGGCTCCCTGCCCGGCGTCAGTGGCGTTCGAGCCGGGGGCGAGCTTGCTGCCCGCGAAGGCGCCCGGGTCGTAGAGGCACCGGGTCCGGCACCGCCCTGCGGATGCGCCACGGGGGATGGCGGCATCCGCAGGACGGGATGAGTGTGCGCCGGGGTAGGCGTACACCGCTTCCAACGACCCGGCGCCATCGCGGTCACGGGCGCGAAGGTGCCGTCGCTTCTGCGGTTCCGAGTGACGGCGTCATCGGGCCGTGAGGTTGCCGCTGCGGTAACAGCCGACGGAGCAGAACCGGTCTCGTCGCCTGACACCGGGATGGTCGAAGGGACGCCCGCAGCCCACGCAGGCACGGCTCGCCGCCGCCCGCTGCTCCTCCCCCACCTGTTCCTCCTCGGGTATCAGGCCCAGGGCCCGCAGGAGTCGGCGGCAATCGTCCGCGTCGCGGGCGTAGGAGGCCACCACCACGATCGCCCTGCGCGCCACCGGCACCGGCATCATCCCGGCCACCGGCTCCACGGTGTCGGTGAGCGTTCGAAGGTCTCGGGAACGAGCCATGGACAGCACCCCCTGGCGAGCGGTTCCGGTCGGGTAACCCTCCAGCATACGACTCGCCCCGCCGGGGCCCGCCGCACACCCTCGCCGATCGGGCCACCCATCAGCCTGCGCCACAGTCACCCACTCCACCGCACCCACAGCAGGTTGCCCCCGGAGAACACGCAGGTGGCAGGCGATCGGCACGCGCGGCCAGCATCCCTGGAACGCCGACGCCATGACGTAGCCGCACCGGACCGGCTAACGCCCCGCCCTCCACGGCCGACCGATCCTCCCAACCGACTGGTGGGTCAGCCGGCACGGTGGGGTCGGTCGACGGGGATCATCCGGTCGGTTCCGGTGATCTCCAACACCCTGGCCACGGCGTGGGTGGGGTGGGCCAGGTGGAGGGTCACGCCTTGGCGGCCGGCCTCGGTCCGGGCGAGCAGCAGGGCGTCGATGCCGGTGGAGTCGCAGAAGGTGACGGCCGCAAGGTCGATCACCAGCTTCGGGGACGCCGGGCGGCTGGCGAGGGCGCGATGGATCGCGGTGTGCAGGATCGGGGCACCGGCGAGGTCGAGTTCGCCAGCGGCCTCGACGACCGGGCCGATGGGGGTGTCGCGGACGGTCGCGGTGAAGGGGGGCCCGATGGTCACACGCTTCCCTTCGATGTACGGAGTCGGTCGGGTCGGGTGGACACGACCACCGTACGGCGCGACGGGGAAGCTCCCATGGGGGATGGGGGGGTGTCGTTCACCGACCCGGGTGCCCGATGGGGCCGGGGCGGCGTGTCGCGGGCGCAGCGGGGCGGTGGAGCGGGCGGGAGCGGGCAGGGTGTTCGGCATGTCTGAGCGTCGTAACCGTCGTCGTAGTCGTGCCCGGCTCCTGGGTCTGTCCATCGATCTGGTGGGGCGCCGCGCCGTGCCGGAGGATCGCCCGGGACGGCCGGTACCGGCTCCTGCGCCGGCCCGTACGGCCCCGCCGGGAGTGGGCGGCGACGCCGGGACCGGGGTGAGCGTGGTGGCCTCTGGGGGCTGCTGTGCGGTCGTGCGCAGCCGTGAGGTGCGTGAGGGTGGTGGCGTGATCGTGTGGACGCGGCACGCCCCGGGGTGCCCGGTCTGGTCGGCCCGCTGAGTGGCGGGCCAGCCCCACCGGTGGCGGGTGTTCGTCGCCCTGGTCGTCGTTGGCGAGCGTTGCCGTGACGGCCGAAGGTCCCGTCCGCCGTGCGGCGGACGGGACCGTTGCGGTGATGTGTCAGAGCCGGCCGCGGTAGCTGCTGCTCTCGGTGCCGCGCTTCTCGATGAAGTGCGTCACACCAGTAGCCAACAAGCCCAAATGAGATGACTTCTTAGCCTGCCACGTGAGCTGCCGCTCTTGACCGTGCCGGCTGGCACCCGAGCGCGCCCGGGCTCCGTACAGGTGCTCCTTCGGTGCAGCGCGCGGGGGCACTCCCCCGCCCGGGTAGGCAACACTCTGTGGCGGACAACGAGAACATCAGCTGGTACGACCGCCGAGGCTGGGTTGCCTTCTGGTATGTCCTGGCGCCGATCGTCGCAATCGGGGCGGTCGGCGCAGCCATTTGGCAAGTCCCGTGGTGGATCGACGACCACTACCTGAAAGATTCCTTGACACCGGCCCAGGCCACCACCGTGACGGGGGTGCGGACCGCTCTGCTCGCGATGGCCGCCGCCGGCGTGGCCGCGGTTGGTCTGGTGTTCACCCGCCGGACTCTGCACCAGGTTCGGGAGGGGCAGGTCACCGACCGGTACCTCAGGGCCATCAGCCAGATCGCCTCAGACAAGCCTATGGAACAGCTCGGTGGCATCTATGCCCTGGAGCGGATCATGCGCGACTCGAAGAGGGACCACGCCACCGTCGTGGAGGTCCTCGCCGCGTTCGTCCGCGCGCACGCTCCCGCCACGCAACCGTCCGCTCAGGACTGGCTGCGCCGCCGCTCCGAGCGACTGACTGGGCCGCTGCACCGGTGGTGGCTGCACAGGCAGTTGCACGAGGGTGGAGTCCCAGCAGGTGCGCCTCGTCTACCCGAACCGGTTCAGGCGGCTCTGACCGTGCTCGGCCGGCGGCCGGAGAACGACGATGAGCCGTTCTGGATCAACCTCGCCCGAACTGATCTACGTGGCGCGGAACTGCCCGGAGCCCGCCTGGGAAACGCCTTTCTGGAGGGGGCAAACCTGAGCGGGGCCCACCTGGAGAAGGCAACACTGGTCCATGCCCACCTGGAGGAGGCAATTCTGGACGGGGCTCATCTGGAGGAGGCGAACATGGTCGAGATCCACCTGGAGAGGGCGGACCTGGGCAAAGCCCACCTGGAGGGGGCGATCCTGATCTCAGCCCACCTGGACGGCGCCCGTCTGGACGGGGCTCATCTGGACGATGCCCATCTGCAAGTGGCTCATCTGGACGGGGCTCATCTGGAGGGCACCCTCCTGGACGGCGCCCACTTGGACGGCACGCAGCTAAAGAGGGCGCTGTCCCTGACTGTTGACCAACTGGTGCTGGCCAGGCCCTGCGAGAGGACGGACTTGCCGACCGAGCTCGCTACGGATGATCGAGTGCGGGCGCGAATCACCACGGTGGAACATGAAATGCGAGAGCAATCGACGTGACTCTGGCCTCGCCCCCGGACCTGGCTGCGCGCCCGGCACGACCGCGCGCCGCCTCCCCCGCCCGCGACCGCGACCGCGAGACCACCACCCACCAGGGGGCCGGCGACCGCCAGAGCCGCCGCCCCATGCCGGGGCTCGACGACCGCTGACCCCGCGATCACCTCAGCGCCGAAGGGAGGGCCTCACCATCTCTCCCCTCCCGGCGGCCCGCGCTTGCCCCCAGCCGCGACGGGCATACGCCCACCCGAACAAGCCCCCGACCACCCCGCCGGAACAGGAGAGACGATGAGCGTCGGACCCGAACTCGAAACGGCGCTGCGCGGCATCGCCGAAGCCGTCCAATACCGCGACGACCACGTCCTGCGCCGCCTGCTGGCCCGCCTCGCCGAACAAGCCACGATCGACGACCTCTACGCCCTGCGCGACGCACTCCCCCGCCTGCGCACCTCCGCCAGCACCACCCACTAACCCCATCACCCGGCCAACGGGTCAGCCCCGCGCGAGTGACCGCGGGACGGCAGCGGCGCCCGCCGGGTGATGGCCCAAGGCGTGCGTCTCGGCTGCCGGCGGGCGCCTGCCGCAGACGCTACCGGCCGCCAGCCGCAGGACACCGGCGGCGCGGCGGACGGCCGGGGCGCTCTCGGATCTCAGACGGTGTGTCCAGAACGGCAGATCGGTTGCGCCGGGAGGGAGAAGAATAGTCGGCATACGAACGCTGGGCGTACCAACTCCGGGACCGCCCGGACATCGAGGATATCGAGGCCCTGGCCGAGGAGGAGGGCCGGCCCCTGCAGGTCCTGACCCGCAGGCGTGAGGGCTCCGGCGCCCTGGTGGACGCGTACGTCCTGCAGAGAGTCGATGCGCAACTGCACACCGCTGTTTACAGCTGGGGGCTGACCGGGGATTCAGGGCTGGTGACGGACTACCTGCTGGAGCTTCTGGCTGAGGTCTGCCCCGCCAGCGGCGCCTGGTGAGCGGCCTGGCAGGGGACGGCGCGTCCCGTAACCGGCAGGGTGCAACCGTGGTTGCATCGGGCATGACCGACGTGACCTGCCTCCCCGCCTCCATGGCGGTGCGCGACAACAACGGGGGCGAGGTGGGCCGGGCGGTGCGCGAGGTGCTGGCCGAGGCTGGCGCAGTCGGGGAGCGGGCTGCCACATGGGTCGAGGCGCTGGCGGTGCGGCAGAGCGACGGTGCGCACCGGCGGGTGTTGGAGATGTTCGCCGGGGCGGTGCGGCGGGTGCTGGGTCGCGAGATCGTGCCGGGCGGGAGCGGCGAGGTGAGCTGCGGGCTGCGCTATCGCCTGGATGCCTACGTGGTCCTGGGCGCTGCCGGCACCGGGGGCGTCCCGGACCTGACCGGCGCGGAGCAGCTGGCCCTGCTCGCCGTGGGTGCCGTCGCCACAACCGCGCCGAGCACCGTCGTGGGCGACGTCGAAGCTGACCTGCCGCGTTGTGTGCGGTCATCGACCGGGCTCTTGCCTCCGTCTGGGTGTCGATGCCCGTATGAGGGGCGGGGCGCCCTGATCGGTTGCGCAGTACGGGTCGCCGGCGTCGTCCGTGAGGTGTGCCAGGGCATCGGCGACGGTGGCCGCACTGTCCTTGCGTTCCTGGGGGGGTGCGCGGCGCGGTGACCGCGAGACGTAGGACCAACTGCGCGTGCGGGGCGTCGTCGGCGGGTTGTTCGGCGCGCAGCAGGGCGGTGTACGGGGTTGCGGGGTCGCTCTTGCGGGCCAGACGGGCGCGCTTGGCCCGGGTGGACTGGTGCTTGGGCATGGTGCTCTCGAATCCTGGCGGGTCGCCCACGCACCCCGCCCGGCGATGGCACGGTGAGATCAGCACGGGCCCCGGGAGACCTTGGTCGAACAGTGGCCTCCCCGGCGTGGGACGGAGTGGAGCAGCGACGGGCGGCGGTGCGCGTCCAGCCGGGGAGGAGCCTCTCGCCTGGTGGGATGGTCGCGTCGGGCTTCGGCGGTGCTGTGGGGCTGCCGCGGGCCAGGTGCGGGGCCTCGCGAGGCGTCGGCCCGGTGACGCCGGGGGATGCGGATCGGCAGCCCCGGGCTGGTTTGACTTCCTCACCGCCCTAAAGTGCGGTGAGGAAGTCAAGTTCTGTCCCTGTCGGCGACCGGGGTCAACGTCACAACGGCGACCGAAGGCAGCTGTCTTCGATGCGGCCGGGCGGCACGACCGATGCCTGGCTCCGTGTCGTGGGGAGGGTGCGCCCACGACCCTCGACCTTGTCAACGCGCCGACCGGATGGGCTCCCCAGGGCCCAGCTGCCGGATATCGGACTGGCACGGTGCTGCGCCGCCACCGAGGGGGTGTGGGACGGCACAGCACCGTTGACGCCCGAGGGGTGCGCCACGGTGGGGCAAGAATGCCTCACCAGCAACACGTGACATAGAGCCTGCCACCGCCGGCTTCGACGGTTGCCGCCTCTTCGGCGGCGCCCGGATCCGCTGTCCCATGTCTGGGGAAGTTGACCAGTACTTCCCTTGCTGCGAACCCTAGCCACCCCTCTCACGGCATGACAGGCCCAAGCGCGCGGGCCCACAAGGGCTGAATCTCCGGACCCAGCCCGATCGACACCGCGAGGCTGAACCGTGTCGTCTCCCATGCGGCGCAGCGGACCTGCTTCTTACCGGCCCCGGGCTGGCGTGAACGGGTCTCGGGGTCAGCGAGGTTCTCCTCGCTGACACCCGGGCTCCTGTCGGTGGCTTCCTACGGCTGTACATTCCGCCGCCGATCTCCGCTCCGAATCGCTCTGGGTCCTGAGGCCGTGAGGGACTCCGATTCCGCCGTGGTTCCCGTTCCGCCGCGGGATCCCCCATGTCCGAGACCGTCCTGAGCCCGAAGAGATCGAGTCGGCCCGCACCTACATCGAGATCCCCTCGGGCTCCCGATGGACCGGGTGGACCTGCAAGGGCCGAGCTCGCCGAAGCCGTCGACTGCTGGTTCCGCAAGGTGAGCTTAGGCCCCTGCACGAGACCGTCACCGAGCAGCCGCGAGCCACTCGTGAATATTGGAGGTCGGACGGTGGAAGGCCCAGCAGGTAGGAGCGGCAACACAGGAGACGGGACCCGGGTCCGGCGAGCGACCGGAATCGTGGCGCCCGCCGGGCCTGGGCGAGCGAACCTCGGGACCCTCTCCCTACGGTTCGCGCGGCGACCTCGCCCGACGGCCGCGTGGTACCCCCTGCCTTACTCCAGCCTACGGCCCGGCCCCGGCGGCGGAGTAGGTGCGTCGCGATGTCCATCCAGCCCTTGGTATGCCGGCGACTGCCAGGCCCGCAGGAGCGGCAGGGCATCAGCACCACAGGTGTACAGACCCGCCGGGATCAGGGGTAGACGGCGCATGCCCTCGGACCGTCGAGGGGCACATGCGGCACCGTCCTGCGGATACCGACCGGGGGAAGTGCGGCACCGCAGGACGGAATGAGTGTGCGCCGTGGGCGTACACAACTTTCAACGACGGACCGGCATCGCGGTCACGACCGCACCCCCCCGTTATGTTTTTCGCGGTCCTGCAAGAGGGCCGCTGGCCTCCGGGCCCGGCATGACTGTGTCCCCCTGTCGAAGAGATGACCTGGGGGGGGTGGTGTCACCGGGCCCGGGAGGTGCCGTCGGAAACGCTGATGAGAGGTCCGGCCACCGCCCGGTCCGGCGCAATGCCGGACGGCCCGCGGGCGACAGGTCTGCATAACGTGGATGCGCGCGTACGACACCACCACCAAGGCCGGCCCGTCCGACTCCCCTGGAAGGGTGCGATGTTCAACACCGAAGACGTGGGCGTGTTCCTCGGCCCGGACGTCGGCAAGACCGCTCACCACGGCCACGGCCTGACCCCCGCAGGCAAGAAGGTCTTCGACAAACCGCTGCCCAACAGCGAGCCGAAACTGCGGGCCGTCCTCGAGAAACTGACCGCGAAGTTCGGCACCGTCCTGGTGATCGTGGACCAGCCCGCCTCCATCGGCGCGCTGCCGCTGACCGTCGCCCGCGACGCCGGCTGCCAAGTCGCCTACCTTCCCGGCCTCGCCATGCGGCGAATCGCCGATCTCTACCCCGGCGAGGCGAAGACCGACGCCAAGGACGCCGCCGTGATCGCGGACGCGGCCCGCACCATGCCGCACACCCTGCGCTCGCTGGAACTCACCGACGAGATCACCGCCGAGCTCACCGTCCTGACCGGGTTCGACCAGGACCTCGCCGCCGAGGCCACCCGCACCTCCAACCGGATACGCGGCCTGCTCACCCAGTTCCACCCGTCACTGGAGCGCGTGCTCGGACCACGGCTCGACCATCAGGCCGTCACCTGGCTCCTGGAGCGCCACGGATCCCCGGCCGCCCTGAGAAAAGCCGGACGCCGCAGACTGGTCGAACTGATCCGCCCCAAAGCCCCGCGCATGGCCCAGCGATTGAGCCCTTTCAGCTGCTGCTCGGCAGGGTGGAGCCGCATCCGCCGTTGACGGCCACCCGGACCAGCGGGATCGCGGTCGGGCGTGCCGGCTGCCGCCTCGGCTCCGTCACCCGATCGGTGGCCGCTCTGAAAGAGCTCATTGATCGACGACGTCTTCGACGCCCTCGACGAACAGACCGTCGTCGTCCCCGGCACCGGCACACTCGACGTGGTTGTCCCGTCCCTGGCCCGATCGCTCGCGGCCGTCCAGGAACAGCGCCGGGCCCTGGAAGCCCAGATCAACACCCTGCTGGAGGCCCACCCTTCACCCGGTCCTGACCTCGATGCCCGGCGTCGGCGTCAGGACCGCCGCCGTCCTGCTGGTCACCGTCGGCGACGGCACCAGCTTCCCCACCGCCGCCCACCTCGCCTCATACGCCGGCCTCGCGCCCACGACCAAGTCCTCGGGCACCTCCATCCACGGAGAACACGCACCCCGAGGAGGAAACCGGCAGCTCAAACGCGCCATGTTCCTCTCGGCCTTCGCCTGCATGAACGCCGACCCCGCCTCCCGCACCTACTACGACCGGCAACGAGCCCGCGGAAAGACCCACACCCAGGCACTCCTCCGCCTCGCCCGCCAACGCATCAGCGTCCTGTTCGCCATGCTCCGAGACGGCACCCTCTACGAGTCCCGAACCCCAGCCGTCACCCTCGCCGCATGACCACCCCAAACAGCACCAAAACCGGCACCACGTCCTTGACGAAGCACATAGAGGCCCCCCCGAGTCCGGTCTGTCGAACCTGGGTCTACGGGAGCTTGGTGAGGCTGCCGATCTCAGGCAGGTGGATCCAGCCCTCAAGGGCTGCGAAATCGGCATGCTCGGCCGGCGGCAGGCCTGTCAGGCCCTTGTATGCCGCGCGGACGTTCAGGCTGGCGATCAACGCGTCGAAGGCGTGCTCGTTCCGGTCGTAGGCATCGCGCACAGGATCCTCGCAGTGCAGCCAGGGCGCGGCCGCGAGGAGGTCCGCCATGGAGCGTTGAGCGTCGAGACCCCAGCGAACGCGGGCGGCTCTGGGATAGACCTCGGCGATGTTCCCGGATCCGGTGCGGTCCACACGCCGGCCTCGGGCGGCGAGTGCGTCCGCGAGGTGCGCCCACCGGGACGCGGCCGCGCCGAGTTTGTCGAACGACACTGACAGAGGTGGGTGCCCCGGCCTGAGCGCCTCCCAGACGACCAGGTCGGTGTGGCGCAGCCGAAGCCTCGCCCGGTACTCGGCACTGCCCTGACCTCGTCCCGGCCACGGCTGGTGCCCGCCGTGTGCGGCCATGGCCCGTACGAACTCGGTCGGCCAACCGAAGGGGCAGTCGATACCGGCACGGTCGTCCTCACCAAGCTCCTGCAGCAGGCACAGGAGGTCCTTGTCCGTGCACTTCAGGCGAGGGGCGAATAACACCGCGCCCTCTTCGGTCCACTTGATCACGGAAGCGGCCGTCGTCGCCAACCCGGCCGCCAAGTCAATCCCCACGGTTCTCATCGCGCCATGATGACCGAGCGGTCCAAGCGGTAACAGGCCCAATTCTCGGCTGCACGGACTCGACAACATGACGGGCACCCGCGCCTGTCCGGTCTGCGACACCCAGCTATCGGCGGAGAGGACCGTCCGTCAGGTCTACTGCACCGCCCTGTGCCGCGGGGAGGCCGAACGCCGCCGCGACCGGACCCCACACCGGCCGCAACGCATGCCGCACCTCCGCCACCCACCACGGCTGCCCAGGAGGAAGCCCAGGAGAAGGCCCAGATAAACGAAGCCCGATGCGAGGGGGTTCTCGCCTCGGATCAGGTCTCCGCCGACGTTTGGTACCTGGACGCCCCTCGACCAGCCGTTACAGCACCGGCGGCGCCTGCGTCGGACCTCCTGCTTCACAGGCACAAGAAGCAGGGAACGCGCCAGATGGCGGATGTTTCTCACCCGGAAGAATCACAAGATGGTGCGCGAACCGACAGATCCTCGAGACTCCCCGGCCCAGTAACCCACTCCTCAAGGCAGTGGCACCGTGACCATCACCACCTCCCGCACAACGGGCACAACGGGGTCCATGGCCGCGCCTCACCTCCGAGCCGACCTCCCTGGGGTGCAACCGGACAGCGTTGCAGACCGGAACGACGGCATCGCCACGCAAACCCAGGACTCGCACCGACACGTCTGGTACAGCGACGTGAGGCCCTCCCGTATGGGGGTCCAGGTCCGGGACTGGTGCGTCTGTTGCGGCCAGCCGCAGGGCATGCAGGGCCGTTGACAGGCACAGTGAAGTCAGTGCGGCGACGTACCCGGCCCTGCCGGAGAGCTCGACGTGCCGCCCGGCCGGGGCCAGGGCGGCAGCCGGAAGGCATGTTGTGTTCCGTCCGTAGCAATTGATCCTGCGCCCATGGGCATGCAGCCCGAGACCCCTGATAATTCATCTATTTGGCCGATGCATTGACGAAGACAAGAAGGCACTGGCGGTTTTTCACCCAATGCATTCCGATCGCGGACGGGGGCACGGAAGGCCGAGTCTCGACTGAGACGGTGCGGCTGCTTCCGATGCTCATGAGTCTCAGTTTAAGACGTCGGCCCGGTACGTCACCCCAGCTGGAGGCGCTGACAGGGTGTCCCTAGTTCGCGAACTACCAGAATCATCAGGAGAGGCCATGGCCATGCGTTCCATTGAGCGTCTCGCAGGCATCCTATCGGAATCGCTGCTCTCATTGCAGGGAGCCTGACGATTGCCCCAACGGCTTCGGCGACAGTCGACCAAAAGACATGTACTACCTATGACCTCTGCCTCCAGCAGTACAGCAACGGAAATATTTCATATAAAATCCCTGAAAACATGGGCTCTGCCGCTTTCTATGATTTCAACCTGAATTGCAGCGACGGGCGGTATGGTGACGACGGGCACTTCTGGGGATACTCCGGTTATACCTATACCTATTTCTTCGCCGTCGGACGAAGTCCTGGCGCCAAGGAGGGGTGTACAACTATTCCGGCTCCCCGCCCATATGGAATTGGACTAGCGTCCTGAAGAACCAACCACCCGTGCATGGCCAGCCGCACTCCCGGTGTGCCGACTCTCGGGACTGACGGGGGTGCGGCCCCATCTTCGAGCAGGCGGCCACCACACCGCTGACTTAACGGCCAATCAAGACCGTCATGCTCCCCGTACCGCGAACGAGCCCAGGCTCCCCAGCGCCGCGGCCGCTGACCAACCTCGGTGCTTCATCACGCCACTGTTGATCGGTGACTGAGCCTTTTCAGAGCGGCCACCGATCGGGTGACGGCCGGGCGGTCGTGGACGAGGGAAGAACGGACAGGGCTCCCAGGTAGTTGAGCGAGACATCTGACGTCTCAACTCTTCTACCGGGGAGCCCTGGTGGTCACCTATCCTGCCGCACTGGACCTGCCGCACGCGCTCGTTGAGTGGGTCACCATGCTGATCGTCACCCGGGAGGGTGACCGCCGGTGCAAGCTCCGCCCCTCACAGCGCGCGCTGGTCGCACTGGTGTACCCGCGCAAGCACGACACCCTCGCGCAGATCGCTGCCGGCTTCCGGATCAGCGTCGGCACCGCCCACGCCTATGTCCACCAGGTCATCGACCTCCTCGCCCGCCAGGCACCCGGCCTGACCCAGGCCCTGCGCGAGGCGGACGCCGAGTACGTCCTGGTCGACGGCACCCTCGCCGAGTGCGACCGCGTCGGCGACGGCCGCGCCGACTACTCGGGCAAGCACCGCCGCCACGGTGTGAACCTGCAGGTCATCACCGGTCCTCACGGAAGGCTCGTGTGGATCTCCCGGCCCCTGCCCGGCCGCACCCACGACCTGACCGCAGCCCGTCGCCACCGCATCGTGAAGACCTGCGTCCGGCTCCGCATCCCCGCCCTGGCCGACATGGCCTACACCGGCGCGGGCGGCACGTTCGCCGTCCCGACCAGACGCCCACCCCGCGGCGAGCTCACCGCCGGGCAGAGGTCAGTCAACCGGGCCCACGCCCGACTGCGGTACCCCGTCGAACGCGGCGTCGCCACCGTCAAACGCTGGCGCATCTTCCACTACGCCCGCTGCAGCCCCAACCGCCTCACGTCAGCAGCCAAAGCCGTCCTCACCCTGGAGAAGCAACGCTGAAAAGGCTCACTGTTTGTCACGGCACGGGAAAGGTGCCCTGCCACCTGCGATGATCCGGGCCTGTCTAGGGCCAGATCGTCGGCGGGGTGGGGGCACCCTTCACGTGCAGGGTAGCGAGTGGGCGCGGGGTTTGGCGATGTCGGGGGACGGCAAGGGGCAGATCGGGCATGTCGGCGGGGTGCGCCTGCGGCTGCTCGCCGAGCGGCAGGCCGTCCCCGCCAACGCCTCGGGGGGGCTGCGGCCCCCTCACGCTGCGCGGTCTGGACACCGGCGAGATGACCCTCGCCCCGCACAGACCCGCCGACCCCGATCAGCCATGGTGGCCGCGGCACTGGCACGCTTCCAGCATGTGCCAGAGCGCCAGGCAGAGCACCGCGCCCATCACTGGGCCGCCCACTGCGGAGAGTCCCAGGGACGGCGCTTGCCCGGTGGGGACCGCAGCAGGCTGAGGGCGGGCCTTCTGAGCGCCCGACGATCTCGCCAGCCACTCTCGCACCGGGGCGGATCGGCCTGCCTGGCCATCGGGGTTGTTGGTCGCCAGGTTCGGGCGCCGACAGGGGCAGCCTTCCCGGTCGGCGCGGCTATTCGTCCGTCGCCGCGTGGTCATAGGGAATACGGCCGACGAGTGCCGCTGCACGTCCGACCTCCGGGACCTCGACCCGTCTTCGGTGGTCGACCGTGCTGTACCAGCCGCGGACGGGATGCCGTGCGCGATGATCCCGCGGTACCGGCCAGCAGCGACGCCGGCCAGCTCGGATGGATCTCTCGCAAGCCGGACCTCCCGGGTCACGGACCGGCACGCCACATCGGCGTCCGGTCCCTCATCGCCCCGGGCCAGGACCAGACGGATGGTCGCGGCTGTCCTGCCAGGCGAGCGCCCGCATCAGCTGCTCCTCGTCGAGACCGGTCATCGCCACCACCCGCTCGTACATTTCTTCCTCTTCCAGCGGGCCGAGCATCTGTACTGCCCGGGTGATCTGCCCGGCCCATAGTTCCTCGGGAACGAAGACGCGGCGCTGATAGGCCGCGGCGAGCTGCGCCAAGTGCGGCTCACCGCACGCGCGCAGCAGCCGCTCGCCGTCGAAACGCTGGTCCACGGCCACTGCGGACGAGTCCGGAACCCGCAGGACCGCCTGGTCCCGCGCCGGGGCCAGCGTCCCGCACACGTCGCACAGCTCCGGCACGTCGCCGGAACCGGTCCCCGCGGTGCCGTCGGAGCGGTCCATGCCTCCGGTGTACGCCCCCGGCCCTGTCCCCGCGAGCTGGAGCTAGGTGGAGCCAGGCGAAGAGCACCGGTGCCGGCGACGGTCTGTACCGCGGTGGCACGGTCGGTCGGTGAGTCGCCGCCGAGCATCAGCCCGGTCATGGCGTGGTTGAAAGCCGGGTTGCCGGACAGGCCCCGGTACACCTTCGCCGCCGCGCGCTCCGCCAGCAGGCGTGCGGCCTCGCGGACGGCCGACATCACCGGTGTGAGGCGGTGCTCGTCGCGGTACACGCCGAGCACCAGGTTCAGGCGCCCCTCACGCGAGTCCACCTCGAGTTCGGCGGCCACCGCCCACAGTGGGTCGATCGGCGAGGGGGGAAGCACCTCAAGCATCAGGGCACACCTTGGAGGAGAGACGGTATTGGGAGAAGGGGCGGCAGCATGAGACGAAATCAAGGGCGGTGGGTGTGGGCACGAGAGCAGTGCGCATGGGTTCAGGCATCGGTCGACGCCTTCGGCGCGCGGCGCCGGCCAGCGAGCACGACGCCGCGGGTGATGAGCGGGACGCCGGCCATCACGGCCGGGGTCACGGTCTCGCCCAGCAGCGGCACGACAAGCAGTGAGCTCTTTCAGAGCGGCCACCGATCGGGTGACGGAGCCGAGGCGGCAGCCGGCACGCTCGACCGTGATCTCGCTGGCCCAGGTGGACGTCAACGGCGGACGCGGCCTCACCTTGCCGAGGAGCAGCTGAAAGGGCTCAGTGCGGCGGCGACCGGGCTGAGGCTGCCAGTCACGGCGCAGCGCTCGGCTCCGGGTCGGCGGATCGCGAGAGCGTAGAGCGACCCCGCACACAGTCCGACGCCGAGGCCCTGGAGAATGACGAACAGGGCGAGGTCGCCGGGGGCGGCGTGCAGGAGGTTGATGGGCAGTACGCCGGTGGTGACGAGCAGCGTTAGCAGGGCGAAGGACGGTGCGCACAGTAGGCCGATCGTGCCGATCGGGTCGAGTCGGGTCTCGCGCAGGCCCATGGTGCAGAGCGCCCACGGGCCACCCGCCACCAGGAGCAGGCCGCAGCCAGCCAAGTGTGCAGTCGTCGACCGGAAACAGGTGGGGCATCACGAGAGCGAACGCTCCGGCGGTGTTGAGGGCGAGTCCGGTGTGCTGAAGGGCGCGGGGCGTGCCGGTTCCGTTGGCGGCCATCAGCGCCGCCACGAACAGCGGGACGGTACCGGGTATCAGCGCGCCGACGAAGGCGGCGGAGGTGAGCTTTTTTGCCGCCCGCCATCGCGGCGAGGAAGAACGGCACGCCCGCACCGCAGACGATCTTGAGCGCGGTGACGGTGGGCACGACCGTCACCTGCCGGCGGCGCCGCCAAGGTGCCGGTGCCAGGAGCAGGACCGGCGCACCGAAGCGCAGCAGCCCGGCATCTGCCGGCAGAAGCATGGCACTGTTGACTTCCTCACCGCCCTAACGTGCGGTGATTCCCTCCACGCTGCGCGCGGATGGCGCGGCGCTCAGGCGGGTTCCTGCTTCACTGCGTGGTGCCGGGAGGAGTCCCGGTCTTACCTGCGCTCCACAGGCTGAGACCGCAAGTCCTGCGGCCTTGGCGACGTTGACCGCCGCGTTGACATCCCGGTCGAGCCGGCCGCCGCATCCCTGGCACTGCCGGACGCGGACGTCCAAGGGCTTGGGTCCGCCCTTGACGCCGCAGTTCGAGCAGACCTGCGAGGTCGGCTCGAAGCGGCCGATGCGCAGGAAGGTGCGCCCGTACCGGGCGGCCTTGTACTCCAGCATGGTGACGAACGCGGACCATCCGGCATCGTGGACGGGCCTGGCCAAGTTGGTGCGGGCGAGTCCCTTGACCGCCAGGTCCTCAACGGCGACCGCTTGGTTTTCGCGGATCACCCTCGTCGAGAGCCGGTGGTGGAACTCGCGCCGCGCGTCGGCGACCTTGGCGTGTGCCTCGGCGACCTTGAGCCGGGCCTTACCCCGGTTGTTGCTGCCCTTGGCCTTGCGGCTCAGGGACTGCTGCGCGCGCTTCAACTTCTTCTCGGCCCGGCGCAGGAACTTCGGGCTGTCGATCTTCGTGCCGTCGGACAGGATCGCGACGTGCGTCAGGCCCAGGTCGATCCCGACCACCGCGTCCGTGTCGGGCATGCGGGTCAGGTCGGTGTCCGGGTCGCTCTCCACCACGAACGAGCAGAAGTACCGCCCTGCGGCGTCCTTGACCACGGTCACCGTGGACGGCTCCGACGGCAGCACGCGGGACCACTTCACCCGCACGTCGCCGACCTTCGGCAACGACAGGTCACCGCCCGACGTGATCTTCCACCGGGCATTGGCGGTGAACCTGACGGCCTGCCGATTGTCCTTGCGGCTCTTGAAGCGGGGCGCGCCCGTACGCGGGCGCTTGCCCTTCAACCCGTCGAAGAAGTTCCGGTACGCGGTGTCCAGGTCCCGCAGCGACTGCTGCAGGACCACGGCGGACAACTCCCCGGGCCATTCGCGATCGGGGGTCTTCTTCGCCTCGGTGATCAGCGCCTTCGACAGGTCACCGGTCCTCGGGAACGGCAACCCGTCCGCACGGGCGGTCTCACGAGCCCGCAAGGCGTCGTTGTACACCACCCGCGCACACCCGAACGCACGCGTCGGCGCAGAACGCTGAGACCCGTTCGGGTAGAGGCGGAAGGAGTACCGAAGCCGCACGATGATCACCGTACCGTGTTGGTTCATGGCTGAGTATCAGAACATCAGAACAGGCAGGCACTGCGCGTTCGTTCTCCACGCGCACTCGGTCTTCGTGACGAAGTACCGGCACAAGGTGTTCACCGACCGGCACCTGACGCGCCTCGAAGAGATCATGCGCAGCGTCCGCGCGGACTTCGAGGTGGAGTTGGCCGAGTCCAACGGCGAGAACAACCACGTCCACCTGCTGGTCGACTTCCCGCCGAAGGCCGCCCTGTCGAAGCTGGTCAACAGCCTCAAGGGCGTCAGCTCCCGCCGGATGCGCCCGGGGGCACCTCCCGGCCGCAGGCTGGGGGAGAGTACCCCGAACTGGTTCGCCACCACTGGCGCGCACAGCGCCTGAGGTCCGGCTCCTACTTCGCCGGATCGGTCGCCGGCGCTCCCCAGTCGACAGTCCGCCAGTACATCGAACAGCAGAACCGGCCTGCCTAGCTGAGGTCCACCGCGCGAGAGGGTGCTCCGACCCCGGTCAGAGCACCACTCAGAATCGCTTCACCACCGGACTGAAGCCCGGCGCACCGCGATCAGATCCGGTAGCAGGACCCCGCGGTCCAGGATATGCGGCCCATCCCCGCGGGCGCTGGGAGCAGTTGACGTACGGGGTGGCGTTCCCGGGGGGCGGCAGAGATCATCCCGCGAGCGCTGAGCCACCTGTCACGGGATTCTGCTGACAGTTCAGCGCCTTGGGCTTTTGGGCCTGTGGGCCCTGTCCGTGCCTCAGACAGGTGGTTAGCGTTTTGGCTGGCTGTCGGCGTCTCGGATGCGCCACGTCATGGGGGGTGGTGCGGGCGGTGGCGTCGGGTTGCATGTCAGTGGACAGTGCAGTGCTGGGTGCCCAAGGCGATGTGCGACGTGTGTATGAGCAGTTCTGTGACTCGTTGGCCGCGATGGGTTCGCCGTGGGGCGAGGGGGACGAGTATGCCGAGGCTTTTGCCGGTTGGTATGTGGGGGCGAGCAGGCAGTTGGCGGAGAGTCTGAAGTTGGTGGCCGATCAGGTGGGTGAGGCGGGGGCGTCGGCGGGTCGGGCGTCGGTGAACTATGTGAAGAACGAGCGATCGGTGGGTTGAGGGGTGTCGCTTGATCTTCCGCCGGAGTTGCGGGTGGTTGCGAAGTATTTGGTGGGGGTGTGGCCGTCGGCGGATGAGGATGCTCTGCGGCGGTTGGCGGGTGTGCATGAGCGGGCTGTCGTGGATGCGGCGGAGCTGGGGCGGGCGTTGGCGTGGCAGTCGGCGGGTGTGCGGGGGTGGGAGGGGGATGCGCGTGTGGCGCATGACGCGATGATGGAGCGGGTGTTCCGGGAGTCGGGGATCGCGGATTTCGTGGATGCGGCGGAGCGGCTTTCGCGTGGGGTGCGGGAGACCGCTGCGCAGGTGGAGAAGGCGAAGTACCAGGCCATGATCATCGGTGCGTGGCTGGCGGCGTCGATCGCGTGGGCGTTGGCGGTGGCGCCGTTCACCGCGGGAGCGTCGCTGGGGTGGCTGGCGGGGGTGGAGGCGCTCGCGCAGGAGCTGCTGGCCCAGGTCGGGGTGTGGTTGGTGCGGGGTGTGGTGGCGGCGGGTGCGGGTGCGCTGTTCATGGTGACGGCGGACGGGCTGGCGCAGGGCATCGTGATGGGCAAGGGTCACAGTGACCATTTCGATGTGGGGTCGCTGTTCATCTCGGGTGGGATCGGTGCCCTGGCGGGTCTGCTGGGGCTGGGTGTGGTGACGGCGGCGGCGAAGGGGGAGGTTGCTGCGCGGGGCGCGCTGGCGGGTGCGGGTGCGAGTGATGCGGCCGGGGTGGTTGAGCGGTCGGTGGTCCTGGGCGCGGGGGAGGGCGCGTCTGCGGGCGCGGGGCGGTCGGCGTCTGTGGGTGGGGAGGCCGGTCGTGAGGTTGCGGAGGAAGCGCCGATCCTGCCGAAGTGGACGATGAGTCTGCCGGGGCAGATGGTCTTGCAGGGAGAGACGAGCGTGGTGGCGGACGTGGGGTTCCGGGCGGTGCAGGGGACGCCGGTGACGGACACGCCCGATGCGTTCTTCCAGGGCGCGGCGGGGGCGTTGGGTGCGCGTCATGGCGGGGCTCATGTGGGGGAGGTGCCGAAGGGTCTGAAGGCGGCGCTGGCGCGGCTGCCGAAGAGCGGCGAGGGCGGGGGGCGGTTCGAGCCGTTCGTGGCGGTGCCGGACTCGGGTGCGGGGTTCCCGCTGTTGGACGGTCTGCGGTTGGAGGAGACGTCGGGCGGCGCCCTGTGGGCGCGTCCGGAGTCGGCCGGCGGGGGGCCGTGGGATGCGGCGTTCGGGTCCGCGGTCCGCACGATGGGCGGCGGGCAGGACGGTCCGCGGCTGGTGGTGGGGACCCCCGACATGGCGCCGGGCGGGGTGGTGCGGCAGCTGGAGTCGGTGTGGGGCGCGCTCCAGCAGGCGCCGCGTACGTCGGCTGCGCTGCCGCGCGAGATCGTCCTCGCCGCCCCCGTCACCGCGCACGAGATGCCCGCGTTGGAACGCTTCGTCGCCACCCACAACGTCGGGGTGACCATCCCGGAGGGGCGGGTGCTCGCGGGCGCGGACGGCGCCCTGTTCGTCACCGGTGCCGACGCCGTGGTCGGCGCCAGGCCGGGTGACCAGAGCTTCGGGCAGTGGGTACAGGTGACCCCGACACAGACCGTCGACCGCACCCCCACCGCCCCCACTGCATCAGTCGGCACCACGACCGTGAAGACCGTCCCGGACGCCACCACCGCCACCGCACCCACACACGTCACCGCGCACGCGGTGCCGCCCTTGGCCGCCTCCGTCCCCATCGGGAGCACCACCGTGGAGGGCGGCTCCCGACCCGTGGTGGGCCCCACCTCGGGCACGGGCCCCGACACGCATGTGGTGCGGTCCGCAGGAGACGCCGATCAGACGCTTCCGGACGCGGTCACCGCAACTGCCACCGGGGGGACCTCACCCATCCCCATACCGGAAACCGGCACGCCCCCTCAGAACGCCGAAACCGATGTGCACACCGACGCCGGCCAGACGTTGCCCGACACCACCACCGCCACCACCACTGCCGCCGCCGGTGCCGGTGCCGGTGCCGCGCAGACGGTGCAGCAGCACGCGGCGGGGCCGACCGAGCAGAAGGGGCCGGACCATGGTGTCGTGTCCGGCACCGAGCCGACCGGTGGTGCCCTGGCCGAGGGCGCTGTCCACTCTTTCGCGGGTACGGGTGCTGACGCGCAGACGGTGCAGCAGCACGCGGCGGGGCCGACCGAGCAGATGGGGTCGGATCATGATGCCGCGCCCGGCACCGGTTCGGTCGCCGCCGCGCCCACTGCCGCCACCGTGCACCCGGATCCGGTGTCCGACCCGTCCGGGTTCGCGACTCCCGACGCGAGTGCCGATACGGTTCCCGTTTCCTCGGCGAGCGGCGGCCCCACCGGCGCCCTCCCCGACTCCACCGGCGCTCCCACCACCCACACCACCGCAGCGGTTCCGACGGCGGGGATTCAGGCACGGCCGGTGGGTGCGGTGCTGGACTCCCCCCGCTGGGAGCAGGCACTGTCCGGCCCCGGCGGCACACTCCCCACCGGCCCGAACAGCCAGCTCGGCCCGGTCACCGCGACCCGGATCCCCGCCGGCATCCTCCTGCACAGCGCCACGGAGGATCCCGCCTTCGCGTCCATCGCCCGCTCGCTGGCACCCGATCCAGCCCGGCTGACCGTCATCGTCTCGGACTCCGTCGCCGCCGGCGCCCTGCACACCCTCGTCGCCGGCCTGTCCCCACAGGCCCGCGAACACCTGCGTCTGGTCATGCCCGACGACGGCAGGCGCCACGCCATCAAGCTCCTGCAGTCCCTGCCCGACGTCCGAGAGGTCGTCGCCGCCGGCCCCGTCACCCTCGCCGAGACCGGCCACGCCCACGCCCACATCACCACCGACCCCGACACCGGCCGCACCACCGCCAACGAAGGCCAATGGCTCAGCATCACCCGAAACGACACCCGCACCACCACCGCCCCGCAGCGCCTCTTCCTGGCCGAACCCCTCGGCGCACTCCACCCCTCCCCCGGCTGGGACCAGATCCTCAGCGAAGGTATGCGCCAAAGGGTACTCCCCGGAACCGAGCGGATTCCCGCCGGCCTGCTCCTGTCCGGCCCCGCTCCTTCCTTCGACGCCGCGCGCTTGCTCCCCGACCCCGCCCGTGCCACCATCGCAGTCCATGGGGACCCCGCCAGTCCACAGGTCCAGAAGCGGGTCGAAACGCTCGTCAAGGACCTCGCCGTCCTGCCCGGCACCCGCACCCTGCGCCTCGCCTGGAACGACGCGGCCACCTCAGGCGGCGCGACCTTCCTGCAACACCTCGCCGACCGCCACAAGGTCGACATCACCGCACCCGCAGGCCGGCTCGTCGTCCTGGACAGCGGCGCCACCATGGTCGTCGGCGGCGGCCAGTGGACCCGCTTCCGCCCAAAGCAGCCCTCCCACAACGAAGGCCCGCTGTTCCCCGCCCCTGCCTGGGACACCGCCGTCCAGAACCTCGCCTACGCTGGCCAGGTCCACCGCATCCCCGCCGGGCTCCACCTCGACACCCCCGACCAGCCCACCACACCCACCACCGCGCACGCCCTGAGCACCCTCATCCCCACCGCCCGGGGCCCCGTCATCGCCATCACCGCCGACCCCACCCACACCACGACCCGCACCGCCCTCGACCACCTCTTACGGAACCTCACCCGCCAACCCGACCGGCCCGACCTGGTCCACCTCCTCCTCACCCACCCCCAGGCCGACCAGATCCGCCCCGGCCAGCCCGGCGCGGAAGCCACCCACCTCTACCTCCAACACCTCGCCGACACCCACCACCTGCGCCTCGACATCGCTCAAGGCGCCTGGACCCCCACCCCACACGGCACCCTCCGCCCCACCAACCCCCACACCACCCAAGAAATCACCCCCGCCTGGCACCGCTACCGCCCCACTACCCGAACACCCCACCCCAACCCCGTCACCGTCCTCCACAACCCGCAGACCGCCAACGTCTACCGGCCCACCGCAGACCGCCCAGACCTCATCACGGCCCTCGCCCCCGACACAGTTGCCGACTCTGCCTCCGGGGCAGCCCCGCAGGCCATGTCTGTGAAGAAGACCGCAGCAACCAGGGTCACGCCGAGGAGCGGGCCGTCAGAGAGCAACGATGTCCCGACGCAGGGGATCGTGGAGAAGGTGCTGGGCAAGCTCCCGGCCCGGGTGCTGGATGACGTGCGGGCGGTCCTGGCCGAGTACGGGGTCGTTGAGCCGCAGCAAGCTCTGGTCGACCAGTTGGGGTTTGTGTGGCACCGTAAGGGGCCAGAGGCTGCGAAGGCGCTGGCCCGGCAGGCTGTCGTGGATCTGGCTACCGATCCCGCCCGGCCTGGTACGGTCCGTCCTGCTGGCCAGGTTGGGGAGGGCGTGGTTCGCGAACCGCTGCCGCCTGAGTCGAACCTGATGGCCGATGCCTTCGGTGGAACCGCACTGTTTCACAAGGACGATCTTGACCTGCTCGCCCGAGCGGTGAAGGAACGGCCGATGGCCGAGGTCCGGCAGCAATTCGAGGCACGCCCGTTGCAGGAGCAGGCCCTTCTGCGTGCCGCCGCCGAACCGCTTCTGACGGTCCGCCCCGTCATCGGTCAGGACGAGCATTCCAGGCGTTCCCGAGCGTTGCACAGGGACGTGTGGATCCGGCTGGCCGAGGCCCTCGCCGACGGGCCCGACACTGCGGCCGCCCTCGCCGCCAGGCTGGGCCTGACACAGACCGGCCGTCTCCCCGGCGGCGTACGCTGGGATAACAGTTCGGACGACGAGGACGCGCTGGCCAGGCGCTGGGCGTTGCCGAGCCAGCGGGGCATAAACATACGTGACGTGCTCTCAAACCTCCAGGGCCGCCTCGAGCCCGGGCCCGGGCCGAGTTTCCGCAATGGCAGGCGTCCGGCGCTCGCCGGCTACCAGCACGTCGCCGGACGCGACCTGGTGCCCGAACGGCGTCCAGGCACGCTGCTGGGCACCGACTTTGGTGAAGGTGCCGGGCTGCGCTGGCCCGTGAACCCCGTCACGGCGGCTCGCGGCTGGTCGGTTCGGCTTGTGGACCGCCCGTTCGGTCTCTTCGCTGCCGGGCTCCGCCGCTACGGGGCCGGCGACCTGCGGCTCCCCCACCTCGGGGACCGGCTGGCCAGTCATCAGGAGATTGCCCACTGGGTCCGTGGAGACGGATGGCGTCCCGGCCAGGCCGTGCAGTTCGTTTGGTCCGAGACGGAACATCCGCTCGGCCCGGCCGACGAACGGTTGCTGAACGACATCGCCGGCACACTGCAAACCATTGTCTACGCCCCTGAAGGGGCTGCCTCGTTCGACAGCCGCGCACGGGATGTCATCGCCACCACGGCCGCGGACGGCGCCCGCTCGCTATGGCGCCGCTTCGGTCCGCCTAGCCTCCACACCGCGGTTGGCTCCTACCGGACCGACAGGTACGGCCGCCTGGTCGCCGCAGGCAGGCCCGCCTTCGCGCTCATCGGAGGAGGCGTCGCGATCTCCCCCGCCCCGATCCCGTCCCAGCACGGGCTCGCACCCAGTCAGCTCGTTTACGACATCGTCCTCGTCCTGGGCAAGGACGGAACTCCGCAGGTCGAACTGGACGACGGAGTCTTCGGCAACGCCGACCCTGGTGACATCCTGCGGGTGATCCGCGAACGCACCGCCCTTGCCGAGCCCGAGCTGGCACCCAGGGGCTGGAAGGCGGATGTATGGTCCGGGCAGCCGGTGAGGCTGCTCGTCGACACCCCCGAGCGCGGACCGAGGTACGAAAATTTCACAGCCTGGGTCGAAAACCTGCGCATCCTCCTCACCGAGCAGCGCCCGCAGTTCACGCCCACCGAAGGGCAAACGGAGAGCGAGATACCGGCTCCCCCGGTCGACGTATACGTGCCCGAGCCCGGGGCCGATTTCGCACTCCTTGGACCCGTCGACAAGGCCGAGGTCGTGGTCCGCTGGCAGGACGGCCGCCCCGACGACAGTTGGAGGCCCTCGTGGGTGCGGGTGGGCTCGGAACGCCGGACGGACCCGGCGCCAGCTCTGTTCGACACCGACGAGTCCGGCAAGCTAAAGCAGGCCGACGCCCTGATTGTCCCCTTCTCCAGGACCGGCGTTCTGCTGGAAGAGGCCCCTTGGCTGATCCGCCACCCCGGTCTCCAACCGATCGAACTGACCGTCAACCCGGACGGCCGACTCGCCATCCACAGCCCCTCCAGCAAGCTGCAGATCATCGAGGCCGCCGGACTGGCCGCCATGTTGCGGGCCAACAGCGGAGACAATCAATTCGGGCGCACCAGCCTGCGGAGCGGCGCAGATGACCTCCAGATCCTGCTGCGGCCCGTTGGAAGGGATGACTGGGCGGGCGCGAGCGACGAGGCGGCAAAGAGGAAGCTGACGCAAGAACTGACCACGCTCGCAAAGATCCTGGGCGTCGACGTTTACCACCGCATTCCCGGCCCGGTCAAGCGCTCCCCCAATGTCGGCTCATTCATTGCGGAGGGCCCTGTCGCGGAATGGCACCGCGCCGAGGGCCGCGGCGCCCCGCCCCGCTTCGAGACGAACTCCTACGGTGCACTGGTGCCGGGGACTTCCCGCCGCATCGAACACCTGAGCAAGGTCGGACTCGGGGCGAGTGACATACACGTAGGACGCTTCCCAGGTGGGCTCTCGCTGAACCCGGCCGCCTGGAGCGGGGAGAACACCCGCGGGCTGCCGCTGAAGCAACCGGACGCGACCGTATGGGAGAAGGCGGCCACCGACAACAACTTCCTCGTCGTCGCCACCGGCGAACCCGACGCGGTGTGGCTCGCCGCCGCCACCCAGGGGCGGTGGCTGACCGCCGGACCGCAGGCCCTGATCCAAATTCTGGACGAGTCCGGCTGGGACAGGCTCACCCCGCTCCTGTTGGCGGTGGACGGGTTGGCAAATACGTTTCTTACGGGCGTCCACTTCGGGCAGGCACTCGCGGACAGCACCGGCGTCACGGTCCATGCACCGACCGGAAAGGTGGACTGGGACGCCGTAGCAACCATGAGCCGGTTGACGAAGCGAGCGGAGCAAGACCCGCTGCCCCTGCTCCGAGACGGCGAGTGGATCCCCTACACCCCGCAGCCCAGGCTCACCCTGGACGAGGTCAGGAATTATCTGGCCGGCCTGCCCAGCAGCAGCACACTCCTGTCCCGCGCCCGACTGATCCTCAACACCTTCGACGACTCCCTCACCCACGCCCCGGGTCAGGACGCCGTGCAGCGTGTCGCCCACGCCCTGAGCCTCCACGGCCCCGCCGAAGCCGAACGCCTCGCGGCTCAGCTCGTCGCCCCGGTGTTCGCGGCTCTGGACATCCCAGCCCGTGCCGACATCGCAGCATGGGTGGCGGCCAGGCTCGCAACCGGTCGCCCCCTTCCCGTCTCGATGAGCCCGCACGCCGAACCTGGGCAGGTCGTGGTGCGCTTCCCGGCCGCCGCCGCCTCATGGCCGGTTGCGAGTGCTTTCCCCACTGTGTTCACCCAGTTCCTCAAGTTCCATCGCAACGCCTCATCGGCACACGCCACAGCTATCATCACCCGACCCGAACTCTTCGCCATAACACGGTTGCGGACAACCAACATCGCAGGCCGCGCAACGATGTACGTTGCGCATGTCACCCAGGTACCGCAACCGGTGCCGACCCGCCCGAACCCCGCCCTGCTGGAACCTGTCGATCGTGAACTTCTGGCCGCACTCGGCAACCAGCCGCCCCTCGCCGAGGCCCTTGTAGGGCATCGCTCCGGCGGCGGCACCAGCGGTGCCATGCCGCACCAGGGCCCGGTCGTCGACACCCGGCGCCCCGCCCCCGAAACCCCTGATGACGCCCTGGAGCGGCAGCCAACAGCTCAAGGCACCAGCAGAAATGACGGCATGCTGAATCCGGCCCAGCATCGACGATTGCAACACGATCTGCTCGGACTTCCCTCGATGGACAGAATTCGCCACACCCTCGGAAAGGTTCCCGAGCGCAAATACAGGAACCTAATGTCTCAGATCGACAGGTTGGTTCCAGCGCCGGTTCTTTTCGGAACCGACCCCGCCACCAACCTGGAACGCGAATTGCACGAAGAGGACAGACAGAGAGTGGCTTTCATATTCCAGCGGGACGGCAAGGAAGCCGCCAAGCGCCTGGCAACGAACCTCGCTGCATTGCCGCGCCCCGGCCTTCGCAGGGGGCAGGGGCGCGGACAGCTACCACCTCAATGGGAGTGAGACCGATGATGCCCTCGACGAATTTCATTATTCTCAGCCCCACAACACCCGCGACGACGAAGATCTGCTTCACGGGGCCGACATGAGGAATCCTGACAGAATATTCAACAAAGAGTTTCAATCGCGAGATTCAGAATCAGACGCGACTCTCAGCTTGACTCTGTCGGGTTGTGTCCTGAACACGAAGTGGAGCTGCATGCAGGAGAGCTTCGCAAAGTGATGCTGTGTGGAAGATGAAGGTGCTTGGCCCTTCGGAGTCGCCCTGCGGGGGGAGGCTTCAAACCGCCTCATGCTGCATTGGCTGATTGTGTCCTGAACGTGAAAGGGAGCTGGTCGTAGGACGGTTTCTGGAATCGATGCTGTGCGAGAGATGAAGGTATGGCCCTTCGGAGCCGCCCTGCGGAGGGAGGCTTCAAACCGCCTCATGCTGCGCTAGCTAATGACTGCCGTGGTGAGCGATTGAGGAAAAGGCGTCGTAAGAGACGTCAGGTGGGGATCGGGAAGACGAACGCAAGTGAATCGTTGCTGAAGTGTCGTTAAGCAGACAGATGACATCAAAACCGGGGTCTTTGGCTAGCTCCGGGATGAGCCTGGCGGGTGTCCGCTTATTGGCCAGGTGGTGTCCGGCATGTAGACGACGTGAGCCCGGTCTGCCGCTTTCGCATGGAACAGGAGAAGGCGTGCCCCGATACTGCCCTTCCCGACAGGGGAGGGCGAGAGGGAGTGTCCCAAGCGGCAGACACCGTAAGGGATCGAGTACCGATGCGGGGTGCGCTGGCGGACCGGCTCATAGTAGTGATGAAGCTCCTGTAATGGGAGTGGAGCGAAGGAGCCGGGCCATTCGTGACGTTGTTTGTCTAGACAACCGGGTTTTCCCGGGAGGAACTACATGGACGCGTTGAAGTCATCAGGTAAGCCGTTTGATATTTCGAAGCGGGAAGTATGGGAGGCATACGAGGGAGTCAGGGCAAACAGAGGCGCGCCTGGTGTGGACAGTCAGTCCATTGAGGGCTTCGAGAAGGATCTTAAGGGTAACCTTTATAAGATCTGGAACAGGATGTCGTCAGGGACGTACTTTCCTCCGCCGGTGCGTGCGGTCGAGATCCCCAAGACGTCGCCGGGAGGCGGTGTGAGGATCTTGGGTGTGCCCACGGTGGCCGACAGAATTGCCCAGACCGTAGTGGCCAGGCATCTCATGGAACGGGTTGATCCCGTATTTCATGAGGACTCCTATGGTTACCGGCCGGGGCGGTCGGCATTGGATGCGGTGGAGCGCTGCCGTGAGCGTTGTTGGAAGAGGGATTGGGTCATTGATCTCGATGTCCAGAAGTTCTTCGACAGCGTCCGGTGGGATCTCATCGTCAAAGCCGTGGAAGCGCACACTGATGCCGGTTGGGTGGTTCTGTATGTGAAGCGGTGGCTCCAAGCACCGCTGCAACTGCCTGACGGCACCTTGCAGGTACGAGACCGGGGAACCCCACAGGGCTCAGCGGTCTCACCCGTGCTGGCGAACCTGTTCATGCACTATGCGTTCGATATATGGCTGGCGCGGAAGTGGCCGGGCATCACTTTCGAGCGCTATGCCGACGATGCAGTCGTGCACTGCGTGTCGGAGCGTCAGGCCCGCGAAGTGCTGGCCGCGCTGATGGTCAGGATGGAGGAGGTCGGGCTGCGACTGCATCCCGACAAAACCAAGATCGTGTATTGCCGAGACGGGAAACGCCACCGGCCTTTCGGGCAGACGGAGTTCACCTTCCTCGGGTACACGTTTCGCGCACGCGAGAGCCGGAACAAGCACGGGCGGCGGTCCACGTCGTTCGAGCCGGCGATCAGCAAGGAAGCTCTGAAGAGGATCAGTGCGGAATTCAGAAGTTGGCGGCTCCACACTCGGTCCGACCTTTCCTTCGTAGAACTCGCGCGACGGATCAATCCGATCGTGCGGGGCTGGATGCAGTACTTCGGCCGGTTCTACCGGTCGGCACTGACACCCCTCTTGATGCGCATCAATGCCTACTTGGTGCGCTGGATCCGCCAGAAGTACAAGAAGCTCGCGGCGCTACGGAAAGCACTCCGGAAGATGTGGGAGATCGCCGAACGGTATCCCCGCATGTTCGCGCAATGGAAATGGACTACCATCGCGTCCTCGTCCTGGTGATCAGAATGGCAAGAGCCGTGTAAAGGGAGACCTTTAAGCACGGTTCTGTGAGAGCCGGGGGGTGAGATTCCCCCCGGCTACTCGGCAGACCGTTGTGGTGAACGATGAGGAAAAGGCGTCGTAAGAGGCGTCAGGTGGGGATCGGGAAGACGAACGCGAGTGAATCGTTGCTGAAGTGTCGAAAGAGTTGAGACGACATCAAAACCGGGGTTTACCGGTAGCTTCGGGAAGAGCCTGGCGGGTGCCCGCCTACTGGCCAGGTGGTGTCCGGCATGCAGACGACGTGAGCCCGATCTGCCGCTTCCACATGGAACAGGAGAAGGCATGCCCCGATACTGTCCGCCCTGGTAGGGGCTGGCGATAGGGAGTGTCCCCGGCGGTGGAAGCCGTGAGGGATCGAGTATCGGCGCGGGGCGCGCTGGCGGACCGGCCCGTAGTAGTGACGAAGCCCCTGTAATCGGGGTGGAGCGAAGGGGCCGGGCTATTCGTGACGTTGTGTATCCGGACAACCGGACGTTCTCCGGGAGGAACTTGATGGACACGTTGAAGTCACCGGCCAAACCGTTCGACATCTCGAAGCGGCAGGTCTGGGAGGCATACGAGGGAGTGAAGGCGAACAAAGGCGCGCCGGGAGTGGACGGACAGTCCATCGAGGAGTTCGAGAAGGATCTGAAGGGCAATCTGTACAAGATCTGGAATCGAATGTCGTCGGGGACGTACTTTCCGCCCAGGGCTGATTCAAAGTCTTGCTGATCATGTGGATGCCCAGGTCACGGCGGTGTGATGGGGCGGCGGCGGGCCGTTGCCTATGCATCGAGGCTCCGGTTGGTGGGGTGACCTTGCCAGTCGCCCTGAACCGGAGCCTCGATGTGCCGCCAGTCTGCCATGCCCTGTCCTGTCCGTTCGTCTGCGCGTCAACTCGGCGACAGCACAGGCTTGGTGGATCGGTTGGCGTTGCTGCCGGACCCTCGTGACCCGCGCGGTCTGCGTCACCCGTTGGTGGGCGTGCTGCTGGTCGCGGCCGGCGCGGTGTTGGCCGGGGCGCGTTCCTTCCGGGCGATCGGGCAGTGGGCTGCCGCCGCGCCGCAGCACACCCTGGCCCGACTCGGCGCCCGGGCCGTCGGCGTCTTCGGCGTGTCCCTGGCGCCCAGTACGTCGACGATCCGCCGGGTGGTCGGGGCGGTCTGTCCGGGCGGCCTGGCCGATCTGACCGGCACTGGCACCGCCGGGGCGACCACGCTCGCGGTCGACGGCAAGAGCGCCCGCGGCTCACGCACCGATGATGCGCCCGCCGCACACCTGCTCGCCGCGATGACCGGCACCGGCCGGACCGTGACCCAACTGCGGGTACCGGACAAGAGTCGAGTAGCCGGGGGGAATTTCGCCCCCCGGCTCTCACAGAACCGTGCGTAAAGATCTCCCTTTACACGGCTCTTGCCATCCTGATCACCAGGCCGAAGACGCTGCGGTGGTCATCTTCCAGTGCGCGAACATGCGGGGGTACCGCTTGGCGATCTCCCGCATCTTCTGAAGAGCCTTGTGCAGCGCCGCGAGCCGCTTGTACTTCTTGCGGATCCAGCGCACCAAGTAGGCGTTGATGCGTTGCAGGAGGGGGATCAGGGCCGATCGGTAGAACCGGCCGTAGTAGTTGATCCAACCCGCCACGATCGGGTTGATCCGTCGGGCGAGCTCGACGAAGGAGAGGTCGGACCGTCTGTGGAGTCGCCAGCTGCGCACTTCCCCACTGATCCTCTTCAGGGCGTCCTTGCTGATCGCAGGCTCGAAGGACAGGAATTGCCTGCCGTGCTTGTCCTGCGACTTGCGCGCGCGGAACGTGTACCCAAGGAAGGTGAACTCCGTATGCTCGTACGAGCCCCGGCGTTTGCCGTCCTGGCAGTGCACGATCCTGGTCTTGTCGGGATGCAGTCGCAGCCCGACTTCCTCCATCCTGTCCGCGAGCGCGGCCAGCACTTGGCGGGCCTGATGCTCCGAGACGCAGTGCACGACCGCGTCGTCGGCATAGCGTTCGAACGTGACGGCGGGGAACTCCCGGTTCATCCACAGATCGAACGCGTAGTGCATGAACAGGTTCGCGAGCACGGGCGAGACCGCTGAGCCCTGCGGGGTTCCACGGTCGCGCTTCTGCAAGGTGCCGTCGGGCAGTTGCAGCGGCGCTTGGAGCCACCGCTTGACATACAGAATCACCCAGACGGCGTCGGTGTGCGCTTCCACGGCCTTGACGATGAGGTCCCACCGGACGCTGTCGAAGAACTTCTCGATGTCGAGCTCGACCACCCATTCCTTCCTCCAGCAGCGTTCCCGGCAGCGCTCCACCGCCTCCAGCGCCGACCGCCCAGGCCGGTAGCCGTAGGAATCCTCATGGAACACGGGCTCGACCCGGTCCATGAGGTGCCTGGCCACCACGGTCTGGGCGACTCTGTCGGCCACCGTGGGCACGCCCAAGATCCTCACGCCGCCGCCCGGCGACGACTTGGGGATCTCCACCGCGCGCACCGGAGGCGGAAAGTACGTCCCTGACGACATGCGATTCCAGATCTTGTACAGATTGTTCTTCAGATCCTTCTCGAAGTCCTCGATGGACTGCCTGTCCACACCTGGTGCACCTTTGTTCACCTTCACTCCCTCGTATGCCTCCCACACCTCCCGCTTCGAGATATCAAACGGCTTGGCCGATGACTTCAACGTGTCCATATAGTTCCTCCCGGAGAGCATCCGGTTGCCTAGATACACAACGTCACGAATAGCCCGACCCCTTCGCTCCACCTCCATTACAGAGGTTTCATCACTACTACGAGCCGGTCCGCCGGCGCACCTCGTGTCGGTACTCGATCCCTCACGGTTTCAGCCGCTTGGGACACTCCCTTTCGCCGCCCCTACCAGGGTGGACAGTGCCGAGGAGCGCCTTCTCCTGTTCCGTACGGAAGCGGCAGATCAGGCTCACGTCGTCTTCATGCCGGACACCGCCTGGCCAATAGACGGGCACCCGCCAGGCTCATCCCGGGCCTCATTCGACGTCCCGGTTTTGATGTCGTCTAAGATCTTTCGACACTTCAGCAACGATTCACTTGCGTTCGTCTTCCGGATCCCCACCTGACGCCTCTTACGGCGCCTTTTCCTCAATCGCTCACCACGACAGTCTTCAACTAACGCGGCATGAGGTGGTTTGAAGCCTCCCCCCGCAGGGCGGCTCCGAAGGGCCAATCACCTTCATCTTCCGTACAGCATTACTTCAAGGCAGCTTTCCTACAACCAGCTCCTCTACGTATTCAGGACACACCGAACGAAATCACCTGCTTCGCCACCCTGCTGGAGCCGTTCGACCTGGCCGGGGTGGTCGTGACCGCCGACGCACTGCACACCCAGCGCGCCCACGCCCGCTTCCTGGTCGAGGAGAAGGAGGCCCACTACCTGCTGGTGGTGAAGGCCAACCAGCCCGGCCTGCAGCGCGCGCTGCGCTCACTGCCCTGGACCCGGGTCACCGCCCGGCACTACCAGCGCGGATCCGGACACGGCCGCCGCGAGACCAGGGTGACACGCATGCTGACCGTCACCGACCTGGGGCTGGACTTCCCCTACGCCGTCCAGGCCGCGAAGATCACCCGCTACCGCACCGACCTCAAGAGCGGGAAACGGACCAGACAGACCGTCTACGCGCTCACCAACCTGTCCCACCTGCAGGCCTCACCAAAGCGGATCGGCGAACTCGCCCGCTCGCAGTGGACCATCGAAAACAGGCTCCACTTCGTACGCGACACCGCGTTCGGCGAGGACGCCTCCCAGGTCCGCACCGGCCACGGCCCGGAGAACATGGCCACCCTGCGCAACCTGGCGATCAACACCCTCCGCGACCACGGCCACGCCAGCATCACCGCCGGCCTCCGCCACGTCTCCTACGAGCCCTTCACCCGCCCCCTTGACCTCCTCGACATCCCGTGACCAGGACAGATGCAAGATCATCAGGACTTTGAGTGCGTGGTGGTGAACCGGTCTGTAGCTCGATGACCAGCGCCTTTCGGGTGGTCGTGGTGTCGGGGTGGCCGGCTGCGGGCAGCCAGCGGAGGGTTGGCCTGGTCGTGGAGGTGTGGGGTGCCGTCGGTGATCGCATTGCTGGAAGTCCGGGAGGCGCGGGCCCGGGAGGATCTGGAGTCCTGGCTGGAGATGCTGCGGGAGGCCGAGGTGCAGGCGGAGGCGGCCCGGCAGCGGCTGGAGCATGCGCGGATCGCCCGTGAGGAGGTGGCGCTCATGTTCGCCGAGGGGACGGTGCCGGCCCGGGAGGGTGACGGGGCGTCACCAGCGCCGACCGTGGTGGAGGAGCCTGTGCGTGTGGCCGGGGCGGTGCCGACGGGCCCGGTGCTGCGGGAGGGCTATGACGCGCGGCCGCCGGTCTGGCGGACGGGGCTGGGCGCCGATGCGCTGTGCGGGGCCTACCGGAAGGTCTTCGAGACGGCCCTGGCCGCGCCGGGGCCGGTGACGGTGCAGGAGCTGACCCGGGCGCTGGGCCGGGACGCGGCACGGTTGAACGAGGTCGAGAAGGTGCGTCATCGTGCCTATGCGCTCCAGGCGCGCGGCTGGCTCCTGCGCGAGCGGGGCCTGTTCAGGCCGGCCGCGGGTCCAGTCGCTCAGGCCGGAATTCCGGCCAGTGCAGACGCTCTTTCGCCAGCCTCCGCGTCAGGGTGATCAGGCCGGCCCACCACACCATCTGCACGTGGTGGTCGGGCCGGCGCTCGTGGTCGCGGTTCAGACGGCGGGCCCGGGAGAGCCAGCCCAGCGTGCGCTCGACCGCCCACCGGCGCGCGAGCACCACGAATCCCCTGGTCCCGTCCGGCCGCTTGACCACCTCGACCCGCAATCCGTGCGCCGCGAACGCCTCCGCCAGTGCCGGGCCCTGGTAGGCGGTGTCCGCCCAGACCAGTTTGAGCAGGCGTCCGGGCTCGGCCATGAACGCGTCGATCTGTTCCGGGGCGGCCACCGAGTCGTGCACGTTCGCGGGGGTGACGGTGACCTCCAGCAGCAGGCCGCCCGTGTCGGTCAGGATGTGGCGCTTGCGGCCGTCGCGCCGCTTGTTGCCGTCGATCCCGCGCGTGGCGGTGGGGCAGGTGTCCGAGCCGTCCACCGACTGCGCGTCCATGATGCCCGCTCTCGGCTCGGCCGCCCGGCCCTCTCGCTCGCGCTGCAGGCGACGTAGCCGCTGGTAGAGCTCGCGCACGTATCCGTGGCGCGACCAGCGGCGGAAGAAGTCGTAGACCTTGCGCGGGGCGGGCAGGTCGACGGGCATCGCCCGCCACTTCGCGCCGTTGTCGACGAGGTAGCGCACTGCGTCGACCATCTCACGGTGGCAGTGGGCCTCGGGGCGTCCGCCCCGGCCCTCCAGCCAGGCAGGGACCGGCATCGAGGCCTTGACCTGGGTGAACTGCCCCGAGTTTCGTGGAGTCCGCGATCGTGTGATCAAGCGGTCTGCGGGACTGCCTCCACGCCGGTCCAGTACGCCTGCTCGTACTCGTCGGGCGGGACGTAGCCCAGGGCGGAGTGGAGTCGTTCACCGTTGTACCACGCGACCCACTGGAAGAGGGCCCGCTCGACCTCGTCGAAGTCCCGCCACGGCCCCTGATGTTCGATCAGTTCGGCCTTGAATGTGCCGTTCAGGGCTTCTGCCATCGCATTGTCGTACGAGTCCGCGACAGACCCGACCGACGCTGAGGCGCCGACCTCGGCCAGTCGCTCCGTGTAGCGAATGGACACGTATTGGGTGAGTTCAACCGGTCGTTGCAACACCGGGCTGTTGTAGTGAGCGTAGCTGCTCCTCGAAGACCTCGGCCGGGGTCTTCCAGCCAAGGATCTTGCGGGGTCGGTTATTGATCGCCAGGGCGACGGCTTCGAGGTCCCCGGCGGACCACCGGGACAGGTCCGTGCCCTTCGGGAAGTACTGACGCAGCAGCCCGTTCGTGTTCTCGTTTGTGGGTCGCTGCCAGGGCGAGTGCGGATCGGCGAAGAACACCTTCGTCCCTGTCTCGAGCGCGAACTGGGCATGCCCGGAAAGTTCCTTCCCGCGGTCCCAGGTCAGGGTTTTGCGGAGCTGCTCGGGTAGCTTCGTCATCGACTCGGTCAGAGCAGTGTTCATCGCGACGGCGCCGTAACCGCCCAACGGCGGCCCGTTCTTCACAGGTGGCACCTCGCCCCAGCCCTCCATCCTCGGTAGATGCACCAGGAGTGCAGATCGGCTGCTGCGCTCGACGAGCGTGCCGATCGCGGACCGGCCCGTCCCAATGATCAGTCGGGTAGCCGGGGCCCATTACTGGGACCCCGGCCCCCTCAGAACCGTGCAAGCAGCTTTCACCGCACACGGCTCAAGCAAGCCCCGTGGGCTCGCGGGCAGGCGAAGGTGCGGGACGTGTCGGCTCGGCGGCTCCGTTCCGCCGTTGACACTGGGTGTGGAGGAGACGGATTCGTTGATCGCCCGGCGTGCTCCCGCCCAGGAACGCGACGTACTGCTTGGAGATCGCCTTCCTGATGACGGCCCGCCACGTCTCCCACTCCTGGGGGCTTCGCGGCGGGTGGTCGGCGTGCAGCAGGAGCCCTCCGCAGGCTGGGCAGCGACCGTGCTGGGCCTGAAGCAGGCGCATGGTCATACCGTCCACCGGCAGAGGTGGTCCCTTGCGGCGCCGCTCGGCCCAGTACGGCTCCAGGGCAGGGTCATCCGGAGACGCCCTGCCCTTGACCAACTGGTGCCGGACGATCTTCGTCCAGGAGAACTTGAGTAGGTAGGCGCCGCTGTCGCGGTCGCCGAACACCCACCGGTCCTTCCTGGACTTGTTGAACCGGCCGAAGTACTTGCTGGAGACCCAGTGCTTCGGCTTGTTCGGGTGGCTGTGCTTGGCCCACTTGTAGGCGAGCGTCCACATGTAGTTGTCCAGCGCCGTGAAGACCTCGCTGGACACCACCGTCCGGTAGTAGGCCGACCAGCCCCGCACGATGGGGTTGATCTTCTTGAGCACGGCCGCAGCGTTGGCCCCTCGCAGGGCCAACATCTCGGCGTGCAGCTGTTCCCGGATCCGTCGTTGCGCCGCTGTGCTCGGCTTGATCAGCAGTTTGCCGTGATACCGGCGGACGTTGAACCCCAGGAAGTCGAACCCGCTCTCCGCGTGGACGATGCGTGTCTTGTCCTCGTGGAAGGCGAGTCCTCTGGGCGTCAGCCATGCGGCCAGCCGTTCCTTGACCAGTTCGGCCTGCTCACGGCTGGTGCATATCGCGACAAAGTCGTCTGCGTACCGCACCAGCACGGGGCTTCCGCTCTGCGCACTGCCGGCGTCTCGGCCGGCGGTGAAGTAGCGGACCCCTGCGGCTTCCTCCATCCCGTGCAGGGCCACGTTGAAGAGCAACGGGCTGATCACCCCGCCCTGCGGAGTTCCCTCCTCGGTCGGGGCGAACCGACCTTTGTCCACGACCCCGGCCTTCAGCCACTGCCGGACCAGTCCCCGGGCGGGGAAGGTGCCGAGCGCGGCCATCAGCCGGGCGTGGTCGATACGGTCGAACGCCGCCGTCAGGTCCGCGTCGAGCACCCACACACGCTGCGGGTTCTTCCCGTTGAGCGTGGAGTAGATGGCCCCGATCGCGTCGTGACAGCCGCGGCCGGGCCGGAAGCCGTACGACTTCGGCTCGAACCGCGCTTCCCACTCGGGTTCCAGTGCGCCCAGTGCCACAGCTTGAAGGCACCGGTCGACGATCACGGGAATCCCGAGGCCGCGCTTCTTCGTGGTCCCTGGTTTCGGGATGAACACCCGCTTGACGGGCTGGGGAGTCCAGGGTCGGGCCCGGTGCTGGACCCAGTGGGCCAGCGCGGCCTTCGACTGGGGAAGCAGTACCACCTTCCCGTCGACTCCCGCCGTCGCGCGTCCTGCGTTGATCTCCGTGACCCGCCGCACACTCAAGAGCGTGTTCGAACGGGACCGGAGCATCAGCTTCTGCAAGTTGCGGACCTTCTTCAGGTCCCCTGCCTGCGATGCCGTGAAGATTCTCTGCCGCAGACGCCGTACGTCCTCCTCGGCGCGGCGCCAGTTGACCGACGCCCAGTCCAGGCCTTCGCCCTCAGGTCCGTTCACCGTCGCGGCAGCAGCCGGGACGGTCTGGACCGCTCCGTCCGCATCCGTGTTGGTGTCCAACTTGTCCCTCGGTTCCGTCGTCTTCGTCCAGTGAGTCCGCACAGGCTCACCCGGCCCACGTCAGCACCCTTTCGGGTCCAGGCAGCAGCCTGTATCCGGACGGTTATGCGAGGCGATCGACGGAGAGGCCGATCATGCTGCCCCGGGTTCCCGTTTCCTTTCGGCTTCCGGCATTGGCTTCTTGGGCCATCCTGTTCCCGCTGGGGAGTTGAGCCTTCCTCACGGTCGGCCGACCGAGCCACGCAGGCTCGGACCCCAACGGGGTTTCCACGTTCCACACGAGTGAGATACGACCGGGGTGGGTGCTCTCTTTACCCCGAGGCGGCGGTGTCCACCTGGCCGGAGTGACCTCTACCGGCCAGCGCCTGCCGCTTCTCAGCGGCCAGCCATGCACCCCGCTGGTGCTTTCCATCGGCGGGGCTTGGGATCACGAGGCATCAACGAGAGTTCACTTGCGTTCACCCGTCCGGTCTTCCCCTTGCCGGTAACTTCCGGATGGAACGGAAGTCCTTGGGCTTTCCCCTGAGCTTCGCACCACGCCGTTACCGGCATCGCACGTCAAGGGTGGGGACGGGTCATACGGACACGGACCCGTGACTGCAATTACGGCCTCATCAGCCGCCCCTCCAATCGGTCAGTCCACTCAAACTCGTGCAGCTTCGTGTCGCACGATCGCCTTCCCAATGCCCCGGGACCGCGCGGTCCCCGGCCTCTGCAGGACGTTCACTGAGGACGACATCCGCAGTGACATGCCCTTGCGGCTTGTTCCGTGACCTCGACCGAGGCTCTCGAAGTGCCCGCCCGGTGCGTAGGCAGGCGACCAGCTCCCGCTTGAGCGCACCACGGCCCTCGATGAACAGCGACTGGTAGATCGCCTCATGGCTGATGCGCATGGACTCATCCTCGGGGAAGTCGGCCTTCAACCGGTGCGAGATCTGTTCCGGGCTCCATGCTGTCGCCCACCGCCTGTCCTGCCGGTGCGGCTTGTTCAGCCCCTTCCACGGAGGCGTCTGCGGCCCCGCGACGACCGTCCCGTCAGGCCGGTGAACGTTCCCCGAGAGCCTCTCCTGCACGTACTCACGCAACCGGTCGTTGCCCAGGAGCTTCGCGCTCTTCGGACGCTTGGCCGCCTGCTGAGCCTTCCACTGGGCGACCGTCGCGCGGTACTCCTGCTTGCCGCCGCGCGTGGCGGCGTTGCGGCGCAGTTCGCGAGAGATTGTCCCCGGGTCACGCCCCAGGGCGCGGGCGATCTCGCGCACGCCCTTGCTCATCGCCCTGAGGATCGCGATCTCCTCGCGCTCCTCGAACGTGAGGTACCGGCCCGAGGGCTCGGCCAACGAGATCGGAGGCATGCCGCCAGCGTGACGAAACCACCTCGCACCCACCGGCCACGACACGCCGACCGCCAGTGACGCCTCCACCGTCGTGACCCCCGTGGCGATCAGGCGCCAGAACTGGCGCTGCACGACCCGAGACGGATCAGGCCGTCCCGGCGAACGCATCGCCGGCCGCAACGCACGGTCAGCGCGCCACTGCCGACGCCGCCCCTCCGGAACATCGCTGGTCTTCAAACGCCAGTCCGCTGTGGCCACGCCGCACCCCTCCGAGATCAGGGTGTTGCGACGACCAGTTGAATCCACCTTGCGACCCGCGGTCGCTGTGGTGAATGAGTTCGGCGTCCTTCTTGATCTTCTGTCGCCACAGCGCCATCTCCAGCGCGTCCAGCGGCAGGTCGGTGCGCATGTGGTCGGCGATCTGCCACCCCACGATCCGGCGCGAGTGCGCGTCCAGGACGAACGCCACGTAGACCCAGCCCGACCAGGTCCGCACGTAGGTGAGGTCGGCCAGCCACAGCTGGTTCGGGCGATCGGCGGTGAACCGGCGGTTGACCAGGTCCGGCGGGCGAGGCGCGGCCGGCTCCGGGATCGTGGTACGGCGCCGCCGGCCGCGGATGACGCCCTCGATGCCGAGCTCGCGCATCAGCCGCTCGACGGTGCAGCGCGCCACCTCGTGCCCGGCCCGGACCAGCGCGCGAGTGATGCGGCGGGCGCCGTAGGTGCGACCGGAGTCCTCCCACACCGCTGTGACCAGCGCAATCAGCTCTTCATCCCGGAGCTGCCGGGCCGATTTCGGGCGCGTCTTGCGGGCGAAGTACGTCGAGGGCGACAGGTCCAGCACCCGGCATACGGGATCGACCCCGAAGCCGTCACGCAGGTGGTCGATCACCTGCTCGGCCTCGTCCGGGGACGGTCGATCTCCTGGGCAAAAAACACGCTGGCGGCTTTGAGAATTTCGTTGGCCCGCCTCAACTCGGCGACTTCCTTGCGGAGTTCCTTCAGCTCGTCGAGCTCGACGGTGGTGAGACGGTCGTCGCGCTCTCCGGCGTCGGCCTCGGCCTGGCGGACCCAGGACCGCAGGGCCTCCTTGTGGATGCCCAGGTCACGGGCCACGTGAGCGACGGGACGGCCAGTCGAGCGGACCTCGCGTACGGCACGTTCGCGGAGTTCATCGGGGTACTTGCGTGGTGCTGGCATTGCTCGTGGTTCTCCTTACGCCTGGATCGTAACAAACCCAGACATCAGGGACTCCACGAAAGCCGGAGCAGCTCACACCCATGCGGATCGCACAGCGCGGGACGTCGCCTATCGCGAACTCGCACGCATCGCCGAGACTCGCCCAGACCGTCCGACCTGGAGCGGCGACCGTATCCACTCCGTCTCTGTCCGCCTGCGGGAGGGGCTCGGCCTGGACCTGACGTGGGCCTGGCCGTCGCTCTGGCTCAGCGTGGAGGAGGAGGTCCGCACCGAAATCACCAATGCCCGCACCAGTTTGACCCGCGCCACGACCCTGGCAGGTTGGGCCGTGCTCTACGCCCCACTTACTGTCTGGTGGTGGCCTGCGTTGGTCGTCGCCGCCACTCTTGCTGTGACGGCCTGGCGCCAGACCCGCACCGCAGCCGACACTTACGCCCAGCTCATCGATGCTGCCGCCCGCCTACACGTCCTCGATCTCGCAAAGCAACTCCACCTGCCCCATGCTGGCCCCGCAACCTCCGAGATCGGCAATACCCTCACCAATCACCTCGCCCCGCCACCACCAGCCGCGCCGCCCCCGACATAGCAACCGGACGGTGATGTCCGGGTCGTTGGCGTTGCCTTCAGGAATGAAGCAATCGCAAGTGATCACGGACATCACCTGCCCATCACACATCGCCTTGCCTTGGGGATTCAGGCGCCGGCGTGGATGTAGGAGGCCCAAAGGGAGGGAAGATTGGGGTGCTTATCGCGAAGCGCTCGTATGGCATGATGCAGGGCTACGGCCGCGCGGCTGGGCTCCAGTGCCGTGCTGCTGGTGCGAATCTGATCATAGAACGACTCCGCGATAGTAATAGCAATGGGGTCGTAGATTTCCCAGAGAGCGGCTATAACGTGCGGGAATCCTGCGAGCTGAAAGGCTGCAGCCAAATGGACGGCTTCGTCATACATTTCGGTGCCGTGGAAAGCAGTTCGACAGGCGGACAGGTAGGCCAGTCGGGCGCGTTCTAGTCGGACAGGCGCGAGACTTGCAATGGTCAGAGGAGCGGTGGCGTGGTCATGCAGCAGTAAATAGCTGCGGGAAGGGTCGGCTGTGTCATGGGCGCCGTGGCAGGCAAAGTGCGCGATCGCGCAGCGCGGCAACTCATCAAGCACCGCGGACAGGGTCGGGGCTTCGAACGCGGCCTTATCCGCGCCATCAACCGAGTAGTGGTCAGGCTCCACCAGCAGCGCTGGAGAGGGAAGGCGGCTGGCCAGCAGGGCTGCTTCTTCGGCTGCGAAAGGCAGAGCCCGTTGGCCAGGCGTGGTGGGCATGGCGACCACAAGTGACCGGACATCATCAGTGGCGGCTGAAGTCTGGGAGGCAGCCGTGTATTGCCGCCGAGCATAGTCCAGGGCGCGGATGGTCGGAGTATAGGAAGAAACGACCCGGTCCATGACCGACTCCCCGGCTAATCCAGGGCCATGGTGCCCCGCTGCGTGCAAGGGCAGCAGGCCAAGAAGACCACCAGTTGCCCACCACACCCGCGGCCAGTCATCTGAGGGTGGGCCGCGATAGCCGAGTGCATCAAGAACTGGTTCAGCTGCCGCTTCCCACAACCAGACAAGCATCTCGCGGACCATGCCTTGGGCCCGTTTGCGATCTGAGAATGAAGCATTGGTGTCGCCGGTCATGCCCAGCGCCTCATGAAAAGTCTTGACCTGACCCTTCAACGTGTCAATGTCGAGGAGAGGCAGATTGACGGAAGTAATTCCGTTAGTGGTCATCAGCATTGCGTCACTTCGAAAGGGGCTGACGCTGAAGGAAACCACTGGTCCAGAAGCAGCTTGGGGAAGCCATTCCTCTATAGAAGGCATACGGGCGAAAGACGCGAACCCAGGTAGACTGCGGATCTCGTCGAGTACGGCATGAAAATCCCCGACAGCGACATGACGGTCTATGCCGGCATCCGAAGATTGGTCAAGCAGATCGCGCAACTCGATGTACCGCTGTGCAAGCCGAGGCTGTTGCTCCCGCAAATCGGTGATGTCACTGCGAGTGTCCAATGCCTGACTGAGCAGCACCGCGCGCCCACCTTCCAAGAGTCTCAGGGCACGCGCAGCGCGTTGAGATTCAGGGATTTGAGTGTCTGACAAGGCCAGGGCGGCGGCGTCGGACGCCACCCCCGTAAATAGACCGAGTATGTAATTCCGGTCTCCAGACTCGATCTTCGGTGAGGCAACTTCGGGCAGCAACCTCACTGCGGTCTCCAGCACCTCAGACATTTCATGAGGATCCCACTCCGCGTTCAACACAGCGGCAGCCCGAGCTGCCTTAATACGGGTATTCGGCCTCGCAAGCTCCACATTCGCCGCCGCCACGTACTGCGACGCGGCATCCTGAAGGTCGGCGACTTCCCCCTGGCGCTCATACCGTATTTGCAGAGCAATCCCGAGATTGAAGCAGAGGCTGGCATAATCAGGATCTTCGACAGGCACTAACCTCGTCGCCGCCCGCAGCGCATAAATCGCCTCCTCCAGATCGTCCAGGTCTCCAAATTCTTCGAACCGGATTCTGAGTGCCAACCCGAGATTCGATAGGATATTAGCCACCAGAAAAGCATCATCAGGGCGCAGCCTCAGAGCGTCCCACTCCAGATTAATCGCCTGGTCGAGGTCTTCCTTTTCGCCGTACTGCCCAAACCGGAACGCCAGCGTGACCCCGAGGGACGTCAGGCTGCTCGCTCGGTTGACCGACTCGGCGGGAATGGATTCCACCAACTCACGCCCGGCCTCCACCGCACCGTCAAGGTCCTCCGGAGCCAAATAGCGCGCAAACCGAAGGCCCAGCATCATCTCGAGATCAGACAAGTGCGCGAGTCGTTCGGGATCTTCGGCAGGGGTCGCCAAAAGGGCTGCCCGAACCAATTCGATCGCCTCGTCAAGATCTCGTCTTCCTCCCATGCGCACGTACCGAGAACTAAGCAGATAGGCGAGATCAGAAATTACTTCCGCGTCGCGGTCGGGGGCCTCATGGGTGGTGGCACCCACCGCTCCCGCCGCTCGAAAGGAACTGATGGCATCGTCAATGTCGCGCCAGCTCCCGAATCGATCGAAACGTGTTCGCCGAAGGTGCCCGAGATTGGCAAGTATGTTGATAGTGCGATTGTTGTCTTGGGGTGCGGAGGCGTCTACTGCTGCCGCCAACCGAAGCACACTGAGCGCATCGTCAAGGTCCTGCCGTTCCCCAAAACGCTCGAACCGGTCCCCCAGCATCGCTCCGAAATTCGACAGACGCAAAGCACGATCGGGGTCTTCGGATCCAGTCGCATCCACCGCGGCCCGCCCGGCATGCATCGCATCTTCGAGATCTTCTCGTTCTCCGAAGCGCGCGAAGCGAGATCTCAACGCATAGCCTATATTCGACTGAATGGCGGGATAAACGGGATTCGCAGCAGGAATGGCATCGGCCATGCGACGCCACAATCCTACCGCCGAATCATGCACATCCGGATCAGAGGATCCCTCTGCCCGGCGTAGCAAGTCGATTGCGGCAGGTGCTGCCCGCGCCGCCAGTGCGGGTAAAAGCTCCTTAGGCATAGGGGCCACTGCCTCGGGATGGCTTATGAAGATGGGGGTAAGCATCTCGAGTGCAGCGTTGCGGTCCTGCACATCATCGCCTGGTGGAAGCGCCTCGGATCGGTAATAGTGCATCCAACCCAGCAGGTACCGGATGTCTATGGAGACTTGAACGCTTATATTCGGGCTGGCGAGGAGCGTAGTCAGCTCCGTGACCTGCTCCACGGCCCTGGGTTCGAGTACAAGGGGTAGATCTTCGCGACCAGTGATGCGCCGTAGCCGGCTCCACACCTCAGCAGACAGCTCTTCCCACTGCTCCATCAGGGCTCCTCGGGCTAACCCCGGGCAAACGGACGCGCGGACTAAGCCCTTCACCCACCCCCGAGAGCCGTGCCCGGATGAGCCAGCAGGTGCGGTGCGCGGCACCGCACGTCAAGTTGTTTGTTTGGGGTCTCACTTTAGTGTGCTACTGAAGTTGAATTCGTGATGTCGCTCGGATGGGTGAAGCAGTAGCGTTCGCCTGCCGGTGGAGGGTCGGTCCCGGTAGTTGTGTGCTGTGAGGTATGCACAGGGCGGCGGTTTGACCGACGCGGAGAGGGCCGCGCGGGAGCGGATCCGGCGGCAGGCCGTGGAACGCTTCGAGGGCGGCGAGAAGAACCGGGAGATCGCGGCCGCGCTGCGGGTGAGCGTGCGTTCGGTGGAGCGCTGGCGCCGGCAGTGGCGCGAGGGCGGTGCAGCGGGAGTCGCCTCGAAGGGCTCGCCCGGTCGCCCGAAGCTGTCCGATTCCCAGATCGCGCGGCTGGAGCGGGAGTTGGAGCGTGGGCCGCTGGCCCACGGCTGGGAGGACCAGCGGTGGACTCTGGCACGGGTGAAGACGTTGATCGGCCGGCTGTTCCACGTCTCCTACACCGTGGAGGGCACGTGGGTCCTGCTCAAGCGGCACGGCTGGTCCTGGCAGCAGCCGGCTCGCCGGGCGATCGAGCGCGACGATGCGGCCGTTGAGTTGTGGAAGAAGGACACGTGGCCGCGGGTAAAAGCGCCGCGGCGGCCCGCGGGGCCTGGCTCGTCTTTGAGGACGAGGCCGGGCAGTCGATGAGGCCGCCGCGTGCCAGGACCTGGGGCAGGCTCGGCTGCACCCCTGTTGTGCGGGTGCGTGGTCGGGGCGCCGGCCGGGTCTCCATGGCGGGGCTGAGCTGCTACAAGCCCGGTCAGCGGTCCCGGATGTTCTACAGCTTCCACGTCTACCGTGGCCGCAAGGGTGAGAAGAAGGGCCTGACCTGGCAGGACTACCGGGACCTGCTCATCCGCGCGCACATCCAGCTCGGCGGCCCGATCGTGCTCGTGTGGGACAACCTGCGTGCCCACCTGATGCCGCCGATGCAGGAGTTCGTCCAGGCGAGCAAGGACTGGCTGACCGTCTTCCAGCTCCCCTCGTATGCACCGGACCTCAACCCACAAGAGGGCATCTGGGCGCTGGTCAAGCGCACCATCGGCAACCTCGCCGCCGCGAACCTCGACCAGCTGGCCCGAGCCGTCAGGCGCAGCCTGAAGCAGATCCAGTACCGACCCCACCTCATCGACGGGTGCCTCGCCTCCACCGGCCTGATCATGGACGGCTGACCACCTTCAGACCGACATCACGAATTCAACTTCAATAGACGCCCTCTCGTCCTGCCTCCCGATCCTTGTGGCCCTGAGCGCGGTATCCCGTCCTGGCTCTGCTCACGTCGCCACTCGTGAACCACCGTCCCGTGCGTCGCCGAAAGTCCCGCCTGCCGGGAGTGACCGGGGCGAGGGTAGATGGAGCGAGCCGGGTTGCGACGAGGTTGGGGGCGCCGTCTCGGCGCTCGCGGTGCCTTTGATCGGGCCTGCTGGCTGAAGTGCTGGGCCCTCGTGAGGCGGCAGGCGCGGAGTTGAACCAGGCCGTCGACGCGGCGCAGCTCGCTCTGGCTCGCCGGACATGCGTGCGGCTTCGCCAACCACTTCTCATCCTTCCGTGTCATGCGGCCCGTCTGCAGTACACCCGGCTGCCCGGGTCCCTGGTCAGCACACTTCGGTGCAGCCCGACACACCTCCGCACGAGCCGTCCAGTGGAATCAGGCTGAAGCTGTGCCGGAGTCTCAGCCCGAATCCACCGGGCGATCGCTGTCGGGGAGGTTCCGCAGAACGAAGAGATGCCTTGCGACCTGCGATGATGGGAGTTCTCTAGGCTCCACCACGCACAATCAGCAAGGCATCTCGTAAGTGCAATCATCTCACGCTGTCCCGGCCGTCTCCGTCGTGTTCGACGAGTCGAATCTGATCGCGGACGCGGGGCTGGTCCCACTGGTCCGCCTGGCCGAGCGCGCCGGCCTGCCCGCCCTGGTCGGCGACAGGTTGCGCATCGAAGGCACCGGCAGCGGTGCCGGTGCCCATCCGGGTGCGAAGGTGATGACGCTGGTCGCGGCGATGTGCGCCGGGGCCGACTCGATCGACGACACCGACCGGCTCCGGCACGGCGCGGTGGGCCGACTGTTCGGCGGGGTGCGAGCGCCGTCCACCCTGGGCACCTTCCTGCACGCCTTCACCCACGGGCACAACCGCCAACTCCATTCGGTGCACCGGGACTTCCTCGCCCGCCTGGCCCGGACCACCCCCCTGCTGCCCGACGTCGACCGGGTGGCGTTCGTGGACATCGACCCCACCCACCGACGCGTCTACGGCCGGGCCAAGCAGGGCGCCGAGGTCGGCCGGTTCAAGGGCGTACGCACCCTGCACCCGATCCTCGCCACCCTCTCCACCCCGTCGGCCCGCCCGGTGATCGCGGCGGTCCGGCTGCGGCGGGGCAAAGCGGCCGACGCCCGCGGAGCCGGGCCCTTCACCGCCGAGGCCCTCGCGGCCACCCGGCAGGCCGGCGCGAGCGGCACGGTGATCGTCCGCGCGGACAGCCAGTTCTACAACGCCGACGTCGTGGCCGCCTGCCGCCGGGCGAACGCCCGATTCTCCGTGACCGTGCGGATGAACCCGCACGTCGCCGCCGCGATCAGCGCCATCGACGAGGCCGCGTGGACGGCGATCCGCTACCCGGACGCGTTCGTGGACCCCGACACCGGCGAGCTGGTCTCCGACGCCGAGGTCGCCGAGACCACCTACACCGCGTTCACCGGCCGCAAGAAGGCCGAGCACGTCACCGCGCGCCTGGTCGTGCGCCGCGTCCGCCGCCTGAACACCGAGGTCACAGCCGGGCAGGGCGAGCTTTTCGCGGCCTGGCGCTACCACCCGGTGTTCACCGACAACCCGTTCGAGATGCTCCAGGCCGAGCTGCAGCACCGCCAGCACGCCGTGATCGAGCAGGTCATCGCGGACGGCAAGGGATCGGCCCTGGCCCACCTGCCCTCCGGCAACTTCCAGGCCAACGCCGCCTGGCTGACCCTGTGGGCGATCGCCCACAACCTGCTGCGGGCCGCCGGCAGCCTCGCCGGCTCCTTCCACGCCCGGGCGACCACCGCCACCCTGCGGGCCCACCTGGTCAACGTCCCCGCTCGGCTGGCCCGTTCAGCCCGTCGGGCAACACTCCACCTGCCCGACCGATGGCCCTGGCAGCACGCCTTCACCGACCTGTTCGACACCGCCCACGCACCACCGGGCTGATCGCAGACCCGACCACCCCGCCCGCCAGGGCCCAACCGGAGCAAACGTGGAAGAGCTGGGCAGACCAGCGGACACCCCACGCCCTCCAGCCGGTCACCCCGACAGAAGCACCGAAACCATCACCCGAAATCAGCCCGGTGGATCCGGGCTCAGAACTCATGGACAGCGAGCAGTGGTCGGAAGTTGCGGTGCCCTGCGCTGGCAGCAGCCACGGGCCCGGCACGCTGGGCCTGGCGGCCGCCGATCGGCCTGCGGCCGGCTCAGCCGGACGCCGGGAAGAACACCCGGCCCGCCGCAGGCGCAGAAGCCCGCTGCGCCTGCCCCGTCCACCGCCAACCACAAAGACAGGGCGGGAAGGAAGGAAGGAAGGAAGGAGGCCGGGTTGCCAGGGTTTTCACGCTACTGGAGAACGGGCGCTGACCTGGGGGAACAGAGACGTTGGCCGGTTGGTGCCTCACCGGGAGGTTCACCGGGAGCTCCACCCTGGTGCCGGAGGTCCTCAGGGGCACCTTGACGGCCACTCACCAGCCCCCGAGGGGCCCCGGCGAGCGGGTGCCGACAGCTCCCACGGTCTCAGCTATGGCCCGCGTGCTCGGCCTGCCGGACGAGGAACTGCTGGAGCTGCGCCGGGCCGCGGCCGACGACGCCGGTACAGTGCCGGCACGAGCTCCCGCGCGGGACGAGGGGCTGGGCAGGCCGATCGGGGATTGGGAGCCGCACGATCTGGAGGTCCATCCTTCCGCTGCCCGCTCCCCGGCCGGCTCCGCCCGGTCGGTGCAGGCGCTGTCCGGCTATGTGCCGCGCGACCATGACGAGGTTCTGTCGGAGGCGGTGCGCGAGGGCGTGAAATTACCTGGGTATTTCTGCCTCTTGGCCGACCGGAGAGTAAACGGAAGACTGATTAAGGCCCAGCAGGGCTCCAATCGTTGGCAGCCCGTACTTGGGGGTATAGCACTACGACGGCGACAAGCCTCTCCGAGGTCGTCTCCTACAACCGCGACGTCCATTACTCCATTTGCGCCGCTACCCAGGTGGTGGCCCCTGGAACTAGAGCAGAAGGGAAAAGCCATGGCAATCTTGCTGGTCAAGAAGCTCCGCTGCGTGACACCCGATGACTCTCTCACTGATGAAATCAAGCTGCAACAGGACGGTAGGCAGCGGTGGCCGGACGAAGGCGAGTCCTTCTTCTCGCTGTCAAAAGACACCGAGGTTTCGATGTTCCTGCAGCTCCCTTTCACCGGCCAAACGGTCGTCAGCCTCTTCGATGACGAGACCTTCGGCCAAGACGACAGGCTCGGCTCCGAACCTTTTAGCGAAAACGAGGCTGATACTGGTGAACATGCCAGGACGTTCCACGGCGTGCATGGGTCAGAGTACGTAATGAACTACAAGGTCATAAGTATCAGCTAACCGGCTCGTGGTCATCGGCGCTGCGCTCAAAGTAGCTCCAGCTATGATCAAGGACGGTGCCAAACTCGCCGTTCCGGTAGCCATGACCACGAATTCTCCGGAACTTTGAGAGGCGGATGGGTCGGTCATTTCGGTCATCAATGCTGCCCAGACTAGTGGCTTTGGAGGGAACAAGATGACGTCGGAAATCACCACGACGACCTCTACCACCCCTGCCGGCAAGGTGGTTGTGACCACCACAACCACCACCACCGGGGCCGATGACACCGTCACCATCGTCAAAGAACAGCGTGACGACGGCTGGACACGCACCATCGAATCGGCGAACCGGAGCGATGGGTCGAGCCAGAAACACATGGTCATCCAGGACGGCTCCGGCACCACCCTCCAAGAGCAGACCCATACGAAGACCATCGCTGCCGACGCAGACGGCAATCGCATTCAGACGGAGACCGATACCAACGCCGTCCCCGACCCGCAGGGCGGGACCACAACTGTGACCTCCGAGGACATCCAAAATCTGGACACCGGGGCGAATTCGCACCTCAAAATCACCGAGACCATCGACGCGTCCGGCAACGTTGTCCAGCAGTCGAAGTCATCGACCGTCGAAGACGGGCACGGGAACTCGACCGAGACCACAGTCATGACCGACCCGACGACAGGTAAGACGACGGTCACCACCACCTCGACTGACAGTGACGGCAACGTCTCGGAGCCGGAACAGCAGGAGGAGCAGCTGCGGCAGGAGCAGGAACAGCAGGAACAGGACCAGCAGGAACAGCTGCGGCAGGAACAGGACCAGCAGGAACAGCAGGAACAGCAGGAACAGGAACAGCAAGGGCAGCAGGACCAGCACCAAGAGCAAGACGGTAATGGTTGGGGTGAAGGCGCTTCAGGCTTTGAGGACGATGAAGAGGACCTTAGGATGCTGACGGTTGAAGGCGATTAGACGCCAAAGGCTGGTCCCACTCCCTGCTCTGGGGAGAAGTCGAGCGGATCGATATCTGGGTGACGGCACCGCCCCGGCTGGCCGGACCACTTCGTCCGCGAGCCGCGCCACGACCAGGTCGCCCTCCGCCCTGACCGCGATCGCCACCCTCCAGGCCGCCCACCGCGACAGCGACCCCAAAGCCCTGCCGGCCGGCGCCTGGCAGCACCCGAACCGCGCTGACCACCCGCCTGTGCCTTTGCACGCTAGTTGGCCAAACGGTGCACTGTAGTTGGCCAGGGCAGGCTACAGGGTGGGTATGTCGGATTGTTCCCACATACGTGGGGTCTGGGGGAGCTTGCCCTTCAGCGGGTGCTGGCTGGGTGCTGTTCTGGCGGTATGAGCGCGAGCGGCACGCTGGGGACCGGCTTCGGGTCGGGGGTGTGGTCGGTGGCCTGCACGGTGGACGACCTGCTGGTCGCTACGAGCCGGGGCCGACTGACCGCGCGGGCCTGGATTTCGGCCCGGGGTGGAAGCGGCGTTGGACGACGACGTGGTGCCTGGACGGGGCTGGGTTGGTGTGTCCGGTGGCCGAGCTGGGGGGTGTGCCGGTCGGGCGGACCCGCCCGGTGCGGGGGTTCAGCTGGCATCCGCGGCAGGGCCACCGTCCGGGGCTGGAGCTGTTGGTCTCGACTGGCCGGCTGCACGGGTTCGAGAGCCTGGAGGAGCACAGGTTCCTGCGGGCGGCGGACTTCGCGGGCCCGGTGCGGGACGTTCTGTCGCAGCCGTTCCGCCTCCGTTATTGGGCGTCGGGCCGTACGCGGACCCACATCCCGGACTACCTGGTGGTGACGTGGGGCGGCCGGTGGCTGGTGGACGTTCGGCCGCTGCACCTGGTCAAGGACGCGGACCGGCCGGGGTTCGCGGCGGCAGCGGAGCTGGCTCGCGCGGTGGGCTGGCAGTACAGCGTCGTGGCTGGCTGGAGGCCGCACGTGAGCGGCGCCGTGGAGGCGATGCGGGCCGAGGCCCGGCCGATGAGCCACCTGCTGGACCTGCAGGAGCGCATGGTGTCGGTGCTCGCCGGCGGCGCGATGCCGTTCGGCGACCTGGTCCGCGTGACCCCGTACCCGGTGATGGCGCGGGCGCACGCGCTTCACCTCCTGGCACCGGCGGATCGGCGTGGACCTGGCCGAACCGCTGGGGGACGGCTCGCTCGTCGCGCTGACGGACGGTGCACGGCGGTGAACGGCCACGTCGAGGTCGGGCCCGGGGCCGTGCTCCGGCTAGAGAACGGTGAGTGGACCGTTCGCGACGTGCTGCCCGCCTCCGGTGAGGTGGTGCTCGTCAGCGCCGATGGCGGGGTCCGGGTCTGGACCCTGGGGCTGCTGGCGGGGAAGGTCCGGACCACCTCCGGACGGACCGTGGCGCGCGAGGACCTGAGCGACGACCAGCTGGTGCTGCTACGCGCCGCGTGCCCCGCGCCCGGCTTCCCCGACGGCGTCACGGCCTGCCGCCGCACCGTCGGCCCCGACGACGAGCCTCAGGAGGAGGGCGCCGAAGTGACCTGCAAGGCCTGTATCCGGGAAATGGTCTGATGACACCGGCCCGCCCGGCTCAGCCGGGCGACGAGGCCATCTTGCACCAGTGGGTGGAGACCTTCACGCAGTTGCAGGTGGGTGAGGAGGGCTGGCGCGTGAGGTCGTTCACGCAGGCCGTTCGCAAGCTCCGGACGTTCGTGCGAGCCCCTGCTCGCCATCGAGCTGGGCGACCACACGCCACTCGACCGGCTCACGGCCGCCGCCACCGCAGCCGCCGGCCCCATCCGCCCCGCACAGGCCCAGACCTGACCAATGGACTGACGATCAGTACCTGACAGGCGCGCGCCGGGACCGCCCACGACCGGGCGGGCGGGACTGCGGCCGGTGTCAGTGCCGCTTTCTACGATCACGGCGTGCCTGATTCCTTCACCGTCTTGTAGACCCACGACGTCTGCCGTGCCCTGCGCCTCACCGGGCGCACCGGCCAGCGGCCGCCGGTCGCCGGTCGCCTTCAGCGGCGTACACACCCCTGCCCGCATGGTCCGGCGCAGAGCCGGGTGACGAGGTGTACGCGGTGCACGTCAACCGGGGCGTCGTCCACGTGGTGAGCCGCATGCGGATCGTCGACCGCGATCGCGGCGAGTGCTGCGGGCAGGCGCCCGCGTCCTGGGACCAGCCCTCGTTCCCCGGCCACGACGACTGGGCGATGCTCGGCGCCGGCGGCTGCGGCGCCCAGGCCGTCCACGTCGAGGCGACACCCGTACGCTTCGACGCACCCGTCCCCGGCGACCTCCTCACCCACCTCACGTGGCGCAACCCCCGAGGCAAGACCCGCAACCTCAAGCACATCGCCGACGGGCGCCTCGAGCACTCCATCTCCCTCCAAGGCTTCTACCGTCTCACCCCCGAATCCGCAGACGAGTTGACGCAGCTCGCAGACACCAAACAGGCCATCGGCAGCTGACCCGGCACCCGCGCCGCCCCGCTTGTCCTCGGCCGCTGGCGGGTCCGGCGGCCGCGCCCGCCTGGCAGTACCCGGGCGCACCAGGCGCACACCGTGCCACCCACATACGGACCGTATGACCGGATCAGCGTGACCGCGCGGCGTGAGTCAGGACCTCCAGCGCGGTCGCCACGACCGGGACCGCGTCGTCGTACTCCACCAGCCGTCATCGCTGCTGTGTGCTCGTCGCCGTCCCGGCCGCCGCCCGCATCGAGGACCTCATCCAGCACGGACCGGCCGCCCCGTCTGGCATCCGCTCGGCGCCCGGGGCGGGCGGCTGTGCGGGTAGACGGAGCTACAGATCGCCTTGACCTGGCTCAATGCCGCTACCTTGATGGTCCATCAAGGTAGCGGCCCTCGCGGTGGGGCTGCCATCAAGATGCCTACCCCACCGGTTGCCCAGCCAGCTATGTACCTCCTACAGGAGCTTCCTCACTGCACTAATCATGCGGCGGAAAGACCTGCTGTTCTGCGCTGCCTCGTCCAGGTCCATGATGTCTGTGAAGCTGGCTTGGTAAAGGGTCGGCTTATACGACTCGTGCATCATGGTCCGCAACTGGCCCTTCGCGTCCCGCTTCGCTTCAGGATCGGCCGGGATGGTGGCGTCATCACGGACTACCTTGTGCGACCGCAGCGAGGTTGCCGCAGCGAGAAACCAGGCTTCGTACTCGTGCTTGGCTATCACAATTTCCACGGGAACGGTGACGAGAGTGGGGTCTGGCGCGAGTCTCTGGGCGAGTTCGACTGGGCACTTGATGTCGTCATCGTCGCCGTCACGTAGGACGAGAACCCCGCCTCGATCCGGGACACGTGCTGCTTGGATCCGGATGGCACGGGCCAGTTCCTCAGGTTTCCGCATCTTTCCTGAGTTGAGCATGAAAGGCGGTGCTACTTCGACCCACTGCTGCTCAAAGTGCATCGCGATTCGCGTGATCAGCCCGCGCACGGCCAGCTTCTCGCCATCCCCCTCCACGATGGGGGCTACAACCACCGGTGTCGTCATCGTGGCATCTCCGTGGGCGGCATCTCCGCGGAAAGTTCCGGGAGCAGCTGGTCGGTGCGGAGGAGTTCGCCCGGTGTGTAGAGCTGCTCGCGCAGGGCCATTGCGCCAGCGGCATCCAGCTTGCCGATCTTCGTTGCGCCTCCCACCGATCTCACTGCACAGATCTCGGACAGTTCGAAGCCTTCGCGGTCCAATAGATCTGGGCTATGGCTCGTAACGATCACTTGTCGGCGTTCGCTCGCGTCTCGCAGTGCGTCCAGCAGGACTCCGGCCGCTGCAGGATGCAGCGCACTTTCGGGCTCCTCGATACCGATGGTGCTGAGTGTGCTTCCGGTCCCAGCGAACAGGGAGACCAGTACGCCCAAGGCGCGCAGCGTCCCGTCGGAAACCGACTGCGCCTGGAAGCGCCACGGGTGCGGTGCTCCGGGGACATCCTGTTTGAACTCCAGCGTCTCCCAGTTCCCGAGGTTCGATCGGGTGACCGTGTGCATCCCAGGGACAATCTGCTGCAGGTACGCCTCGATCCGTTCCTTGTCGTCGCGGCCTCGCTCGGTGCGCTCCAGACGGTGCAGCACGCTCGCGAGGTTGGAGCCGTCCCGCAGCAGGAACTCTCCCGAGTCCGGCGTCTGTGGTTGCCGGATGACATCTGGGTTGAGGTTGAAGACGCTGATGCCAGCGAGGCCGTCGAAGACAGGGCGGAACGGTGTTAGGCCAGCAGCCGAGACCAAGTACAACCGTTGCTCGCCCACCGGGGGCATGACCGGCTCGCTATGACCTACCAGTCCTCCGTTCTCGACCTCGAAGAAGGCATCGGCGGATCGCTCACCTTCGCCATCGCGGGACTTAAGCCAGACTTTGCAGTACTCCTGCCTGATCCGGTAGCCGCCTCCCCGAACTGTCGCGATCGTGAATCCGTACTGCCCGTGATGTTCAGGTCCGCGGAACTCCAGTTGAATGGATAGGTTGTTGGGGTGCCCCTGTGACCTTCTGCGAACCTCTGCAATCCCACCGCGAGCCCGAAGCGCTTGGTCGAGAGAGGTCTGCAGCGACTCTGACACCAGTCGGAGAGAGTCGAGGAAGTTGCTCTTGCCGGATCCGTTCGGCCCGACCAGCAACAAGAGCTGCCCTAGTTCAACGTCAGCCTCGGCAATGCTCTTGAAGTGCCTCAGCCTGACCCGGGTGAGCGAGAAGTAGTTGCCCTGCATGCGAGCAGTCTGTCAGTCGATGGGCTGGTGCGAATGGGCAATGCCCAGGGTCGTCGTGTCAACGCCGTCGGGCAGGACCGGTAGCGGCCAGGCCGGATCGGGCGACCAGGCGGTCCACGGATTGGCGAACGGCCCGCTGCGATCCTGGAGGAGGCCGAGAGCGCGCTGGCGGGCCCGCTCGACCAGATGGTGCTCGGTGTCGAGGCCGGGCAAGGCGCACGGCCATGTCGATGTCCGGCTCGGTGGAGTCGAGGTCGAGGGCGGGCCGGCTGTCGGCGGGGGCGCGATGGAGCCAGCGGCCGCCGGGGCGACGACACCGGAGGGGGCGTTCGCGGCGAACTGGGCGGGGACGGCGTAGCCGAGCCAGTAGTTGTAGGGGTGCCGTAGGCCTGGGCGACGGTGGCGCGGGCCGGGTCATCGACCATCACGGAGACCAGAACACAATCGACGTCCAGGCGTTCGTACTCGGCGAACAGTTCGGGGAAGTTCGCCTCGACGCAGATCGCCAGGCCGAAGCGGACGCCGTCCACCTCGAACACCGTCGGCTCCGGCCGACCGGGCGTGTAGAGGTAGGATAGTTCGGTTCGTCCCGGGGCAGCGAGGAGCAGGCGCAGCCGCGCGCCCTGGTCGGGGCGCTCGGCCATTTCAACGAGCAAGCGGCATGGAGGACACGCGCCGTCAGATCTCCTGTGCGGGGTCGTCCAGCCAGGCGTGCCAGCTGTCGGGGGTGATGGTGAGTCCGAGCCGGTCGACTCCGGGCTGATCGGCGGCGTGCCACCAGGCGAGGGCGTGTTCGAAGTCGTCCCACAGGCGGCGCCCGCCGTACTGGCGGACCTGGTGCGCGCCCTGGCCGTCTCGGAAGGTCGCGGCGGCCCAGGCCGGGGTGGTCAGGGAGTAGAGCCACAGGGTGCGGGCGCCGTCGTCGTGGGGCTGGATGGCGTGGACGATGTCGCGCAGGCGCAGGCTGGCGGCGAGCGGGAACGGGTCGAACTTGCCGTGGTCGGGCAGCGCGGCGGTGGTGGTGTGTTCGGCGACGGTGCCGCCCTCGGCCGGGTTGCGGGGCCAGGTGAGGCGCTGGGAGCGCATCTTCATGAACTCCACCGGCTGCAGGAACGGGCCGGAGGCGGTGCCGTCGCCGTGGACGGTGAGGCGGACCAGTGCGTCGGCGTTGGAGTAGTGGGTGCCGAAGGGCGCCAGGATCAGTCCGCCGGGCCGGGTCTGCTCGATCCAGGTGTACGGGATGGTGCGCAGGCCGTAGGTGGCGGTGATCCGGTCGTACGGCGCGCCGGCCTGGTGGCCGAGGGCGCCGTCCCCGCACACGACGTGCGGGTGGTAGCCGGCGGCGGTCAGCGCGGTGCGGGCGCGGGCGGACACGGGGGCGTCGATCTCCATGGTGGTGACGTTGGTGTCGCCGAGGCGGTGGCTCAGCAGGGCGGCGTTCCATCCGGTGCCGGTGCCCTGCTCCAGCACCCGCATCCCCGGCTCGACCCGCAGGTCCTCCAGCATCGAGGCGACCAGCGAGGGCTGCGAGGCCGAGCTGGTGGGCACCGTGCCGGGCTCGGCGCCCTGGTGCTCGCCGTCGTCCCACTGGGTGACGACCGGGACGTCCGCTTCGGCGGCCGCCAGCCATGCGGCCTCGTCCTCGGTCCGCTCGACGGGCCGGCTCGTCCCGGTGGCCATGTCGTGCGCCCACACCAGGTCGGGCAGGAACAGGGAGCGCGGGACGGCGTCGAAGGCCGCCACCCACGCGTCGGCGACCGGGAAGGACCGCCCCGTCGCGGGGCGGTCCTCGCTCTCGGGTGCGAGCGTCACTTCCGGTGTCCCCCGTCTCCGGGCGGCGGGCCGCCGTCGGGCGAGGGCGGGTCCTGGGGCGGTGTCCACGGGGTGCCGGGGAGGTTGTCCCCCTCGCCCCCACCGCCGCTGTGGGCCTGGTCGATGTCCATGACGGGCTCCTTGTCGTCGCTCTGATGGTGCCCTCCCGGGACCGGGAGGAGTAGAGGGCCACCCCGGCGCACCGGGGCGCGGGTTCATGCCGGGCCGGGGCCGGGGGGAGGTGCGCGCAGGTCGGCGTGGACGGTCTTGCCGAAGGGCTCGGCGGTGGCGCCCCAGTGGCCGCCGGTGAGGTGGTGGACCAAGGCCAGGCCGCGGCCGGACTCGGCGGCGGGGCCCGCGTCGATCAGGCAGGGCAGGGTGCGGGAGCTGTCGCGGACGCTGATCCGCACGCAACCTTCGGTGACGCGATCGACGGTGACCGCCATGCTGCCTCGGCAGCCGGTCTTCGCGGCGTTACCGGCCAGCTCGCTGACGATGAGTTCGCCGGCCTCGACCAGGTCCCCCAGCTCCCACCCGCGCAGCATGGTGCGGACCAGGCGGCGGGCCGCGGCGGCGGACTGTGGCTCGTAGGGCAGCAGCGCGGTCGCGGTGTCCGCGACCGGTGGCCGCTCCTGGGTCTCGACGCCCGTGGTCGCCGTGTGTCCCGCACCCGCCGGTGCCGCCGCTGCCCGGGCCGCGGTAGGTGGGCGGGCTATGGGGTGCGTGGTCACGTCGGACTCCGCTCTCTGGTCGGCGGGTGACGGCTGCGCGGGCCCGACGGGGGACGGGCCCGCGCAGCGGCCCCAACTCGCCTGCACACCGACGGGGCCGGGTGTCCGGTCCGTCACTGCGGGCGACGGTTCGACGGTAGGGAGTAGGCCCGCGCGGCTTCAACGCGATTGCTTCCGACTGCGGGGATTCACCCGAGGGCCTCGATCGCGGCGGTGATCAGGGCGCGGGCCGCGGCGCCGTGGACGGCCATCTTCGCCAGCCCGGCGAAGGCACGGTGGTAGTCGGCGAGTTCGCGGGGCTGGGTCACGGTGACCTCGGCGGTCAGCGTCTCCACCGAGGCCTGCTCGTTGTCGAAGAGGTAGAACGCCTCCAGCGGCCACACGGTGCGCTGCGCCGTGAAGGGGATGATCCCGAGGGAGACGGTGGGCAGCGGCATAACCGCCAGGAGGTGGCCGAGCTGGCCAGCCGTCGTCTCGGCGTCGCCGATCCGGTAACGCAGCACCGTCTCCTCGATGAGGATGACGAACCGGTGGCGGCCGTCGTGGAGCAGCCGGCCCCGTTCGGTGCGGGCGGCGACGGCGTCGGCGACGTCGTCGGGGGTGCCCTGGAAGTCGGTGATGGAGCGCATGAGGGCGGTGGCGTAGGCGGTGGTCTGCAGGAAGCCCGGGACGACGTTGGAGACGTAGGCCCGGCACACGGAGGTTTCCTGGTGGAGGGCCAGTGACTCCTGCTGCACCGGGCGCATGCCGGCGCGGTGGATCCGGCGCCACTCCAGGTACATCAGCTCCACCGCGCGCAGCGAGGCGATCAGGTCGGCGGCCGATCCGTCCGCGCCGCATGCGGTGCACCAGGTGCGCAGGTCGCTCTCGGAGGGCGCCGACTTCCCGCTGAGGATGCGGGAGGTCTTGGAGGGGTGCCAGCCGCACCGGGCGGACAGGTCCTTGCCGTCGATCCCGGCGTCCAGCATCAGCTCGCGCAGGCGGGCGGCGAGCGCGGCGCGGGCTGCCTGGGCGCTGGAGGAGGGGGAGGCGGGCATGGGCTTTCTGTTCGGGGCGGGCGCTCAGACGGTGTACTGGTCGTGCGGGACGGCCCGCTCCCACACCGCCTCGAACGCGGTGGCGCAGAGCTTCACCACAGCGGGGTCCTCGGTGTAGGAGGTGCGCGGTTCGGCCCAGTCGCCGTCCCCGGTGAAGTGGTTGAAGCGCACGCCGTGGTCGTCGAACAGCCAGAAGTCGGTGCCGGGCAGTGCCAGGTCGCAGGTGTTGCGGCGCGCCAGCCAGCGGACCTGTTCACCGGCCGTGATGTTGACCGGGGTCATGGCGTGCAGGTACCGGGTGTAGAGGGTGACCGGCTCGGACACGATCCGGGCCCGGCGGATCACGACCCCCCGCGCGTTCGCCTCGCGCAGCATGGCCGTCCAGTCCTGCCAGTACTCCGACTGCGGGTCGAGGTCGGACTCGCCGGTCCGCCGGAACCGCTCCACGGCCTCGGCCTCGTCCGGAACGTCGTAGCTGTCGCGCATCTCCAGGTGGACCGCCGAGTACCGGGCGGCGGCCAGCAGGTCAGAGAAGCCCATCTCGCTCTGCGTCATCGCATGCCTTTCGCAGGATCGGGATCATACGGGTGGGGATCCACACCACGGCCTCGTGGCCCGGAATGCCGGCCTCGTGGTCCGGTGCCCAGCTCCGCCCGCCGATCTCGGCCTCCAGGTCCTCCTCGGCCTTCACGCCCTGGAACACGATCCTGCGGTTGGGGCGGTCCACCCATACCGTCGGCGAACCCTCCTTACCCGTCTCCGGGTCGATCCCTACGAAATCTAGCCCCACGACACCCTCCTGCACCAAGCCGGTTGCGGTCACTTGCGAGTCACCGTCCCGCGTGGCTGACAGGCCGTCAAGAGCGCAGGGCTGCAGCAGGGAGCACGCCCCGCGGATTCAGAGCCCAGGGTCGGACGGCTTCGGCCGGAGCACTGTTGTCCGGGGCCCGGGTAGGGTGCCATGCGTACGGGAGGACGCCCGGCGTCGCGCTCCAGCTCGGCTTCGGTCTGGGCTCCTGCCGGGGCGGCGCGGATCCACGCTCGGCAGACCCTTCGGTCAACTCGGCGGAATCCCTATTACCTCGTATGGCCCTGCCGTGAAGCGACGGGATGCGCGGCACACACTCCTGCGGCCGGCGACAGCCCGGTCGCAGACGCGGGCGGCAACCGGACACGCGACGATCCCGGCCGCCGCCCGCCCGAGCCGCTGCCTGCCGGTCCCGGCTGGGCCTGCTGTCGACTGTCATGCCTGGGCTGTCTGTGGCTGCATCAGGAGGCTGTCGCCCGGCGAGCTCTGGCCTGCCTCAGCAGGGGCGCCGACTATACCGTGCGGGTGAAGTTTCCAGCGGGTCCCGCCTATTTCCAGATCTCGTTTGAATACGACCGAAATACTTTTTGGCGATCTGATCAACGACAGCGGGAGCAACAGTGAGCGCGATCATCGGGACCTGGAACCTGGAGAACTTCTGCCGGCCATTGCCCGCCGGCAGCCCGCCCAACCCCAACAAGTGCGCCGCCAAGGACCAGGCAACCTACGACGCCAAGGTCGAGGCCCTGGCCGGCGTCATCACCGAGATCGCACCGGACCTGCTCGGCGTCCAGGAGGTCGGCAGCCAGGAGGCGCTGGACGACCTGGTGGCCAAGCTGCCGGGCACCTGGCACACCGCCCTGTCGGACCACCCCGATCCCCGCGGCATCCGGGTGGGCGTCATCAGCCGCTGGCCGCTCACCAACATCCAGCAGCGCACCGCCTTCCCCGCCCACCTCAAGGCCGTCCAGGTCGAGGACGAGAACATCCCCAACAGCGAGACCGGCGAGATGGGCCGCGGCGCCCTGGCCGTCACGGTGGAACCGACCCCCGGCCACACCCTGGACGTGGCCGTCTGCCACCTCAAGTCGAAGCTGCTGACCTTCCCCGGCAATCAGCACGCCACCCACGACGAAGGCCTGCGCGCCCGCTACGCCGCCTACGCCCTGTTCCGGCGCGGCGCCGAGGCCGTCACCATGCGAGACCTCGCCGACCAACTCCTCCAGGGCGACGGCACGAACCGCGACGTCATCGTGCTGGGCGACCTCAACGACGGCTGGCAGGCCGCCACCACGCAGATCCTCTACGGCCCGCCCGGCTCCCAGATGGGCACCGGCGGCTTCGAGCACCCCGACCAGGGCGACGCCAAACGCCTGTGGAACCTGGCCCCCAAAATCCTCGAACAGGGCGGCTTCTCCCGCATCTTCGAAGGCCAGCACGAACTCATCGACCACATCCTCATCAGCCACGCCCTGCTGGCCAAATTCCAGGAAGTATCCACCGGCCTCGACAAGCTGCCCACCGTGACCGAGGCCCACCCGGCCGCACCCCACGACAAGCCCTCCGACCACTCACCCGTCGTGGCAAAGATCAATCTCTAGAAGAAGCCGGGCCGGCGCAGCCAGACCCTGCGCTGGCGTAATACCACAGTCGACCTGAAGATCGTCCCCTCCGGAGAGAAGTCGATCACGCCTTTCAGCCTCGGACGGAGCATCAACTCCCACCCACCCCGTCAAGGTCCACTCACACTCATGCCGGGAGAGCCAAACTGAGACACGCCTACTGGCGCTACCACCAGCAACGCGAACACCTACGCGTCCACACCATCCGCTACCGCGGCACACTCACCCTCGCCGCATGACCCGGGAACAAGGACCGCCTACGGCGTTAGGGTTTCCGGGACAGGCCATACGGCACGCAGCACCCATGGGGACGAAACAGTATGGGACACGGAGCGCGGAAGCAGCTGGCAGAGCTGCTGGGCGACGCACAGCGGCGCGGGGACTTCAGCACCCGTATCGAGATGTCGGCCCGCGCGCTGCGCATCGAGGTCGACGGGGTGGGGGAACTGCCGCTGCCGCTGCGTGCCCCGGTCACCAAGAAACTGATCGCGCAGGCCCGGCAGGCATCCTTCGGCCGGGGCGAGCAGACCCTGTCCGACACCAGCGTCCGCGACACCTGGGAGATCACCCCTAACCGCATCACGCTCGGCGGCACCGACTGGGACCGCACTCTGAACGGCGTCCTCGACGGTGTCCGTACCGCGCTCGGTCTGCCGCCCACCACCGTCCTGCGTGCCGAGCCGCACGCACTGCTCGTCTACGGCAAGGGCCAGTTCTTCCTGCCGCACCAGGACTCCGAGAAGGACAACTCCATGGTGGGCACTCTGGTCGTCTCGTTGCCCTCGCACCACACCGGCGGCGAACTCGTCGTCTCGCACGCCGGCCGCAGCGTCGTCCACCAGGCGTCCCGGGAGAAGCTGACATTCGCCGCCTTCTACGCGGACTGCCTGCACGAGGTCAAGCCCGTCAAGTCCGGCTACCGCGTCACCCTCACCATGAACCTCCTCGCTGAACGCATCCGCCCGGTCGGCGAGGACGACGGGGACTCGGTCGCCGACCTGGCCCACTGCCTGACCGAACACTTCACCGAGCCGGCCGAAGAGCGCTACGCCGACGGCCGCCAGAAGGCCGCGCCCCCGAACCGCCTCGTGTACCTCCTCGACCACGAGTACACCCAGCGCGGCTTGGACTGGGACCGCCTCAAGGGAGCCGACGCCACCCGCACCGCCCTGCTCCGCCAGGCCGCCGCGGAGGCGGACTGCGAAGCGGTCCTCGCGCTGGCCGAGGTGAAGGAGACCTGGGACGCGCATGTTCCGTACGATCGCTACGACTACTACGGCGAGGTCGAGCACTATGACGACTGCGAGGACGAGGAGTGCGAGGGTGAATGCCTCCTGGACCCCGACGGTGAACCTGGTGCCGAGCGCCGCCGCAGCGGCGACTTCTCCAACTACGAACTGAACGAGCTGATCGACGACGAGATCACGCTGAGCTGGTGGACCCGCCCGGACGGCACCGGCGGTGAGCAGATCAACCTGGCCGTCGCGTACGCCGAGGTGTGCGCCGCCACCGAGAACAAGGACCTGACGCCCTACCAGTCCGAGTACGAGGGCTACATGGGCAACTACGGCAACACCCTCGACCGCTGGTACCGGCGGGCCGCTGTGGTCCTGTGGCCCCGGCAGCAGTCGTTCACGGCCCGCGCCGAGGCCGGCTCCGAGGGCGCACTGCGGGAACTTCAGGGCCACCTGGATGCCGGGGACCTCGACCGGGCGCGCACGCTCGCCCGATCGCTCGCCCCGTTCTGGAAGCACCACGGTTCAGGCGACGCGGCCGCGGCGCTCTTCGCCGCCGCCCTGCCCGTCGCGGTGGGACTACGGGAAGGGGACACTGCCACGATGCTCCTCGCGCCTTTCGGGGTGGAGACCCTGGGCGAGCGGCACGCCGCGGGTCTCGCGGCAGCGGCCGCACGGTACGGACGGACGTGGGCCCGCGCGGCCGTCAGCAGCTGGTTCGGCACGGTTGGCGCATACACCGGGGCCGACCGCGCGGCGTGGCTCGAATCGCTGCCCGGCCTGTGCACCGCGCTGCGGGCCGCCGACGACGATGGGGACGCAATAGCCTCGCCGCTGGCCGAGGGCGCCTGGCAAACGGTCGAGCAGCAGCTCACCGGCTGTCTCGGCATCGGCCGCGAGACGGAGCGCCGCACAGGAATGGAGCGGCTCGGCGCATCACTGGCCCGCGTCCTGCAGGCGGCAGGGCCCGAGACCGCCGACACCATCGCCGCCACGCTGCGCGGCCTGCCGGACACCGCCCTGGAATGCCTGCTCCCCGCCCTGCGCACCGCGGTCCGCCAGCAGAGGACCATACACGAGGGCGCACCCGCCGCCCGCGCCTTCCAGACCCTCGCCGACCACTGCAAGGACCGGCTCACCACGGCCCTCACCCGCCCCGTACGCGCGGCAGACGACTGGTCCCTCACCCCGGCCGGGGGATGCCGCACTGGGTGCGGACTCTGCCCCGACTTGGACGTCTTCCTCACTTCCCGTACCCGCCACATCATGGAGTGGCCGCTCGCGAAGGACGGACGCCGCCACCTCCACAGCCGCATCGACCAGGCCGGCCTGCCCCTCTCCCACACCACCCGGCGCCAGGGACGCCCCTACGTCCTGGTCCTGACCAAGACGGACGCCGTCTTCACCCGCGAACAGGCGACCCGCACCCGCGCCGAGACCGACCTGGCGTGGCTGCGGGACAAATGGCCCCGGTCGCGCGGCTGAGGGCGGCTGTCGTCGCGGTGGAACACCCCCGGGCCTACCGCGCGGGGAGATGAGTGCGGACAGGCGCCCTGCCAGTGCCCGCGGCACAACTCGATGGCGAAGGCGTCGGCCTCAGCCTGGCCGTCGAAGTACGCGGCCCGACCGTCCTGGTGCGCCAGGCCGCCGAGCCAGCTGACGATGTACCACTGCTGGCGGTCTAGGGGATGAGGTAGCCGCATCCGGAGCACAGCCAGAAGCGGCCGTTGACCCACATCGCGATGGGGGATTTCGGACAGGACACCCTCCGTAGTGTCCCCACTACGGTAGCGCTCGAATGGCCCTGCCGGATCGGAACTTGGAAGCGCCGTCAGGCTGCTCGCATCGCGATCAAGGCAGTCGTGATCGACATCGGCGAGACGATCACCAGCGACACCCGGTACTGGGCGGACAGGGCCATCTGGCTCGACGTCTGTTGGAGAAGGGCGCCCCGTGCCGGGAGTCGGCCCCACGCTCGCGGGGATCTCCCAGGGATTGACGCTGCGCGACCGGCGCTGGTGGCTGGCCCCGCGGTCGCAGGGATGGTCCGTCTTGGCGAGAGCCATGGCCTGGGTGTTGACCTGCTCTGGTCCCGCCGTATCCGGCAGCGCCTCGTGCTCGCCGGGCTGCTCCGGACGGTGAAGCCCGACGCCCTCTTGGTGCTCGGCGAGAGGTGCCGGGTCGGCTGGGTCGAGCGGGCCTGGACGGCGGCGACGGCTGGGGCCCCGCGCCCATGGGTCCTGGCGCGGGCTGGGCGGGGAGCCGGGGCAGGTCACGCGCACTGCTCTCGTCCAGGGTGTGGGCGCGGTGCACGCTGTGGGCGGCCAACTCGGGGGTGGTGTGCAGGACAGCCCACTGCGTGGCGGGGTCGCCGAGAAAGTAGCCCCCATACACCGCGATCCGGAGAACCCCCAGTTGTAGCCGAGCACCGCCGGATCGAGCAGGGTGGGGACGTCCATGCTGTGGGGCAGGCCGTTGCCAGGCTGCTCACAGAATTCGCTTCAGCTCTTCTCCAGCATCACGTTCTCTGGTAGACACGTCCAACCTCGTCAGCGCACGACCCAAAGGCTCCACCATGGCTCACGACCACGACCCGACCGAGCTCATATCCCTCGACTTCGACCTGACCCTCCACGAGGCCCGCCGACGCGTCGAGGTCATCGCCGCGATCGGACCGCTCTGGGATCCGATCGCAGCCATGCACGGCGAGGAGGCGGCGTACGCGCTGCTCTACTCGGATCTCGACCCGGACCAGCAGCGAACCTACGACAACCTCGTCCAGGCCGGCGTGCTGCCCCAGCGGGATTCACGGCCATGATGCCCATCGACCCCCACGCGGACATAGGCCGCCGCGCCTGGGTGAGCTGCCCGAACTGCCACGACACCCGAGACTGCGCCACCTGCCAGGCCTCCCGCACCTGCGGCCAACACTGGCGCTACCTGCTGTCCAACACCGGCAGCCGCCTCCACCTCCAATGCCCCAACTGCACCCACATGTGGGCCCACGAGACCGGCTTCGGAGCCACACGCTCCTGAACCGCACTGCGCCAAGGCGAACAGGAGACACACCAACCCGGCCGGCACCCACTGCCCGGGGCGGGTTCGGGCCGGAGCGGGCATGGGGGTCGTCCGCAACCCTGCAACGAATCGCCGGGCAGGTGCACGGTGCGCACGAGCCGTCGCCCACGGGCGCAGGACACCACGGCAGTCCGGGCAACGCAGCAACCTGGCCCGAAGCGCCCGCCGCGCGTTGTCGTGTCGACCGCTCAGACCCATACGGGCCTCCGCACGACACCCCGTACGACCGGCGGGGCGCACCCGAACGCACCCGCTACAACAGGCGACGCCAGACCTTCACCGGCCTTCGACAACTCTCTTCAACGCGACCGCGACACCATCCTTCAGTGCCCTCAGACACTGAGCTCTTTCAGAGCGGCCACCGATCGGGTGACGGAGCCGAGGCGGCAGCCGGCACGCCCGACCGCGATCCCGCTGGTCCGGGTGGCCGTCAACGGCGGATGCGGCTCCACCCTGCCGAGCAGCAGCTGAAAGGGCTCAGTGACACGGGGTGGAACCGCCGCTGGCGCTGAGCCGCGATTCGAAACGCAGGTTGGCCCCGGAGGGACCGTTCCCTCCGAGGCCAACCTGTGCGCGCTGCAGGATGGTTCAGGCGGCGATGCCGATGTGGGTGACGTAGGAGTAGGCGTCGTAGTCGGAGCGGAGGTCGGTGATGACCCCAGATGATGTCGAGCATCTCGGCGGCGCCGGGGTCGCCCGGGGCCTTGTCCCAGGCGTCGACCATGTCGTCCCAGGCGCCGCGGACGTTGATCGCCCGGTGCGAGATGTCACGGCGGCGGAACTCGTGGACGCCGGCCTGGTCGACCGGGTAGATCTCCACCCGGGTGCCGGCGCCGTTGTTGTTCAGCCGGCGCTTGAGGTCGGTGACGACGTTGTGGCGCCGCAGGGGTTCAGTACGCGGCGTCGACAATCTCCCGGTTGGCCGGGGTCGCATTTCCGCTCGTGCCACGGGCGGAGCCGAGAGCCTGGCGGAAACTCTCCAGGATGTTCTCCGTCGAGTAGGCCGTGTAGGCCTCGTGGATGCTCGCCCCCCAGACGAGCGGCGGCCGGGCAACTGTACTCGACCTTGGTGGAGAAGCCGGCGAGGTGGCCGGCGTGGTGCCGCCGTCAGGGCGCGCTCGGAGTAGGCGGCCGTGAGGTCGTCCGGACGACGGCCCCGCCGGAGGTGAGGTACTCACTCAACCAGGTGCGGCAGCACCCACCGCCGCTCGCGGCCGGGCCGGTGCCAGCGGCCTCCCGGTGGGGGGCCGTCATGGTGGAGACGGGCACGGCGACTGTGGCCGGACGGCGGCGACGTAGGCGAACAGGACGGACGACAGGACACACCCCTCGAGTCCCACACCACCGCCCCGTCAGGCGGTACGGTCCGAGCACAGCGCCCAGCGCTGTTCTTTGCGGACCGGTGGCCGTGATGCGTTCTTCGTCCCGGCCACCGAGCTGCGGAAAGAGACAATCACGTGAAAGACACTCCGGCCGCCCCGCCCAAGGTCATCGCGCGTAGGCGCACCGGCTCCCCCCGCCGTTTGGACATTCCCGCCCAGGACCTCGAACAAGTCCTGTCGATTCTGCGGACGATCCCGGACACTCCAGAAGCACAGCGATTCATCGAGCGCTACTCAAAGGTCCTGCAGCCCATCTGCCACTGGAGTTCACCGCGGCGCGAGAAGTGGAGCTCACAACCGGTCTGGGGGATGTGCGCCAACGCCGTCGAGCTTCCCTCCCAGCGGTGTTTGGAACACTCGCACTGGCCGCTCCGCGAGGATGTACCGGATCCGTGGCCGGAACGCTGCGAGACCACGCTCGACGCGGAACTCGACGAAGCTGGCTGGCGCCGACATTCCGCAGGGCTGCGCTGTCCCTACGAGAAAGCCCCTGGAAGTCTCCGGTGCCCCCACCACGACCCGCATCCCGACGACCTGTGCGGCACCCCGTTCGACTCCGGAGAGCCGTGCCCGGTACCCGAGAGCATCTACCCGTGCGCGAAGCACCGACGGATGAAGAGTCAGGCCGTGGAAGTAGCACTCGACCAGCTGGCATCCGGCCTTCGATGCCCCACCTGCACCGCCCAAGCGTCAGCCCCGTGCACGGCGCGAAGCGGTCGGCAGGTCCTACTCCACGTATCACGACAGCGCGCTGCACGAAACACGGAGCGAGGCAAGGAACTGCTTGAGAAGAAGGCCTTCTTCGACCGATGACGGTATCCGCACGGCTCTCGTCGGGCTCCGAGGTCCGGCGCCGGGGGCGTTCCCCTTCACGAAGTGCAGGACGTCGAGCTCGATCCGGGCGATGGCCGCAGAAGCCTTCTCAGGGGTGTGGCCGCAGGCCACCAGGAGGCCGGCCAACAGGTAGTAGCAGGGTCCGTACAGCCGGTGTGCTCCTCCGGGCAGTCGAAACGAGGAGGCCTTTGTGCGGGCTTCCCCGTGGGTCGGCGGTGCAGACCTGCGGTCTGCTACTGATTCCCAATGAAGTTGTCAAGCCCGATCGGTGACTCGCTGTGAGCGAGTCAGCCCAGTGTGACGGGGTTGGGTGGCGGGGTGATCTCGAAGGCGCGGCCGTCGCGTATGAGGGCCCACAGGACGTTCAGGCGGCGTCGGGCGAGGGCGATGACGGCCTGCTTGTGGGTCTTGTTCTCGGCTCTCTTCCGGTCGTAGTAGGCCCTCCAGGCGCTCCAGCCTGTCCAGGAACAGCGCCTGGCGCTCGTGGAGCATGGCGCGTACCCGGTCCTCGTCGCGGTAGACGGTCGCAAGGCGCAGGGGGAGAACGGTGGCGTGCGTCGCGAGTGCCTCGATCACGCCGTGGTGCGCTCGGGCGAATGCTTCGAGCCAATCGAGGTTCTCAAGGTGCCGGCGCAGGGCTTCCTCGTGGAAGTCGTCCTCGTCGACGGCTGGCGACTGCCACCAGAGCCCCGTCCTCGGTGGACGACACGAGGTGGACGGGTGAGCCGGAACCCCGGGTGCCCCGCCCGCACAAGGAACCCCTGGAGACCATCGAGGCCGGCCCCAGCCGCGAGGAGCAAGCGGTCGTGACGCACTTCGCGCTGGGCACCTGGCTCAACAACCAAAAGGCCCGCCGGGCCAAGCTGACCCCGGGCCAGCTCGCGCAACTCTCCGAACATGGCGTCGAGTGGGCGTAGGACTGGGGTGCGGTTGGCCGGACCTGTGGGGTTGGGTCCGGCCAACCGATCACCGTGTGGGTGTTGGAGTCGTTGCAACTGTGACTTTTGGCGTTATAAAATAACGCCTATGCTCACACCTGAAGATGGCGCCTTCATCACCCTGGCTGTTGAAGGCCTGGCCGCTCCACTGCTCGCTGGGCTCGACCAGGGCTATACCAATGCCCACCGGCACTACGACGAGCACGAGATGACGGGGCAGGGTTACACCAAGGGCCGGACCGATCTGACCCGGGACCACACCCGCAAGCACCTCGACGCGGCGAAGGACCTCGGGGGCTGGAAGCTGGCGAACAGTCGGAGCGGGCGGATCCTGCTGCGCAACCAGATGCTGACCATTCGGGTGCTGCATGCCGCGCCCTTCGACCTGGTGCCGGCCCCCGGCCGCAACAAGGCCCGCATCAGCTACTACTCGAACCCCGCGATCGACCTGTTCGGGGTCCAGTCCAGCAACCTCCTCGCCGTGTGGCTCTCCCCGGAGGAGGAGGGTGGGCAGATCTCGGTGCGGATCGTGCGCCCGATCGGCGATTGGAAGCCGGGGCGCCCCGCTAAGTTCGACCTGGACTTCGAGCTGCCCCGCGACACCGAGAGCTTCACGGGCTGGGAGTTCGTCCCGGACGACAATGGGATCATGCTGCCGTTCGAGTTTGACGAGGACCAGCGCGAGGAGGGTGAGGGTAGTGGTGCATGACCCGACGGAACGGGTTCGAACTCTGAGGCTCCTCATGGGCCTCACCCAGGGGGAGCTTGCCGCCGCAGCGGGCATCTCGCAGCCGCTGATCTCGCAGATGCAGAAGGGAACGCGCTCCGCCACCGCGGACGTCCTGGAGCGGATCGCCGCGGCGACCGGCACCCCGCTCTCCTTCTTCGACGTCGACCCGGCTGACCTGCCGACCGACACCCTGCTCTTCCGCAAGAAGGCCAGTGCCTCCGCGAAGGAAGTCGGCAGGGTGGAGGCGACGGTGCGTGAGGCGTACCGCGTCGCGTCGCGCTTGCTGGTGGAGACCAAGGTCCGCCGGACCCGCCTGCCCCGTATTGAGGGCACCATCGATCTGGAGGACATCGAGACGATCGCGGCGCAGACTCGCGACGCGCTCGGGATCGCCCGCGACGGTGTGATCGGACATGTGACGCGCACGTGCGAGCGCGCCGGTATCCCGGTGGTCCCGCTCGTCCTGGTGGACGCGGCCGGCCACGGTGAAGACATCGTCGTGGGGCACGCTGGCGTCTCCTGCTGGCGCGGACCGACCGAGCCCTACCTGATCAGCTACTTCTCCGCAGGTAGCGGCGACCGCCAGCGCTTCACCACCGCCCATGAACTCGGGCACCTCATCCTGCATCCCGCCCGGCGCAGCCTGGTGGACCAGAAACAGGCGGAGGCCGAGGCGCACCGCTTCGCGGGCGCGTTCCTCATGCCGCGCGAGCGCGCTCTAGAGGCCTTGAGCGGCGGGTTCACGCTGCGGGAGCTGGCCCATCTGAAGCAGCGGTGGGGTATCTCGATGCAGGCCCTGATCAACCGGGCGCTTGACCTGGAAATCATCGACGGCGAGCGGCGGGAGAGCCTGTACAAGCAGCTCAGTGCTCGCGGGTGGCGTACCCAAGAACCCGTGATGGTGCACGCCGAGCAGCCTTCACTGATGCGGGCCATGCTGGTGCGGCGGTTCGGTGAGCCGCCGCCGCTGCTGCAGGCTTCGGAGGCTCTGGGCCTGCACCCGGTGCTGATGCGCTCCCTCGCCCCGGAGCTGGCCAGCACCGCCGCGCCGTCGCGCACGGGCAACGTCGTCGAACTGCGTCCACGTCGCCGGGCGACGGCTGTGCCCCAGCTGGAAGTGCTGTAACGCGACGGCTACCGGCCGGCCCCGCCGTGGTGTGGTGGGGCCGGCCGACTTCTGTGCCCGGGGGCGGGCGGGGTCGGGCTATCAGCTGGAGGCCTCCAGCCCGATCAGTACTCGTACGAGGGCCTCGGTGCCGATGTCGGAGCCGAGGAGCGCTTGCTTGAACTCCATGGTGCTGACCAGTTGTCTGTGGGTCGGCGGCGAGCAGCACGCGGCCGCAGTGGCTGGCAGTCAACCTTCCTCCCAGGTCTTCTGCACGTCGGCCGGGGCCACTTCTCTCAGGCGGTTCATCACTGCCGTCCAGTCTTGCTTCACAAGAGTCTGGTCCGATGTATTGAACTTTGAATTTGTGTCGCTGAACCCTCCGTCGAGGCAATCCTCCAGTTCCATTCTTCGATCTTCTGCCATCTTGTCGATGAGTCGATTGGTCTCGGCATCGGGCGAGTCCCGTACGATAGCGAGATCCTCGGCGGTGTTGTCGAGGTGGTTTTGGCACTCCTCCTCGCCGGTTCCGGCTGACGCGATATTGAAGCTGTCTTGCCGATTGCCGGCGGTATTATAAATTACGAGGTCGCCTTTGAATGAGTTCCAGTCCCCGGAATTTGATTCCTCTCCTCCGCTCCCGCTGCAAGCCGCGGCGGCTTGAATCCCGCCAGCAGTAAGCAGAATTGCAATGATCACCCTGAGTGGAAATTCCTTCATGGCTCAATCCTTGACTGACGAAGCTATGAGTCCGCTTCCACGTTTTCGGATTCGCACACTGCGAGAGGTCTGTACGGGCTTTGGTGGACTGATTTCATTCTGTCAAACTATGCTCCAAGTCTGGCGTCGCCCCACACGCCGTAGCAGTAGCTTGCGGTGTCTGCTGTCGTGGCGTAAGTAACCACGATCTTCAGACGCAGAGCGCCTCTGACGTCGAGGCTCAGGTCCTGTGACTGCCCAAGAGGAAGGGTCTGCGTGAAGGCCGGCCGACCGTCGACGAAGGCCTCGAATGTCAGGGCGGTGCCTACGGGGGAGTCGTCGCGAACGCCGATCGTGGCGTTGAGGGTCTGCCAGGCGCGTTCGAGGTTGTACTCGGCATCGTTGGTCGGGATGGAGCCGCGGTCCGTGCGGAGTGAGACGCTGCGGGCGTAGTTCCTGCCGTTCACCGTTGCCGCGCCGTTCTCAGCGCCGTAGGCGGAAGAGAGCGGGTCGTTGCTGCTCAGGTACAGTGCGCCAGCCACGGTGGAGGCGAGTGGGCCCGACGCGGCAGGGGAGGTGGAGGCGGTGCTGGATGGGCCGGTTGCTGTCACGGCCGTGCTGGTCGCCGCTGGTGGCACTGTGGTGGAGGGGACCGTTGACGATCCGCCAGAGGCGCATGCGCTCGCCGCGAGGGCGGTCATGGCGGCCATCGTGGCAACGACTGCGATACGGGGCGCACGACTGCGATTCCGCAACGGCGTTGTCGGCCCTTCGGTCATCCCATCAGCTCCTAGGTCGCTGGCGGCGCAGGCGGGCCGTGAGGCGGCGGGGGCAGTCCGTCCACTGGTAGGGAAGTGGAGTGCCCTGTCCGCTTCTCCAGGGTCCGGCCCTGGCTGCGAAGGAATCCAACCAGGACGAACGCCACTGTCGCGATGGCTGCGAGCAGGCCGATCCAGAGACCGGCTCCCGTGGAGGCTGTGGCGCCGCTCAGCCGATTGTTCAGGTCCACCAGGTCGGAGACATCAGCCAGTTTGACCACGTAGAGGACCAGAAGATTGGACGCCGGGATCAGTGCAATCGCAGCGTACTTCCGGTCATCCCTCGCGAGGGCCAGGTATGCAAGGGCGACGACAGCCAGAACCGCCACGATGATCAGGGCCGGACCGGCGGCCTGCATGCCCTCACCGAAGGCGTTCACACTGAAGGCCCCCGATACCCAGGGCGCGAAGAGCATGAAGAAACTCAGCAGTGCCGCAGCTACGGCCGCTGTCAGGGACCAGTCACGAAGGGCAGCTGACGCGAGGCGCCGACCGGTTAAAGGCCTGGAAGGAACGTGGTTCGCCATGGCTCCTTCTTCCTGCAGAACATCGCATTTCGCAGGAATGGGAATGGGGTCCCAGGGCGCGCGTTTCCGCGCCGGCATGCTCTCTCTCTTCAGCATGGGGTTTCCACGGAACCGGCGCAACCACGGGACGGCCGACCCCTGCATGCCCCGTCACAGGATGTCAATGGTGACGGATAGTGGTCGATATACACGGCGTCACCGATGAGCCTCTCGCGGGTTCGTCGTGTCCGGACGGACAGCGCCACCACGTCTGGAGGCTGGCCTTCGGTGCCACTTCATCCGACATCAGGGGACCGTCGCTAAATAGAGTTACCATGCCGAAGAGATGTGGCACGGATTGCCATTCGATGGATTTTAATTTGCTCCGAGGGGGAGCTCTGCGAATTCGCTGCGCAGTGCACCCGTCTGCTGGGCGCCGACATCCGAAGACCCTGGGCGTCCGGAGCCAGCATGCCCGCAGCGTCGGGTGGGCCGAGGACCCGGGCCAGGCCGCCGAGCTGTACTCGGCCCTTGCAGCCGAGTCGCACGCATCGTCGGCCCGGACCACCAGGACACCCTGCGCCTGCGGGGCCTATGCCGGTCGGGCAGGCGGGCGCCTCGGCCCGGGCTGCCGAACTGTATGCGGCCTTCCAGAAGGACTACGCCCGCGTCCTTGGCCGCAATCACCAGGACACCCTGAACGCCCGGGAGCAGTACATCTTCAACCTCGGACGGAGCGGGGACTCAGCCCAGGCCGCCAACCTGACACGCTGGGCGACGTCTTGCGCGCGGCGACGACGATCGCCCTGCGAGGCCCCAGGCGTCCCCCACCGCGTCCTCCGCGAGCCACGGCGTCCCGCGCGGTTGGACGTTCACCGACCCGGCCCCCGGTGTGACGGCCGGGGACAGGCGGAAGATCCGGCTCCGAAGGTGCGGAGGGGCCGCCAGAACCTTCTACGGCTCGGCCGGCACGCCGGGATTACCGCGAACGGCATCAGCGGGTACGCGATCGGGACGTGGCCATCCGAGCTGCGGGCCGCGGCCCAAGTGCCGACCGACCAGCCGGGAGCTGTCGCCAGAGCGGCGGCGGGCGCTGGAGGAGATCGACCCGTGGTGGTGCCCGGCGTGGCCGATCACCTGGCAGCGCGCCTACGCCACCGCCCAGCAGTGGTGGCTGGAGTCCGACGGCCAGGTCGACTGGGCGCAGCTGCCCGCGGACACGGTGTTCGAGGGTGAGCAGTTCGGCCGCTGGGTGCAGGCGCAGCGGGCCGGCTGGCCCGGCCTGGAGGAGGACCAGCGGGACCTGCTGTCGGCGATTGGTATCGAGGAGGACCAGGAGCTGGTGGCCGCGAAGGCCGTGGCCGAGGCGAAGCCAGCGGTGTCCCGCACGGACCGGTTCGCCCAGGGCCTGGCGGCGCTGGCGCAGTTCGTGGAGCGGGAAGGACACGCGGCCGTCAAGCGCCCGCGCAAGGATCCGGTGGAGACCCTGGTGGCCGGCCCCGGCGGGGAGGAGACCGTCGAGGTCATGCACGTAGGGCTGGGAGCGTTTTTGAACAGCCAGAAGGCCCGCCGGGCGAAGCTGTCTTCGGGGCAGCTCGCCGAGCACGGCGTGGAGTGGGCCTGATCATTGCACTGGGATTCCCGGGGCACTCACGCAAACCCCATCCACGAGCGAAGCCTGCAGATCAGCGCCGGTCGGGCCTCCCTTGTAAACGAAGGCCGGCCGGAACAGCAGCTTTCAAGCTTCAACGGCGGAGCCGGACGTTTCCTGAGCAACTCAGGAGATGAGCTGGTCATAGCCCGTTCAAGCCTCGGTACAGAGACCAGAATTCACAGTTGGTCCGGGTCAGGAGCCAGTGCCGGAGCGACGGCGGAGGCCGTACGCGCCGACGGCCACGCCCAGGACGCCGACGACGATGCCCACGATGGCCAGGGTGCGGGTAGTGGAGTCGGAGGAGGCCGTGGCGGCGGTCATGGCATGGGTGGCCATAGTTGCCGCCGGAGCGGCAGTGACGACGGCGGCGTCGGACGCGGCGGCCTTGGTGAGGGTCAGGGTCGGTGCCGGGTGCTGGGGTTCGGGCTGGCCGGCCTTGCTGTCCTCGATCCAGCGGACCACGGTGCCGTCGTCGTAGGTCTGCAGGACTTTGAAGACCAGCTTGTCGGTGTCGGTGGGCAGCGGGCCAAGGGAGATCTTGAATTCCTGAAACTGGCCGGGCGCGATCTTCGCGGTGGCGTCCGCAGTCCAGGTGATCTTGGAGACGGCCTCGGTGGTCTCGTCGCCGTCGTCGGTCTTGAGCAGGGTATAGAGCTTGGTCTTCTCCACGGTCGCGGTCCAGCCAGGAAGCGGCTGGGTGGCGACGGACGCGACCGGGTGGGTGGTGGTGGGCAGGGTGACTTCCAGCTTGGTGGTGGAGGCGGTGTCGCGCTCGTCCGGGATGTGGAAGGCGATGGCGGTGTAGGCGCCCTGGGCGGCGGTTCCGGGCTGCACGGTCACATGCGCCAACGCGGGCACGGCGGAGGCCAGAACGACGGATCCAGCAAGCAGGGCGGCGGCCGTGAGACGGCGGGAGGTGGTCAATCGCATGGGGTACGGGTCTCCGTCCGGGAGATCGGCACGGCGCGGCTCTGCGCGGCGGCCGTCAGCCGCCGCGGTGCGCGATGTGCGAGATGAAATACTGCCCGTGTGTTCACGTCACCGCCTCCGGGCGCGAGAGGTGCCGCGTCGGGACGACCTCACGGCCAGTCCCTCCACGCACCACCCTGTGGTCGGTCCGAGGTGGAAACATCCGCCATCTGGCGCGTCCCTGACCCCTTGCTCGACGCGTTCGAACTGCGCAGGACAGCTCGACGCAGTGTGCCGGGCCGTCGAGGAGCTGGGCAGGGAGGCCGAGGCTGTGCTTCGTCGTCACCAAGAGGCGAGATCATGCTCAGCTTCCCCGGACTGGGGGCCACGCTGGGTGCGCGGATCCTGGGGGCGATCGGGAACGACCGCACCCGCTTCGCCACCGCCCGGGGTCTCAAGGCGTACGCCGGGTCCGCCCCCATCACCCGTGTTCCCGGCAAGCAGATCGTGGTGCACCGGCGGCTGGTCATGAACGGCCGGCTCGCCCACGTCGGCTACCTGCGGGCGTTCGCAGCCCTCACCAGCTCGCCCGGTGCCAAAGGCCACGACCGTCGTCGGCGCGAGGTGGGCGACAGGCACGCCGCCGCCCTGCGCCACCTCCTCATGATCGGCCAGCTCCACCACTGCCTCACCACCCGCACTCTGTACGACGAGGGCATCGCCTTTCCCCAGGCCATCACCGGATAGAGGAGGAGCAGGCCCCCTGCTTGCCGGGCTTACAGGCGTTTCTTGGCCGCCGTGCTGTAAGCGGCCACCGCCACGAAGATAGTCATAACGGGGTGAACACCGACGATCATGCACAGTGCACGGCGCCGACGGCGCAGCCGATGGCGCTCAGGGGAGGCATGAATGAGTCCCTCGCGGTCAGGGTTTGGGCGGTTGGGCGTGCGTGGATCGTACGGGAAGATCATCCGAACTTTGCGGGGCCGGAAGAGCCCGAGCTGAGGACCTGAGCCGGATTCCTGGAGGGCAGGCCTGTCAGAGAGACTGGGGTACTGCCGGTGGGTCGGCCAGCGCGGTGGGGTCAGTCGACGGGGATCAGCTGGTCGGTGCCGGTGATCTCCAGTACGCGGGTCACGGCGTGGGTGGGGTGGGCTTAGGTGGGGGGTCACGCCTTGGCGGCCGGTCTCGGTGCGGGCGAGCAGCAGGGCGTCGATGCCGGTGGAGTCGCAGAAGGTGACGGCCGCAAGGTCGATCACCAGCTTCGGGGACGCCGGGCGGGTGGCGAGGGCGCGATGGATCGCGGTGTGCAGGATCGGGGCACCGGCGAGGTCGAGTTCGCCAGCGGCCTCGATGACCGGGCCGTGTTGTGGACGGTCGCGGTGAAGGGGGGCCCGATGATCATGTGCTTCCCTTCGATGTGCGGTGTTCGGGTCGGGTGGACGCGACCACCGTATGGCGCGACGGGGAAGCTCCCAAGAGGGATGGGGGGTGTCGTTCACCGACCCGGGTGCCCGATGGGGCCGGTGGCGGCGTGTCGTGGGCGCAGGGGGTAGTGGGGCGGGTGGGGGCGGGCAGGGTGTTCGGCATGTCTGAGCGTCGTAGTCGTGCCCGGGGCCTGGGTCTGGTCGATCTGCTGGGGCCGGGGGCGGTGCCGGAGGGTGGTCCGGCGTGGCCGGTGCCGGCTCCTGCGGAGTCCGGTACGGCGCTGCCGCCGGGGATGGGCGGCGCCGTGGGGGCCGGGGAGGGCTGGGAGGGCGTCCCCGTGGCTCCTGGGGCTGCTGTGCGACCGTACGCAGCCGTGAGGTGGCGAGGTCGGTGGCGTGGTCCTGTGGACGCGGCACGCCCCGGGGTGCCCGGTCTGGTCGGCGCGCTGAGCGGCTCTGGCCAGCCCAGCCGCTCGCTGGTGTCGCCGAGGTCGTCGCCCTGGTCGTCGCCGTCGTCGGGTATCGGGTCCTGGATGGTGCCGCTCCTCGATCCGGACAGGTACGTCGGCATCAGCGTCCCCGACCCTGCCCCGGTCGTGGTGGTACTCAGCTGCGCGGGCGTCCCGATGGCTCTCGCGTGTCATGGCCGGGCCGCGGTGGGCCTGCCCTACGGTCGTACCGGCGGTCGCTGCAGCCGCTTTGGGTCGGGCCACCCCGTGGCCTCGCGGCTCTTGGCGCGGGGCCGCCCGCCGGTAGCGCGTGCCCTCGGTGGTCTTCCGCAGCATCATTCCGGCCGCGCCGCATGCCGGTGCACACGAAGAGAGGCCACCCCTTCATGATCACCTTGCAGGGAAAGACCATCGCGTTCCTGGTCGCGCCCGAGGGCGTCGAGCAGGCCGAACTGACCGAGCCCTGGCAAGCCGTCCGCGAGGCGGGCGGTACACCGCGCCTGGTGTCCACCCAGAGCGGCAGGGTCCAGGCGTTCAACCACCTGGACCGTGGCGACACCTTCCACGTCGACGAGGTGGTTGGCGAACTCATGGCCGGCGAGCACGACGCCCTGGTGCTGCCGGGCGGCGTGGCCAACCCGGACGCACTGCGCATGGATCCGGCGGCAGTGGACTTCGTCCGGTCCTTCTTCGACGCGGGCAAGCCCGTCGCCGCTATCTGCCACGCCCCGTGGACGCTGATCGAGGCCGGCGTGGTCCGCGGGCGCACGCTCACCTCGTGGCCCAGCCTTCGCAGCGACCTGGTCAACGCCGGCGCGCAGTGGGTCGACCAGCAGGTCCACCTGTGCACCGACGGCCCCAACACCCTGATCACCAGCCGCAAGCCGGACGACCTGCCCGCCTTCGGTGACGCCCTGGTCACTGCCTTCGCCAAGCGATAACCGGCAGACCGGGCACACCCTGGTACAGGTGTGCTCGGTGACGGCAGAGGATCGCTCACCCGATCCGCCGGACGGGGGACCTGCGGCTCCCTGGGCTCCACGAGCGGTACCGGCTTGGTGGCACGTTCACGCCCGGCCGCTCATGTATCCGGCCGAAGGTCGTCGGTGACAGCTGATCGCGGTGACCCACGTGCAGCCTCAACGGGCGACCGTCAGCGGTCGTCCGGCCAGCAACAGGGGCGCTGACCACCGCCCGCACCCACGGGCCGGGCCTGCACGACAACGGCTCCAACCCATCGTCCCCCAGTACACGAGGCCGTCCACGTCCCGGCGGCGCAGCTCTGGAAGGTATTCAGGCGCTGGCAGGCCTGCGGACGGGGTCCTGCGTGCGTCGTCGATATTCATGTTGGTCATCATGCGGGTGGTCGTGCCACGGTGCCCGTCGCTTCCGGTGCCCGTAAGACTGATGGCATGCCAGAGACCTATATGGGCCCCGCCGATGTCCTCCATGCCGGGATCAGCACGCCTGTCACCGCGCGCCTCGCGGCCGACCGCAGCCGCCCCGGCACCTGGGAGGGCGAGATCCGCTCCCCCGACACCGACCTGCGGCACATCGCCCTCACCGGGACGAAGCGGATCAGACTCCCCGACGGCTCCACCGCAGAGTTCACCACCACCGACGCCGGCCCCCACGACAGGCCCGACACCCTGCAGATCAAAGGCACCGGACCGGCCCCCTTCTGACCGCCACGTCCCCAAGGACCACTGTGCACCGTGCCCGCGCCCGGTCCCCACCCCGCCACAGGGAACGGCCCCAGCATGACGGCTACCGCCCCTCGGGCTGGGTGCTCAGGGCCGGGGGCCGGGGCCAACACCTCAGGCAGCGCCCTGGCGGTCGGCCGGAGCTGGCCACGAGGAGGCACGGCGCCGGGCGCGGGGCCGTGCCGGCGAGCGGGCGGGGTACGCAGGCGGCGATCAGGTCGGCGAGGGCGGCGGCGCGGTGCGCCTGGCTGGTCGCGCGGGGTGGCGGTCCTCGGCGTGTTCCGGGTGGTTTTGCGAGCAGGACAGCGGGTCGGATCACGCGAGGCTGCTTCTTGTGCTCAGACTGATGGAGAGTCACGGGCGCACCCGCAGAAGATTGGTTCGCCTACGGCCTTAGAGACTCCTGCCTCTGCGCCAGGAGTGCGCCATGCCACCCACCGCTACCGGACCGACCCGTCGTCCCCACACCGTCGTCTGCGCGGCTGCGCTCGCTGCTGCAGTGATCGCAGCTGCTGTGTATACGGTTCCTGCCGCCGCAGACAGCTTCGGAGCGCCGATGGTCAGTGGCCCCGGCGCCGCCGATATCGTCCAGACCTTCGAGGGAAACGGAGGGACACGGGCCTGCGGGAAGGGAACTCCTCATTCGGTCGCCAGCACATCGAGAAGGGTGGAAGTACCGGGAACACCCAGAACCATGAGCTGACAGACGCCGCCAAGGCGCTGCAGGCCCAGGACGCCGGTTCTTCGAGCCATCCGTTTCCGGGCGGATCCGTGTACACGCACCAATACCGCGTTGGTCCTGGCCACCGAACCATGTGTGTTCTGGTTGACGACAACGACTACACCTACAGCGGGCAGAACTACGGCCCCAAGGGGATCATCACCACGTACTGGGTGAACGGCCATGAGGGGCCGGACAACTGCAGCACTACGGACTAGCCGCTACTGGAAGAGGCCCCCGATGCAGCACTGGTCCGTCGGCGATCGCGTCACGTTGAGCGTGCCTACGGATCACCCTGAGGACCCTGTCGGGGAGGTGGTCATGCTCACCGCGTTCGGCGAGGTTGTGGTCAAGTTCCCGAAAGCCGGCACCGAGATCCATCCCCCGAACCATCTCGCACGGGCACCGCAACCGCCCCTGAACACCCACTGACCGAGGTCAGCGAGCAGTGCCCGGGACCCTGGCGGATACGACTGGCGAAGAGGGGTTCTCGCGCTGGCGCGCTGCGCCCTCCGGAGCCGAGGACAATCCCGGGGCATGGAGGCGAGAGGCGGGGACACTCCCCCCGTCCACGGTCCAGGGTCAACCCCCGTTAACCTTGACCGGTTGTCAGCGCCTCGGTGCGCCACGACAGGGTAGGAGGTGCGGGCGGTGGCTTCGGACTTCATGTCGGTGGACACGGGGGCGTTGGACGAGCATGCGCGGCAGCTGGCGGCTCAGGGCGAGGAAGTCCGTCGTGCCTACGAGCGCTTCCGTGACGCGTTGGCCGCGGCAGGAACGCCGTGGGATGGGGGGACGAGTACGCAAACGCCTTCACCGAGTGGTACACGTCTGCGAGCGGGCAGTTGCAGGACGGTTTGAAGACAGTGGCGGACGCGGGGGGGCACGCGGGTTCGTCGGTGGAGCAGGCGTCCTCGAACTACGTCAAGAGTGACAGATCGGCGGAGTAGCGGGTGTCGTTGGATCTGCCGCCGTGGTTGCGGTCGGTTGCGCACTATGTGGTGGGTGTGTGGCCGTCGGCGGACGAGGATGCCCTGCGGGTTTTGGCGGGTGTGTACGAGGCGGCGGCGCTGGAGGCTCAGGGCCTGGCGGAGTCGTTGGCGTGGCAGTCGTCGAGTGTGCCGGGGTGGGAGGGCGATGCCCGGCAGGCGCATGATGCGATGGTCGAGCGGGTGTTGCGCAAGTCGGGTCTGGCCGACGTTGTGAGTGCGGCGACGGGGATCGCTGCGGGGGTGCGGGAGACCGCGGCGCAGGTGGAGAAGGCGAAGTACGAGGCGATCATCATCCTGGCGTGGCTGGTGGCGTCGATCGCGTGGGCGTGGGCGCTGGCGCCGTGGACGGGGGGTGCGTCGCTGGGGTGGCTGGCTGCGGCGGAGGCTTTGGCGCAGCGGTTGCTGGGGGAGGTAAGGCAGTGGCTGGTGCGGGCGGTGGTGGCGGCGGGTACGGGTGCGGCGTTCATGATGTCCGCGGACGGGCTGTCGCAGGCGATCGTGATCGCCGAGGGGCACAGTGATCGTTTCGATGTGAAGTCGTTCCTGGTGTCGGCGGGGATGGGCGCGGCAGCCGGCATGGTGGGTCTGGGCGTGATGTCCGCCCTGACGAAGGGGGAGGTCGCGGCCAGGGTGGCGCTGACGGGCGGGGAGGCCGGGGACAAACTCGTGCTGCCGGAATGGTCGATGAGTATGCCGGGGCAGATGGCGCAGCAGGCCGGTGTCAGTGAGGCCACGGACGTGGCGCTCCAGAAGCTGCAGGGCACTCGGGTCACGGACGCGGGGTCGGCGGCCACGCAAGGCCTCGTGGACGGACTCGCCAGTCGACACGGCGCCCATACCGCGGCGGGCGGTGCGCCCAAGGGCCTGGCAGAGACACTCGCACGCCTCAAGACGGACGCTGCGCGCCTCGGGCCGTTCGAGGCCGTCCCCGACTCCGGGAAGGGCTTCCCCCTCCCCGGCGGCCTGCGCCTGGAGATCACCACGGGCGGCGCCTGGTGGGCGCGGCCGCTGGCCGGGGGCGTGGCACCGGGCGGGACGGCCTTCAACTCCGCGGTGCGCACGATGGGCGTCGGGCAGGACGGTCGTCCGCGGCTGGTCGTCGGGACGCCCGACATGCCGTCGGGCGTCGCCGTCCAACGGCTCGAGACGGTGTGGGGCGCTGTCCTGCAGGCACCCCGGCGGCCGACCGAACTACCGCAGGAGATCATCCTGGCCACACCGGTCGGCCCGGACGAGCTTGCAGGAGTGCAGACATTCGTCGCCGGACACGGTGTGACCGTATCGGCCCCCAACGGCCAGTTGCTGGCCGGGGCCGGTGACCGCTCGGCGCAGACGGCTGGAGTAACCGCCGCAGGACAGTGGCTCCACATCACTCCGACCTCTGCGGCCGCGGCCCGGGTCGCCGCGACGGCGCAAACCGCCTCGCAGCCCAACACCGTCCCGGTTGGGGCTGAGCCCGCGCCTGCGGACCGCCCGGGCACCCCGGCGGTGCAGCAGTCGGTCGTGTCAGGACCCACGACCGCTCAGTCCACGAGAGCGGCAAGAGTCCCTGACGTGCCGGACTCGCAGACAGGACAAGGCACTGGTGCGGGCGTGCCCAAGACCACCGCAGGCAACAGCGTGACGTCGGGGGACCCCACGCCGCCCCCCACCCAGGCCTCCGCCACCCCGGACACGGCTTCCGCCCCGAGGACGGCAACAGGCGTCACCGCCCTCGACAGCGGCGCCACCATGGTCACCGGCGGCGGCCAGTGGAACCGCTTCCGTCCCGGGCAGCCCGCCCACCACGAAGGCCCCCTCTTCCCCGCCCCCGCCTGGGACACCGCCGTCCAGACCGCTGCGGCCGAACCCGCCGACGGCGGCCAGGTCCACCGCATCCCCGCCGGACTCCGCCTCGACACCCCCGACCGGCCCCCCGCACCCGATACCGCCGCCGCCCTCACCGCGCTGGCCCCCACTGCCCGCGGCCCCGTCGTCGCCATCACCGCCGACCCGACCCACCCCACCACCCGCACCGCACTCAACCGCCTGTTGCAGAACCTCACCCGGCAACCGAACCCACCGGACCTGCTCCACCTACTGTTCACCCACCCCCAGGGCGACCTGATGCGCCCCGGTACCCCCGGAGTGGAGACCGCCCGCCACCTCCTCCAGGACCTCGCCGACACCCACGGCCTGGGCCTCGTCGTCGCCCAAGGCGCCTGGACCCCCACCGCCGACGGCACCCTGTGCCCCGTCGACCCCGACACCACCGAAACCACCCCCGCCTGGCACCGCTACGGCCCCACCGCTCAGACCTCCCACCCGGCCCCGGGAGACCGCACAGGCAGGGCACCGTCGGAGGAGGGTTCTACCTCTGCCCAGGATGACGTCGCATGGCTGGCCCAGCCTGTCGCACCGGTCGATGAGGCTGTTTGGCGTGAGCAGTCTGCTGCTGTGCACGAATATGCGCGCTCCAGTGAGGACCTTGTCGCGGTGGTTGTCGAATTGTTTCAGGCGCACCTGCAACTGGGCCGGGCGCGCGTGTTGGTGGACGGGCCGGGAAGCTCCCTGAGCCCGCAGATACACGCTGCGGCGGAACTTCGCCTCGCGCAGACGCTTGACCTCCTCACGGCGGCCGAGACGCATTTCGACGTGTGCAGCAGCAGAATCGTGGCGCTGGGCTTGGCTCGAGTCGCCGACGAGTACGAGCTGGATTCGGCCGGGAACCCTGGAGCCTTGCGGGAGGCCGACAAACTATTGGGCCGCGCACGGATCGTGATCGGGGCCGACAGCGAGTCCGAGCGCATCCGCAAGGCCCAGCAGCGTGTCCGGGAACTGGTCGCCGAGCAGATCCGATCGGGCAGCCCGGCCGAGGCGTTGGCCGCAGCGCACGGGGCGGGTCTCTTCACCAAAAGCGGCCTGGCCGGCGGCGCGCTGGAAGTGGCGGGCCGGAACCTGACCAAGGCATTCCGCATGCAGAGCCGCATGATCGAGAGCGACGTGCGGGACGCGATCACCGAGCGCGAGCGCAGCCTCGCGGTGGAGACCGCAGAAGCTGAACAGCACTCGGCCGAGGTGGTCGACGAGGTCGGCCAAGCTGCGCGTGCACAGGCGCTGCACAACCATCGCGTCTCCGCGGAGCATGAGATCGCGGAGATGAAGCACCAGGCGCCTTCCGAAGTCCTCTCACGTCAGCGCCGCTATCTCGTCGAACTCATCGAGGGGCTAAAACAGCGACTCGCCATGGAACAGACGGGCGCGCTGCCCGGCGTGCGTCTTCTGAGCCAGCGCGAGCTGGACGGGTTCAACAAGAACCTCACGCGAGTCGAGTTCAAGCTCAGGAAGATGATTGTCGAGCCCACCGGCCACCGCGGTTACCACGAACTGCTCGAGCGGAGCATTGGCCGATACCCGGACTTCGGGGCGAAGATGTTTGACGCGAAGTACAACAACGCAACGGAGTTGGCCCGAGGGCTGAGCGGCTGGGGCGAGGCGAAGGAGAACCGGCACAACGAGAAGCTGCTCGCGCAGCAGATCTTCGCAGACGGCCAGGTCGAAGAGCTGATCAACGTGCTCCTGGCCCGGATCTGGCGTCGCCTTCCGGATCTACCGAACGCCGATCTCATCACCAGCGAGCTAGCCAGCGGCGTCTCCTCATTCGAGCCGGGCAGGCACCTCGGCCAGTACATGCCCTATTTCCACGGTGCCACACTCCCGCCGCATCTGAAGCACCTTGAGGCCATGACCTGGCGCGAGCCGGACCACGTGCTGGCGGTGCTGCGCGAGCCCACGCGGTTTGACCTACGCGAGAAGGTCATGGTCCTGCACGACCTTGCCGATTACTTTGACAACCCCAAGCACACCCCCCGCACGCACGGTAGTGGCATGCTGCCCGACACGCCGGGCGTGAAGCAAAGTACGACGGAGGTTGACGCGGGCGGCTACCGGGTAGCCTCGTCGACCGGCCGGGTCCGCAACCCGATCGTGCGCCCCGACGGCACCACCAAAAACCATCAGCAAACCAGCAACGAGAACGCCGCCTGGACCATTCTGGCGCGCGAGCGGCGGATACCGGTTTGGGCCGGGCCGTCGTATACCGCCCAAGGCTTCGGCGTAGTCGCGTGATGTCCGGTTTGTGATCACGTGAGGCCGAGGAGGGCGAGCGGCCGGGTGACGTCTCGGGCGTTACGGCGGAGGGCGGCGGCGATGTTGGTGACTCCGGCGAGCTTCAGGGCGCCGATGGCGAGGTTTCGCCAGGTCGCCATCGCGCGCGGTGCGTTGCCGGCGCGGAGCTGGGAGGCGTCCTCGGCGAACGTGGTGTCCCTGACGTGGTGCAGGGCCTCGATGTGCCAGTGGTCGCGGATCAGCTTCGCGAGCTGGGCGGGGGTGGCCTGGTCGGCGGTCAGGCTGGTGACGGCGTAGACGGTCTTGATGGTGGTCTTGCTGGTCTTGCGGTCGGTGCGGCGGCGCTTGATCTGGATGGTCTGGCGGGCGCCGGGGAAGAGCAGATTGTTCACGGTGGCGACCTTGGTGCGGCGGATCTCGACGCGTCCGTGACCGGTGTCCTTGGTGCGGCCCTGGAGTGGGATGTCCTTCCAGGGAAGGGACTTGAGCTGCTTGCGGAGCTTCTTCTGGTTGCCCTTGACGATCACGATGTAGTGCGCCTCCCGGCCGAGGAGGTACTCGGCGTGCTCGCGCTGGGTGTGCATCGCGTCGCTGGTGACGACCGTCCCGGCGAGGCCTGCGACGGTGTCGAGCAGGGGTTGGAAGCAGGTGATCTCGTTGGTCTTCTCGCCGACGTCCAGCTGGGCCAGCACCAGGCCGGTGGTGTGCTCCATGGCTGCCAGGAGGTGGATCCTGCGGCCCTTCGCCTTGGCGGCGCCGCGCAGGCTCTTGCCGTCCACCGACACTCCGCGCAGGTCAGCGGCACCGCTCGGTTGCGGGCGGCGGTCGGCGAGCCAGCGGCCGACCGCCTGGTCCAGCGCGTCGCCGTCGATGCGGGTCAGGAGCCGGCGGACCGTCGACTCGGCGGGCACCAGCCGCGTGGGCAGCAGCGGATCGATACGGATGCCGAGGTGCTCCAGAACCTGAGCCGGGGCGTCGGCGATCCACTCGCCGACGGCCAAGAGCGAAGTGGCCCCGGTCAGCACGGCGCACGCAGTCAGCGTGAGTACAACGGCCAGGGCGTGGCGCACTCCGCGTGGGTCACGGGGGTCCGGCACCTCGGCCAGCCGTTCCAGCAGCCCCGGGATCTCCTCGGGTACGACCTCGGGGCGCTCTCGGAGCTGGTCAAGGGCAGGCGGGATCGGCAATGATGCGTCGGCAGGCACGGTCTTCCACTTGGATCACGGGGCGTCGAGAACTCCATGATCTTGGAAGCCGTGCCTGTCTCGTTCCCGGGACCGCCCACCCGACAGATCCTCACAAGCCGGACGTTATACGACTACGCCGAGGCCTTGGTATACCGCCGTCAGGATGTTCAAGCTGACTGACTGGTTCGGCGGCTCGAGGTATGAGATCGGTGCGGTGGCCTACGGTGTGTTCGCCTTCTGGCGGCTGCACTACGATCACACCACAGGGCTTGCCTACCACACCCTGCACGAGGTACTCGACATCGCCCAGAACTTCGGGCTCTCCTACACCGTGAACGACCAGGCCGCTACGCTCGGGATGATCGGCATAGGCGCTGCGGCCCACGAGGCTCGCTCCCTGGCGGCTGGCCTGATGGGCGGCACCGTGCCGGTCCTGGAGGGCAGCACTGGTGTTCAGCGCAGCGATCTCCACGCACTCGGTGCACGACTCGACGCGGAATGCCGAGCCGCTGAGGATGCGAGCAGCACCTCCAAGAAGTTGGAAGCGTATGCCCGACTGCTCGGCGAGCTTGAACATGTCAAGAGCAAGGTGGGCCTTCCGGCCCCGCTCGGCGCACATCCTCCCCCGGCAGGGCAACCAGGCTGAACGAAGCGACGCTCATCCGGTGCGCCGGTGGTCGTCGGCGTGGGCGGCTGCTTCCGGGTTCCAGGGCTACAGTCTGCGCGTCAACGCCTCCAGAGTGGTGAATTCCCGGTGAGAGTCTGTCCATTGAACGGCTCTGCCGGGTGGGAGGCGGGAGGATAGTCGGTATGCAAACGCAGTGGGTGTACCAGCTCCGGGACTGCCCGGACGCCGAGGACGTCGAGCTCCTGGACGAGGAGAAGAAGGACGAGGAGGAGGGCCGGCCTCGGCAGATCCTGGCCCGCCAGCGCGGGGGTGCCGACGGCCTGGTCGACGGGTACGTCCTGCAGGGGATGGACGCGCAGGCTCACACCGCCGTCTGCACCCGGGTGCTGGCCGGCGATCCCGACCCGGTGGCGGAGTACCTGCTGGAGCTTCTGGCCGAGGTCTGCCCGAAGGAGAGCGCCCGTTGAGCGGCCTGGCAGGTGGCGGCGCGTCCCGTGACCGGCAGGGTGCAACCGCGGTTGCACCGTCATACGACGTGACCTGCCTGCCCGTCACCACGGCGCTGCGCGACGACGACGGGGGCGAGGTGGGCCGGGCGGTGCGCGAGGTGCTGGCCGAGGCTGGCGCCGTCGGGGAGCGGGCTGCCGCGTGGGTCGAGGCGGTGGCGGTGCGGCAGAGCGACGGTGCGCACCGGCGGGTGTTGGAGATGTTCGCCGGGGCGGTGCGGCGGGTGCTGGGTCGCGAGATCGTGCCGGGCGGGAGCGGCGAGGTGAGCTGCGGGCTGCGCTATCGCCTGGATGCCTACGTGGTCCTGGGCGCCGCCGGCACCGGGCGCGTCCCCGACCTGACCAACGCCGAGCAGCTCGCCCTGGTCGCTGTCGGTGCCGTCGCCGCCACCGCGCCGAGCACCGTCCTCGGCGACATCGAAGCCGACCTGCCGGCGCTGTTGGCGGTCATCGACCGGGCTCTCGCCTGGGCGGCGCATAACCCGCAGGCCGGCTCCGCGCCGTCCGGCCTCGAACGCCCATCAACTGCGCAGTAGTGCGCACTTGTGTAGAGTTGTGCGCATGGACACCTATCCCATCACCGAGGCCCGGAACAAGCTCGGGGCTCTTGCCCGGCAGGTCAGCGCGGAGCAGAAGCACGTCGCCCTCACTGACCGGGGGCAGACCATGGCGGTGCTGATCAGTCCGGCCGAGCTGGAGGAGCTGGAGTACCACCGGGTGGCCGCCGAGTACCTGGCGCGCAAGGAGCGCGGCGAGACCGGCCCCGGTATCCCGCAGGACGAGGCGCGCCGGCGGGTCTTCGGGGACGCCTCGTGACCTAACCGCGTCACCTGGGAGCCCTCCGCCCTGGCCCCTGCGGAGAAGCACGCCGCCGGCGACCGCGAGGGCATCGAGCAGGTCCTCCTCGCCGTCGACCTCCTGGCCGACAATCCCCGCCCCGCTGGCGCCTTCACAATCGGGGCCAGCGGCATCTACCGCATCCAGGTCGGCTTGTACCGCGTCCAGTACGAGGTCCAGGACCGGACGGTCACCGTCACCGTCTTCCACCTCGGCCGGGCCTAGAAGCCCCATCCGGCACGGCGCCGACCCCGGACCGCACACGGCGGTTCTAGCGATCCCCGCAACACCCTGGATTCAGGGAGTTGCGGGGATCGTGGGAGAACCTGCGGGAGGTCTACGTGGAACGCCTCACCGGCCGGTTCGGGCAACCGTGGCGCGGCCGCGGGGGCAGGTGGCGACCCATGCCGCCCCCACGAACGTGGCGGGCGCCCGCCAGCTGATGGCCCGAGGTATGTGCGTCTCAGGTACCGGCGGGCGCCCGCCCCAGACGCTACCGGCCGCCAGGCGCAGGACCCCGGCGGCGCGGCGGCCCGCCGGGGCGCCCCCTGCGGCGATGCGACCGAAGGGGTGGGGAGCGGCTGCGCGTGGGGAAGGAATGGTCGGCATGCCGACGCAGTGGGTCTACCAGCTCCGGAACTGCCCGGACGCCGAGGAGGTCGAGGTCCTGGCCGAGGAGGAGGCTCGCCCCGGCAGATCCTGGCCCGCGAGCGCCCGGGCGCGGGCGGCGGCCTGGTGGACGGGTACGTCCTGCAGAGGGTCGACGCGCGGCTGCGCACCGCCGTCTATACGTGGGTGCAGGCCGGCGAGGCGGGGCAGGTGACGGAGTACTTGCTGGAGCTGCTGGCCGAGGTCTGCCCCATGGAGCGGGCCCGGTAGGGGTGGGTGCGGCCGCCACCGCCGCGCTGCTCGCCCCGTGGCCGGGCCTGCGGTGCGCCTCGGGAGCGCTGAGCCGTTCTTTACAGGCCCGCTCCCGGGGGCGGTTCGGCAAGGCCGCAGGTTGAGGAGGGCGACGGGGTGGCGGGTCCGGTCGATGCGGACGACCCGCTACCTGGCCGCGCCATCGCCCAGCTGGGGGCCCTCAGGGCTGATTCAAAGTCAATGCCGGGAAAATAGGGCCGTGAACAGGCTGTCAAGCCGTGTTGGGGGAATGTTGATGTAGGGCGGCGGGTCTTGGCGTAGGACGGGAGTTGACCAAGATGCCGTACCTGCGGGAGCTGTGTTGCCCACTCGATCTGACGTGCCCACCTGCGCTGACCGGCCGAGGCGCGTTCGCGGCCGGGCATCTCGGCGAGCTGACGCAGATCATCACGCCGGCTGTGGTCGACGAGGTGTTGAGGGCGACGCGTCGGGTGGAGAGGCGGGTCCGAAAAAAAGCTACCGTCGCGGGTGGTGGTGTACTTCGTGCTGGCCATGGCGCTCTTCCCTCGCGAAGGGTATCGCGGGGTGTGGGCATCGCTGGTCGCTGGCCTGACAGGTGAGGTCTGCGATCCCTCCGCCGCCGCGTTGCGCCAGGCCCGCCGCCGGATAGGGCCCGAACCGCTCGCCCTGCTGTTCGACCAGCTCAAGGGCTGCACGGCCTCAGCGGAGACCCTCGGCGCGTGGTGGCGCGGGCTGCGCATGGTGGCCTGGGACGGAACCACCCTCGAGGTGGCCGACAGCCCGGCCAACGCCGCGTTCTTCGGCTACTACCAGGCCCGTCGAGCCTCGACGTATCCGCTGGTCCGGCTCACCGCCCTGGTCGAATGCGGGACCCGGGCCCTGGTGGATGTGGTGACAGGGCCCGTCGCCGACAGTGAGAAGAGCCAGGCCCAGCAACTCTGCGGAGTACTGCGACCGGGCATGCTGCACTTGGCCGATCGCGGCTCCGCCAGCCTGGAGCTGATGCGCCAGGCAGCCAGCACGGGGGCGCATCTGTTGTGGCGGATCAACACCGGCCGCATCCTGCCCCCCGTCCACGTGCTCGACGACGGAACCTGGCTGTCCATGGTCTCCACGCCCACCGGCCGCAACCAGCTGGTGCGCTGGGTTGACCGCGACCGACGTCGCGGGGTGGCTCCCCAGGTCCATGGTGTCGCCGTGCGGGTCATCGAAGCCGACATCACCGTGACCGACCGGGCCACGGGAACCTCGCGCACCAGCCGCTTGCGTCTGGTGACCACACTTCTGGACCGCCACCGTTACCCAGCAGGCGAGTTGGCCGCTTTGTATCATGAGCGGTGGGAGGTCGAGACCGCCTATTACGGGCTGAAGGTCACCGCGCTCGGCTCGGGAACCGTCCTGCGCTCCCATCACCCGCGCGATGTCCTCCAAGAGCTGCTCGGACTGTTCATCGTGTTCCAGGCCGCTCGGCGCACTGCGGCGCAGACCGCCACGGCGGCCGGCCTCGACCCGGACCGGATTTCACTGACCGTCACACTCCGTACCGCTCGCCACACCGTGATCAACGCCGACCTGGCGCCCCACGCAGAGGTCGGCACGACACCACGCATCGCCGCTGCCACCCTCAACCCCCGAGCTCTCGGGCCCAAACAGCGGCGTCCACGGATCCTTCCCCGCCGCGTGAAACGCAGCCAGTCCAAGTTCGCCTACAACGAGACCAGGAACGACAAGGCACTACAGAGAGCAACAACCACGATCACCGTCGCCCCCTGCCCCCGCCCTTGACAGCCTGCTCACGGCCCTATCTTCCCGGCATTGACTTTGAATCAGCCCTGACCAGTACCTGCGGCAGGTCCAGTGATGCAGGATAGACAACCGACGAGGTTCTCCGGCCATCGAGTTGAGACGTCAGACCTCTCACTCAACCGCCGAAGAGCCTCGCTCGTTTCGCTGCCTGCCGACGCCACCCACCAGTCACCCGACCGGCGCCCGCGCTGAAAACGCTCCCTCTCACACTCAGCGGCGGCGAGATCATTTCGCTGAGAAGAAAACCCCAGTGGCGTCGGCCGGTTCCTTCGACGTGGGATCACACCGTCGGACCCGAATAAGTCCTACCCGTAGTGAGGTCGCGCAGCAGGGGCCAGGCCCAGTCCTTTACTCCGATCCTGAAGATATAGGAGTTCGTCGCACCTGGAACCGACCAGAAACTTCCCTGGTCGCCAGTCAGTGTACCGTGGGCGGGGTTACCACCCCAGACCAGATTGAAATCAAGGCGCTTAGCGACCATCGTCTGATTGTCGAACTGGACGCGGTAACCGTCGGATACTACCTGGATGCAGAGCCTGCCTCCGTCCTCTGCGGAGCAGCCCCAGTTTCCAACGGTGGAAGCCGATGCGGTGGGTGCGGTGGCCACACCACCCAGCAGGACACTCAGACTAGCAATTACAATTCCCAGAGACCTCTTAACAGGAGACATGTCTCCCCCTTCGCGGGATTGCATCATAGAATCCGACCGGTGTGGACGGTGGAGTAGGTACAGGAAAGCTCCAGCGGGAACTCGCGTCAAGGGATAGGAGGAAATCTTTCAAAACCTAGTACTGCGGGCCCAGTCAGATCGGCCGTAAAACATGGTGGGCCCCTGTTGCCCTACTGGGCGTCGTGGCGGCGTCGGGTGACAGACGAGGGGCAGTTGGTGGGCTCAGTTTTGGTTGGGTTGCGTCGACACGAAGAAACGGGTGCAGTCTCGCCGCACGCAGCGAACGTCTTTCATCCTGGGTTTCGCCAGGTCAGAAAGGTGTGGACGGCAGTGAGCCCTTTCAGCTGCTGCTCGGCAGGGTGGAGCCGCATCCGCCGTTGACGGCCACCCGGACCAGCGGGATCGCGGTCGGGCGTGCCGGCTGCCGCCTCGGCTCCGTCACCCGATCGGTGGCCGCTCTGAAAGAGCTCAGTGATGGTCCGGCCGATGCGGTTGGTCGAGCAGCGGGACCATCGTAGGAGTTGCCAGGACTCGAGTCGGGCGAAGGCGTTGGGGACCCTGTCTCTTTGCCTCACCACTGCGGCCTGTTGATCTTGTGCCCGTGATGTCGCTTTCGTTCCTTCCGGGGGCGGGGCCGGGTAGGGCTGCGCGTCGGCTGTCGTGCCGGTGGCGCCGGGTTCCACGGGCCCGGTGAACTGTGAGGTGACCTCCTCCTGGTGTTCGGTAGGACCGGGGTCGCCGGTCAGGCTGGGGTGGGCAGGGCGAGGATCCGGGCGAAGGCGGTGGCGATCTCCTTCGCCCAGGGCCAGGTGCGGGGGATCTTGAGCCTGCGGCGGCGCTGTCTGCGGACCAGGACGGCGGGGACGTGCAGGAAGCGGTAGCGCAGGGTCTTCGGGGTTGCGGTGGCGAGCTCGCCGTCGAGCGCGAGGAGTTGCAGCCAGGCCCGTAAGTCGCAGGCCAGGGCGACGGTCAGCAGCCACGCCCGGTTGGCCTTCATATCCTGCGAGGGAAACAGGTCCAGGCCCTGTGCCTTGCTGTCGCGGATCTTCGGCTCGACGCGGGCGTGGGTGCGGTGCCGGCAGTCCAGCCAGGCCGGCTGGCGTCGGCGGGTGTTGGTCGCGAAGGCCTGGTACCGCATGTTGTGCTTCTTCTCGTACGCGGACGCGTCCTTCAGGTAGCGGGGGTGCAGGGGTTCCTTGCGGACGATCACCCGGTGGTGTGATGGCCAGGTGGTGAGGCCGCCGAGCAGGCCGGTGATGTCGGGCGACGAACGCGTCCTCACGCGCCTGCCCGTTGGGGCCGATCGCGTTCTCCCACAGCCCGTGGGTGTCCAGGACCTCCACGGCGGCCTGCTCGCGCTCGGCGAAGGCCCAGCCGATGGAGCACTCCCAGGTGAACGAGGGACTGCGGCGGCCACCTGCGCCGGCGATCCAGTCCAGCAGGCCGTGGGAGAACCCGGCCCCGTCGATGCGGAACAGGATCTTCTTGCGGTACTGCCACGGCAGCTGCTCGACCGCGGCCTGAAGGATGGCGATGTTGTCGCCGGTGTCGTTGGCCCCGGCGTCGCCGGGCCGCAGGTGCTGGGTGAGCAGCTCGCCGGTGTTGTCGCAGTACGCGGGCAGGGGGCAGTGCCCGAACACGCCCTTCTTGTACGTGCCGGCCGCGCCCTCCTTCTCGGAAGGGGCGGGAACGACGGTGGCATCCGAGTCGATCACGGTCCAGCCCTCAAGGGCCCGGCCGTCCACGGTGGTCCAGGGAAAGACCTGGTTACGGGTGGTGAGGTGAGTCCAGACCCGGCGACGCACCACGGCGCGCGCCCAAGCAATCCGGTGCAGTTCCCGCTCCTCCACCTCGCCGAGCGTCCGGGAGACGGTGGACACCGAGGCGGTGGCGCCGATCACCTGCCGCTGGTGCTCCAGCAGACGGATGTCGCGCATACCGCTCGCGCCGAGCACGATCGCGCAGGCCAGGTCGGTCAGCACCTGACCACGAGAATGCCCGGGCGTGAAGCCCTCGCGGGCCATCGCCGACGACAACGCCCCGGGCAGCCCCATCCGCTTGGCGAGCAGCTGCAGATGCACGCCTCCGGCGTGACCGACCTGCCCCCTGCCGTCTGCGGACATGGCCAGACCCTTGAACTGTTCGCTACGCTGCTGCACGGAAAAGGTGCCCCCCACCCCACGACGATCTTGTTCTCGACAAGCCGGATCATCGCAGGTCGGACGGCACCTTTTCCTTTTGGATCACACCCCGTCAGCACCCCCGGTACTCATGGTGAAACGCTGAGGCTGGACCTTCGCCTGGCGTCCGCGCCGCGCCGTCGCCTTGTCTTTGCACCACAGCTGCTGCGCCGTCGGTCGCAGCCCGGCCACGGGTCGGAGGTATCACCCGTACAGGGGTGGGGTCATCATGTAGAAACCGTTGTCGGTAAGAGAAATCAGCTTCCCTTGGCACACGTTCTTAGTTCCTACCGCAAAGAAATATGTGTACGTCCGATACGGTCCTATAATGAAAGCCCCAAGATCCCCATATGTTCCATCATTGCAAACCAGATTGAAGTCGGCACGGAAGTAAGTGTTCATATTATTGGTATATGAAATGTTATATCCGTTACTATATTCCTGGAGGCAAAGACCCGGGGATGTAAAGCCCGTTCCGCATACTTTTTGACCTACCGCCGCCGAAGCGGCAGGGGCCGTTGCAAAGCTAGCCGCCGCAATTACTAGCGAGCTAAGAGTGACGCCTACCATTCTCTTCGTGGAGGACATCTCAATATCCCTTCCGTCAAGGATTCCCATGAGTACGGAGTGGCGCAAGTGAAATGCGGTGGAGATAGGGATAGCACCCTTGTCTCGGTGCGTCAATATCAGATCCATGTCCAACTGAAAAGTTGGGCCTATGGGCCCAGTGGCCTTTCTTTGCTTGGCAACAAGTGATGGCGGTAAGAAGCCGTCGTCTTTCCGAGAGTGCCGGGTGCGTTTCCGCTGGTCAGGCGCGTAGGGGTCGTGTTTCGGCGGCAGGGACGGGGTGTCGTGTCGTCTCTTCGGTGGAGGTACCGGGATGCCGTCGGTGATCGGGTTGCTGGAGGAACGTGAACGCGCCGCTCGGCGGCGGGCGGAGACTCTTCAGGTCGAGCTTCGGGAGGCGGAGGCCGTGTGGGAGCCTTTTCAGAGTGGCTACCGATCGGGTGACGGCCGGGCAGTTGTGGACCGGGGAAGAACGGACAGGGCTCCCATGCAGTTGAGTGAGACATCCGATCTCAACTCTTCTGCCGGGAAGCCCTGGTGGTCACCTATCCTGCCGAACTGGACCTGCCACACGCGCTCGTTGAGTGGGTCACCATGCTCATCGTCACCCAGGAGGGTGACCGCCAGTGCAAGCTCCGCCCCTCCCAGCGGGCGCTGGTCGCAGTGGTGTACCTGCGCAAGCACGACACTCTCGCCCAGATCGCCGCCGGCTTCCGGATCAGCGTCGGGACCGCCCACGCATACGTCCACCAGGTCACCGACCTCCTCGCCCGCCGCGCGCGCGGGCTGACGAGGGCCCTGCGCGAGGCGGATCCCGAGTACGTGCTGGTCGACGGCACCCTGGCCGAGTGCAACCGCGTCGGCGTCGGCCGTGCCGACTACTCAGGAAAGCACCGCCGCCACGGCGTGAACCTGCAGGTCATCACCGATCCCTGGGGCAAGCTGGTATGGATCTCACCGGCCCTGCCCGGCCGCACCCACGACCTGACCGCGGCCCGCACCCACCGCATCGTGAAGACCTGCGTCCGGCTCCGCGTCCCCGCCCTGGCCGACATGGCCTGCACCGGCGCGGGCGGCACGTTCGCCGTCCCCACCGGACGCCCGCCCGGCGGCGAGCTCACCGCCGGGCAGAAATCGCTCAACCGGGCCCACGCCCGACTGCGGCATCCCGTCGAACGCAGCGTCGCCACCGTCAAGCGATGACGCATCTTCCAGCGCGCCCGCTGCAGCCCAACAGGCTGACCTCGATGGCGTCCCGCTGTGTGGTGTAGCCGATCATCGATGAGGTGTGCGCGGGCTCGCTCCCGGGGCGCACACCCACGAGGGCCTCACACCCCCTGAACATAGGTCAGCCACCGTGCAACTCTCCCAAGTGAACGGCCAGTTCAACGAAGGAGACGCACGGTGGCCCTGTCCCAGTCTGACCTACTACGCCTGTTGGAGTCACTACGTTCGGCAGACGGGCTCGAACTCGTCCGCGGGGTGGCCGAGCGGATGCTCCAGGAGCTGATCGAGGCCGAGGCCACCGCGAGGATCGGCGCCCAGTGGAACGAGCACACCGACACCCGCACCGCGTTTCGCAACGGGCACCGCGACAAGACAGTGACCACCGCGGCCGGCGACCTGGATCTGGCGATTCCCAAGCTGCGGGCGGGCAGCTTCTTCCCCGCGCTGCTGGAGCGGCGCCGCCGCATCGACCAGGCACTCTACGCGGTCATCATGGAGGCCTACGTCCACGGCGTGTCCACCCGCTCCGTCGACGACCTGGTCAAGGCCCTGGGCGCTGACACCGGCATCTCCAAGAGCGAGGTCTCCAGGATCTGCGCCGACCTGGACGGTCAGCTGACCGCCTTCCGCAGCCGACCCCTGGACCACGTCCGCTTCCCCTACGTCTACCTGGACGCGACCTACTGCAAGGCCAGGGTCGAGCACCAGATCGTCTCCCGGGCCGTGGTCGTGGCCACCGGAATCACCGAAGACGGCGGCCGCGAGGTGCTGGGAGTGATGGTCGGCGACAGCGAGACCGAGGCGTTCTGGACGGAGTTCCTCCGCTCCCTGCGTCAACGCGGCCTCGTCGGGGTCCGACTCGTGATCGGCGACCACCACCTGGGGCTGGTCAAGGCCATCCGCAAGGTCATGATCGGCGCCGCCTACCAACGATGCAGGGTCCACTTCCTGCGCAACGTGTTCAGCGCGATCAACAAGGAGGCGGCCGAGATGGTCGCCGCGACGATCCGCACGATCTTCGCCCAGCCCACGGCCGAGGCGGTCCGCACCCAGCTCGACACCGTCGCCGGCATGCTCGGCACGCAGTTCCCGAAGGTCAAGGCGATGCTGCTGGAAGCAAAAGACGACCTGACCGCCTTCGCACCCTTCCCGGAACGACATTGGAAGAAGATCCAGTCCACCAACCCGCTGGAACGGATCAACCGCGAGATCAAACGCCGAACCGACGTCGTCCAGGTCTTCCCGAACGACAACGCGCTCCTGCGACTGGTCACCGCCGTGCTCTTCGAACTCCACGACGAGTGGATCGCCTTCCCCCGCCGCTACCTGCCCGAAGGCAGCATGGACCAGCTCTACCCGGCCAAGCTCCCCGAAAGCGCCCCCGCACTACCCAACACCACCAACACGCCCACCGAATGATCGGCTACACCACCAAGCGGGACACGACCCTGACCTCAGCAACCAAAGCCGCTCACCTTGGAGAGGCAACGCTGAAAAAGCTCAATGCCCGAACACGCCCTTCTTGTACGTGCCGGCCGCGCCCTCCTTCTCGGAAGGGGTCGCCCACCAGCAGCCTTCCGCCAGCGCCCGCACCATCGTCGGGTGATGGCCCACCGCGACGTCGGCCGTATCGCGTGCCGCCCGCACCAAGGCCGGCGCAAGGCGCAAGTCCCAGGACAACTGACGCCTTCAATTCCCGGCCCCGGACCACGCCAGCGGCCGGGGCCGCGGCGTGGCCGGGCAGCGCAGGGCAGTCTCCCTGGAGCCGTCTCAGCCCGGATCCACCGGGCTGATTTCGGGTGATGGTTTCGGTGCTTCTGTCGGGGTGACCGGCTGGAGGGCGTGGGGTGTCCGCTGGTCTGCCCAGCTCTTCCACGTTTGCTCCGGTTGGGCCCTGGCGGGCGGGGTGGTCGGGTCTGCGATCAGCCCGGTGGTGCGTGGGCGGTGTCGAACAGGTCGGTGAAGGCGTGCTGCCAGGGCCATCGGTCGGGCAGGTGGAGTGTTGCCCGACGGGCTGAACGGGCCAGCCGAGCGGGGACGTTGACCAGGTGGGCCCGCAGGGTGGCGGTGGTCGCCCGGGCGTGGAAGGAGCCGGCGAGGCTGCCGGCGGCCCGCAGCAGGTTGTGGGCGATCGCCCACAGGGTCAGCCAGGCGGCGTTGGCCTGGAAGTTGCCGGAGGGCAGGTGGGCCAGGGCCGATCCCTTGCCGTCCGCGATGACCTGCTCGATCACGGCGTGCTGGCGGTGCTGCAGCTCGGCCTGGAGCATCTCGAACGGGTTGTCGGTGAACACCGGGTGGTAGCGCCAGGCCGCGAAAAGCTCGCCCTGCCCGGCTGTGACCTCGGTGTTCAGGCGGCGGACGCGGCGCACGACCAGGCGCGCGGTGACGTGCTCGGCCTTCTTGCGGCCGGTGAACGCGGTGTAGGTGGTCTCGGCGACCTCGGCGTCGGAGACCAGCTCGCCGGTGTCGGGGTCCACGAACGCGTCCGGGTAGCGGATCGCCGTCCACGCGGCCTCGTCGATGGCGCTGATCGCGGCGGCGACGTGCGGGTTCATCCGCACGGTCACGGAGAATCGGGCGTTCGCCCGGCGGCAGGCGGCCACGACGTCGGCGTTGTAGAACTGGCTGTCCGCGCGGACGATCACCGTGCCGCTCGCGCCGGCCTGCCGGGTGGCCGCGAGGGCCTCGGCGGTGAAGGGCCCGGCTCCGCGGGCGTCGGCCGCTTTGCCCCGCCGCAGCCGGACCGCCGCGATCACCGGGCGGGCCGACGGGGTGGAGAGGGTGGCGAGGATCGGGTGCAGGGTGCGTACGCCCTTGAACCGGCCGACCTCGGCGCCCTGCTTGGCCCGGCCGTAGACGCGTCGGTGGGTGGGGTCGATGTCCACGAACGCCACCCGGTCGACGTCGGGCAGCAGGGGGGTGGTCCGGGCCAGGCGGGCGAGGAAGTCCCGGTGCACCGAATGGAGTTGGCGGTTGTGCCCGTGGGTGAAGGCGTGCAGGAAGGTGCCCAGGGTGGACGGCGCTCGCACCCCGCCGAACAGTCGGCCCACCGCGCCGTGCCGGAGCCGGTCGGTGTCGTCGATCGAGTCGGCCCCGGCGCACATCGCCGCGACCAGCGTCATCACCTTCGCACCCGGATGGGCACCGGCACCGCTGCCGGTGCCTTCGATGCGCAACCTGTCGCCGACCAGGGCGGGCAGGCCGGCGCGCTCGGCCAGGCGGACCAGTGGGACCAGCCCCGCGTCCGCGATCAGATTCGACTCGTCGAACACGACGGAGACGGCCGGGACAGCGTGAGATGATTGCACTTACGAGATGCCTTGCTGATTGTGCGTGGTGGAGCCTAGAGAACTCCCATCATCGCAGGTCGCAAGGCATCTCTTCGTTCTGCGGAACCTCCCCGACAGCGATCGCCCGGTGGATTCGGGCTCAGACCTGGGGGCGCCGAGCAATCGCGTACACCCGGCGCCGAGGCCGTACGGGGCAGCCGAAGAAGCCGTTCACGGCTGTAAGTGAGGGCGTTCGGTCCGGGTGGCAAGGGGCCGGTGCGGTCCTACAGCATGGCAACGGCACGCGCCGGCCAGGCGGTCCGTGTTGTCACCGATCAGGCCGACCGCCGGAGCGGGCGGCCGAGGCGGCCGTGCTCCCCCGATTCAGATTCGGCAATCGACTGGTCCTTTGAACGAGGCCACGGTGGGCTCGTACCGGGCAATCCGGTCGATGGCGAACGGGAGCCGTTCATGAGCAACGAGAATAAGCGGCTGATGGTCTCGTAACATCGCGTTCCCTCTGGGCGTCGCACTCGGCGTCGGTGTGGCGCTGGCGGTCCCTTGCCAGGAGGGAGAATTCGTGACTCGTTTATTGAACCGACGGATCGTCACGAAAGATCGAGGTTAGTGAGTGTGCCCGGACGCGACTGGACTTTCCGCCGACTTGGAGGGCTTCTGCTTGCACTCCTTGAGGCTGGTGTCGTAGCGGTAACCGAGTGTTCGGACGGCCTCGAGCATGCTCGGCGAGGCCTTGATTCCGGCCCTATCGAAGGGCTGCAGGATGTCGCCCGCCGAATTCATCGGGTACCCTGAAGCCGGTTCATAAGTGCTCCCGCAGTGGGTGCTCTGCCACCGATCCCACAGCCGGTCGACGTTGGCGTGGTTGAGGAAGAAGACCGGGTCGTTGGGCGAGACGGATATCTGCATCATGGTTCCCTTGAGCAGCTGCCCATCTGCGGTGAACCCGAGGAGACCCCCAGCCCAGGTATGCGCAGAGTTGTGCATCTTCGGAGGCACACTCAGATCGAACTCCTGCTCCATCACGCCGTCCGCCGAGCAGCTCGTCTTGGTTACTCCGCCCGGAGTGAAACCTTCAAGGGCGTTGCGGAAGCTCACACTTGTATCGCTGTCAGTGTTGTAGGGTGCGGCGTCGTAGCGTGGAGCTGCCAGGGCTGCGTTCACGTCGGCCGCTGTCGGCAAGTTCGTGAAAGGAGCCGCTCCGATGTTACGCGTGATGTATTCGGTAGCCGACTCCGTTTCCTGGCCCATCGGATTGATGTTCAATTTCCACTGGCCCTGCCGGAAGGGTCCGGTGGTGACCGCGAAGCCCTTACTCGGGTCACCGTTCCCGCCCATCAGATCGGGTGAGAATACGGCGGCCGTGCTGGCAGGATCGGTCCAGTCCCAGTAAGGCACGGAGATGGACTTGCCGCTGACCTGGTCCAGGGCGCGCTCGAAGAGCCTTAGGTAGAGCCGGTGCCACGGAAGGAAGTCGGGCCCGGCGTGACCCATCATCATGGGCATTGCCATCATGGGGTCGCTGGGATCGCAGGTCATGAGCGATTTGTGCCACGCTACGAACTGATCGTAGTAGCTCAGATTTGATTCGTAGGGGGATGCAGTTGCCTTCAATTTCAACAGCGCATCGACGAAATCCTTCTTTTCCTTGGCCGACAGGTCCTTTGCGTTCTTGCGCACAAGAACGCCCTTCCCGGACAGGTCGAACGACGACGAGCCATCGCTCGACCACGCGGTTCCGGACGCGGGCAACGCGGAGCCAGCGATCAGCGCAACCGAAGCGGCCAAGAGCAGCAGACGTCGGCGCGGGCGTGTGATTTTAGGACACGCACGTCTCAGTGACATTGATGGCTCCGTTTCATGTGTATTTCCACGGCATGCTCCAGTTCCTCGAATGCAATCAGCGTGAGGTTCCCTGAGATGCGGCGGGAGGTGACAGCGGGCAGACGACCGGCTTGCAGCGGCTGCGTGGTGATATTGAGCGCCCCGCAGAAGAAGAACGTCAAGAGTCAGGGGCGCACGGTGAATTAGTTGGGCCCCTGGACCCAATGCGATCGTAGTTGGGCCCAGTGATGGCGGGCCTGTAAAGCTGGCGTAACTGGGTAAGCGCTCGTTGAGGGTAAGCTGGATCGTCGGCTCGGCGGGACCGGTCGGGATCATGCGGTGGCGGGCATCCAGGCAAGGCCTCGGCGTAGTCGTATAACGTCCGGCTTGTGAGGATCTGTCGGGTGGGCGGTCCCGGGAACGAGACAGGCACGGCTTCCAAGATCATGGAGTTCTCGACGCCCCGTGATCCAAGTGGAAGACCGTGCCTGCCGACGCATCATTGCCGATCCCGCCTGCCCTTGACCAGCTCCGAGAGCGCCCCGAGGTCGTACCCGAGGAGATCCCGGGGCTGCTGGAACGGCTGGCCGAGGTGCCGGACCCCCGTGACCCACGCGGAGTGCGCCACGCCCTGGCCGTTGTACTCACGCTGACTGCGTGCGCCGTGCTGACCGGGGCCACTTCGCTCTTGGCCGTCGGCGAGTGGATCGCCGACGCCCCGGCTCAGGTTCTGGAGCACCTCGGCATCCGTATCGATCCGCTGCTGCCCACGCGGCTGGTGCCCGCCGAGTCGACGGTCCGCCGGCTCCTGACCCGCATCGACGGCGACGCGCTGGACCAGGCGGTCGGCCGCTGGCTCGCCGACCGCCGCCCGCAACCGAGCGGTGCCGCTGACCTGCGCGGAGTGTCGGTGGACGGCAAGAGCCTGCGCGGCGCCGCCAAGGCGAAGGGCCGCAGGATCCACCTCCTGGCAGCCATGGAGCACACCACCGGCCTGGTGCTGGCCCAGCTGGACGTCGGCGAGAAGACCAACGAGATCACCTGCTTCCAACCCCTGCTCGACACCGTCGCAGGCCTCGCCGGGACGGTCGTCACCAGCGACGCGATGCACACCCAGCGCGAGCACGCCGAGTACCTCCTCGGCCGGGAGGCGCACTACATCGTGATCGTCAAGGGCAACCAGAAGAAGCTCCGCAAGCAGCTCAAGTCCCTTCCCTGGAAGGACATCCCACTCCAGGGCCGCACCAAGGACACCGGTCACGGACGCGTCGAGATCCGCCGCACCAAGGTCGCCACCGTGAACAATCTGCTCTTCCCCGGCGCCCGCCAGACCATCCAGATCAAGCGCCGCCGCACCGACCGCAAGACCAGCAAGACCACCATCAAGACCGTCTACGCCGTCACCAGCCTGACCGCCGACCAGGCCACCCCCGCCCAGCTCGCGAAGCTGATCCGCGACCACTGGCACATCGAGGCCCTGCACCACGTCAGGGACACCACGTTCGCCGAGGACGCCTCCCAGCTCCGCGCCGGCAACGCACCGCGCGCGATGGCGACCTGGCGAAACCTCGCCATCGGCGCCCTGAAGCTCGCCGGAGTCACCAACATCGCCGCCGCCCTCCGCCGTAACGCCCGAGACGTCACCCGGCCGCTCGCCCTCCTCGGCCTCACGTGATCACAAACCGGACATCACGCGACTACGCCGAAGCCTTGGGCATCCAGGGGCTGCCGCGCATGACTTGGACGAGGACGTCGAGCATGGGTTGGTCGTAGTGGGCGGCGGCGGGGCAGGTGCGGATCGCGGCGAAGTCCTGGGCCCCTTGCACGGTGCGCAGGCATCCGAAGACTTTGATCAGCTTGGCCATTCTGCTCGGCCGCGTTGTTGTCGAACGGCAGGGTCAGATCATGCACCCAGCGCAGGTAGTCCTCCCGGCGGTCGCGCAGGCGCTTGGACAGGGCGTGGTGCTTGGCCTCGGTCTTCGATGCGCGGGCGGCGGTCGCCTTGACGCCATCGGCAACCGCTCGCCGCAGTCCGTGCAGCTCACGGGCCTTGACCTGCTCCTCGATACGGCCGGCTCCCGCCTCGCGGGCGGCCTCGGCGGCCTTCATCGGCTCCGGAAGCGCGTCGATGGCCCGGTAGGCCGCGCAGCGCGCCGCCTCGCCGCCGCGTTCGGTCGCCGCGACCAGCTCCCGCAGGACGTGAGCGGAAAGCAGGGCGTGCACAGCCTCGGTGTAGGTGTCGTACGGAGCCCAGGCGTCATGCATCGCGATCCCGGTGAAGCCGGGCAGCACCCCGGCCGCGTCGATGCCCCGCCCCGTGCCTGCGGTGGACGCTCAGATGCACGAACAGGCCCGTGGAGGCGGAGTGCAGCCAGTGCAGAACGTCGGCGGTGCGGAACCCGCTCTCGTCGAAGACATCAACAGTGCCCCGGCGACCTTAGCGGCGACCACGCGGCCGAAGGCGTCCAGCGTCTTCGCGCAGCGCCGCACCCACGAGGCGACGGTTCCCGCGGCCACTGCACCGAACAGCTTGCCCTGCGCGGTAGTGGTGGTAGGTGAACAGGAACTGCCCGTGCTTCAGATCCACACCTGCGGCAGCCAGACACGACCCATACTGCAAGGGTGCCGCCACCCCCTGCGGCGCCAACGCGCGGGCCGTAGCGCCGCACGTACACTGGCAGGTCACCAGCCGGTGCTCGGTCACCTCCAGGCCGATCCGCTCGGGCAGATCGAAGACCTGACGCCGCTCGACCCTGACCTCCTTCGCGCTGGCCAGGTCCGCCCCACAGCTGGCACACGGCCCCTGCGGACGGTGCTCGATCTCGCGGTCCGGGTCGGCGACCTGCCGCAGCGTGATTCCGGGCTGCCCCTTCGGACGGCCCGGACCGCGCCCGGACTTTCCTCGCAGCGACTTCGGCGCGGGCTTCGCCAGCCCGTCCAGGGACGGCGGCTTCGAGGAGATTTCGAATTCTGCCCCAGCCGGGCCTCAAGATCCGCGTGCCGGGCATTCAGCTGCGCGTTCTGGGACTCCAGCTCAATGATCCGCGCTCGCGCCGCCGCCAGCTCAACACGCAACTCAACTACCAACGGGGCGAGTTCCTCGTACGATGGCGACTGGGCAGAAGCAGACACGGCCCTGACCATGCCGGACACCCTCGACGTGATCAACTGGGCAATCAAAGCACGGGACCCGCTCGCTCGGCCGAGTCGCTGGCGGGGAATCCAGGGAGCTCAGCAGGTGCATGAACGTCGCCTGCTCCTGCGCCTGCAGCTCAAGAGGGACCGGTGAGCAGATTCTTCCCGGCTCGGCCCACCGGGCACGGTCAGAAGCCCAGGCCATGATCATTCCAGGGAGATGCAGTTGTCCGCGGCCACATGGCGGAGCTGGACCCGAGCGGCAGTCAGCCAGTGCGCTGGAGACCAGCCCGGCGTGGCCGCCGATCACGCTGCGGGCCTCATCGAGGCACACCGGGCGCGCCTCGATGGTGAGGCGTCGGCCGGGCAGCTCCACCTTGTAGTGATCAATCTTCAGCTGCCGGATAGAGGTACGACTGCCCGGCAAGGTCGCAGCTCCAGGATGTAGCGGGGCTCGGCGAGACGAGGTTCGAAGCGGTTCCGCCCCCGCAGCGGCGCCTGCCTACCACGCTCCTTAGCCGTAGTGGTGAGTGCCTGGACGGAGACGGGCTGGGCACGGTGCACGATGACGTTGAACGAGCCGCGCGAACGCTCGACGTGTCCGTCGACGAGCACGACAGGCGATTCTGACAGCGTGCGTCGGTGGCACTCCCACACGTTCGGTGCGAACAGCAAGTTGACCATGCCGGTCTCGTCCTCGAGCGCACCAAAGGCGACGCCGCCAGCTGCGGATTCCCGACAAGACCAACAAGATCACCTGCTGCGCCGCGCTGCTGGCACCCTTCGACCCGGCCGGGGTCACCGTCACGGCCGACGCGTTATGCCGACGTCGGCATAACGCGTCTTATGAAGACGTGGGGGTTATGCCGACCTCGCTGTCCAGTGACGTGGCCGACGGCGGTGTCCCGGACAGCGAGGTCGGCATAATCCGAGGCCGAATCAGTGTTGCCCCTCTTCCATCCATGGAGAGGGAAGAACGTGAGAAATCCTGCTTTTGTCCAGGTCACGGGCCCGTTGGCGCCGTTTGCGGAGGGGTTTCGGGTCCGGCTTGAGGTGCTGGGCTACGCCCGGCAGCCGCAGGTCGTGCACCTGGATCTGATGGCTCGGCTCAGCCGCTGGCTGGATGAGCGCGGGTTGGACGGCTCGGCGTTGAGCACGGAGGCTGTGGAGGAGTTCGTCCTTGACCGCCAGGTTGCCGGGCATCGGAGCGCGCGGTCGATCCGTTCGCTGAGGCCGCTGGTGGAGTACCTGCGGGAGATCGGGGCGGCTCCGCTGGCCGTGCGGCAGCCAGTGGCAGGCCCGGTGGAGGTCTTGCTGGCCGACTACGCCGTCCACCTCGCCCGCGAGCGCGGACTGGCAGCGGTGACCATCCAGCGCAGTACCGACCTGGTCCGCCCGTTCCTGGCCGCCCGGGTCTGTGCCGCCGGTCTCGACCTGAAGACGCTGAGTGCCGCTGACGTCATCGCGTTCATGCTCGCTCGGAGCGGGAGTGCCTCGCCCGCGACGGTGCAGCGCACGGGCACGGCCCTGCGCGCGCTGCTGCGGTTCCTGCATCTGCAAGGACTGATCGACAACTCGCTGGTGGGCGCGGTGCCCACCGCCGCCAACTGGAAGCTGGCCGCCCTGCCGAAGTACCTGACGCGGGAACAGGTCGCCACGCTGTTGCACTCCTGCGACCGGGGCACCGCTGTCGGGCGGCGCGATCTGGCGATCCTGACGCTGCTGGCCCGGCTGGGGCTGCGGGCCGGAGAGGTGGCCGCGCTGCGACTGGAGGACATCGACTGGCAGCGCGGCGAGATCACCGTGCGTGGCAAGGGCAACCGGCACGAACGCCTCCCGCTACCGACCGATGTCGGAGAGGCCGTCGTGGCCTACCTGAGCGGGTCCCGTCCAGCGGCGGCCACGGGCCGGGAGGTGTTCGTCGGCACGCGGGCCCCGCATCGGGCCCTGACACGCGGTGCGGTCACGCAGTTGGTGGCCAGAGCGTCGCACCGGTGCGGCCTGGGGACGATCTACGCGCACCGGCTGCGGCACACGGCGGCCACCGCCATGCTCCACGCGGGCGCGTCATTGGAGGAGATCGGCCAGGTTCTGCGGCACCGGCACGCACTGACCACAGCGGGATACGCGAAAGTGGACCATGAAGGGCTTCGCGCGCTGGCCCGGCCCTGGCCGGGGGAAGCAGCATGAGCCCGCTGCACCGGCAACTGGAGGAGTACCTGGCCATCCGCCGGGCCATGGGGTTCAAGATGGAGCGCCACGAAAAGCTCCTCGGGCAGTTCGCGGACTACCTGGCAGCGCACGCTGTCCAGGCGCTCACCACCGAGCACGCCCTGGCCTGGGCGACCTCCCCGCACCAGGGCGATCCGCGCTGGTGGGCGGCGCGGCTGTCCATGGTCCGCGGCTTCGCCGTCCATCTGCACGCACTCGACCCCGCCCACCAAGTGCCGCCCCGCGGACTGATCCCGCACGGCCCGAGACGCACCGTCCCGCACCTCTATACCGATCGCGAGATCGCCGCCCTGGTCCGGGCCGCCGGTGCACTGTCCTTCCCGCTGCGGGCCGCGACCTACCAGACGTTGGTCCGCCTGCTCGCCGCCACCGGCATGCGGGTCGGCGAGGCGATCCGGCTGGACCGTGCGGACTGGGACGCCGACCTCGAAGTCCTGACGGTGCGCGACACCAAGTTCGGCAAGTCCCGCCAGCTGCCGCTGCACCCGACGAGCACCACAGGCCTCCAGGACTACCTGCGCCTGCGCGACCGTCTGTCGCCCTCCCCGAGCTCCAGTGCGCTCCTGCTGTCCACCCGGGGCCATCGCCTGCGCTACGAACGGGTCTGGGACACCTTCCACCGACTGGTCGGCCAGGCCGAACTGACGCCGACCGCGCCGGCGAGCCCACCGAGGATCCACGATCTGCGGCACTCCTTCGCCGTCGCCACGCTCCTGGACTGGTACCGCAACGGCGCCGACGTGCAGGCCATGCTGCCGCGCCTGTCGACCTACCTCGGCCACGCCGACCCCAAGCACACCTACTGGTACCTGTCCGCCGCCCCGGAACTGCTCGCGCTCGCGGCCGATCGCCTCGACGCCCACCAGAAAGACCCCCGTTGAATACCCTCGCCCCTACTCTGCAGGCGTTCTTCACCGACCGACTGGCCCGGCAGCGCCAGGCCAGCCCCCACACCATCGCCGCCTACCGCGACGCACTCAAGCTCCTGCTGGCCTTCGCCGCCCAGCGCACCGGCAAGCAGCCCTCCGACTTGGCGATCCCCGATCTGGACGCGCCCTTGGTCGGCGCGTTCCTGGACCACTTGGAACGAGAGCGCGGCAACAGTGTCCGCACCCGAAACGCCCGACTGGCCGCCGTGCACGCGCTATTCCGCTTCGCTGCCCTGCGACACCCCGAGCATGCGGACGTCATCCAACGGGTCCTGGCCATGCCGCCCAAACGCTTCGACCGCAGGCTCGTCACCTACCTGACCGAACCCGAGACCACCGCGCTCCTCGCCGCCCCGGACACCGCCACCTGGACCGGGAGGCGCGATCATGCGCTGCTGACCCTGGCCGTCCAGACCGGCCTGCGGGTCTCCGAGCTCGCCGCGTTGACCTGCACAGACATCCGTCTGGGCACCGGAGCGCACGTCAACTGCTTGGGCAAGGGCCGCAAGCAGCGGATCACCCCGCTGACCTCCACCACCGTCGCAGTGGTCAGTGCGTGGCTGACCGAACACCGCGGATTGCCCACCGATCCGCTCTTCCCGACCCGACTCGGCACCTCGATGAGCCGACACCGGGACGCCATCGAACGGCGACTGGCCAAGCACGCCGCGACCGCCGCCCAAGGCGAACCCACCCTGGCCGAGAAGAAGATCTCACCGCACGTCCTGCGCCACACTGCCGCGATGCGCCTGCTCGCGGCCGGCGTCGACAGCACCGTCATCGCCCTCTGGCTGGGCCACGAAAACGTCGCCACCACCCAGATCTACATCAACCCTCGGGAGTTGCATCAGACGGGCGAGAAACTGCAGGTCGCCAGGTCATGGCAAGAGCCTGAAGGACTCCAGCGCCACTACGAGCTAACGTCCTGAGCAGGCATGTTGCCGAGATGATCCCTTCTGATGCATGATCTGCCCTCCAGAAGGGATGGTCTGGAGTGGTGCATCAGCGCACGGCGGCCCTGGCCGGGTCGGCTCATCTGGAGCTCGTCTCCGGGGTGGTTCAGCTGCGTCCGGAGGACGCGATGTTCGACGCGATGCTGCGGGGCTGGCGTGCTCAGCAGAAGTCGCGGGGACTGAGGGACGAGACGGTCGACGACCGGGAACGGCTCATACGACGGTTCCTGGAGTTCGCGAACGAGTACCCATGGCAGTGGACGCCGGCCCACGTGGACGAGTGGTCGCTCTCTTTGACGAGCGAGAAGCACCTGGCGCCGTCCACAATCCGCAGCTACCAGGGCGATGTCCGCCTGTTCAGCGAGTTCCTCATCGACGGCCGCTACGGCTGGGGGCCGGCCTGCGAGGAAGCCTTCGGCACGTTCCCGGTGGCGGTCTGCCACGAGTGGAACACCATCGCCCACCTCAACGACTACGAGGGCGACCCGGAGGCGAAACCGTTCACCCGGGAACAGCTGCAGCTCTTTCTCGACTACGCCGACGACCAGGTCGAACGTGCGGTGCGGGCCAAGCGCAAGGGCGCCTTGGCGGCCTACCGCGACGCCACGCTGTTCAAGGTCATCTACGGATGGGGCCTGCGGCGGACCGAGACCTCCAAACTCGACCTGGTCGACTTCGGACGCAACCCGCAGGCCCGCCAGTTCGGCCGGTACGGCACGCTCAACGTCCGCTACGGCAAGGCGAAGAAGGGCCAGCCACCACGCCGGAGGAACGTGCTGTCGGTCATGGACTGGGCCGTCGACGCGGTTGCGGACTACGTCGAGAACGTCCGCCCGCGTTTCGGGTTCCCCGACCAACCGGCTCTGTGGATCACCGAGCGGGGAGGGCGCCTTCAGCCCGGCTCGATCAACGACCGGTTCGAGTCATACCGGGACGCCCTCGGCCTGCCGAAGGAACTGGTCCCGCACTCGCTGCGGCACTCGTACGTCACGCACCTGACCGAGGACGGGGTGGACCGGCGCTTCATCCAGCAGCAGGTCGGCCACGAGTGCGACAGCTCCCTGGCCATCTACACGCACGTCAGCGACGACTTCATGAACACTTCCCTGCACAAGGCACTGGCTCCGGCGTTCGCCGGGGCCTGACAGGAGGGATTCGGCGATGGCCGCCAAGCTCGACTACCAGTGGCACCTGCGCAAGGTCATGGCGGACCGCGGGATGTTCTCCACCACCGACCTCCTCCCGCCTCTCGCCGAACGCGGAGTCACCCTGTCGTCGAGCCAGGTCTACCGACTCGTCGTCGAGCGACCGGAGCGGCTGAGCCTGAAGATCCTCATGGCCCTCCTCGACATCCTGGACTGCACGATGGACGACCTCATCGAGCCCATCACCGTGGCCGGGGCCGTGAAGAAGCCGAAGAAGGCCGCCGCCAGCGGCGGCGGGGAACCCACAGAAGGGCTCGGCGGACTACGGCCGAAGCGGGCCAGGATCAGGGGTGTTGACCGGCCGTGACCACCGCTGACCATCACGGCCGCGCCGTCACCGACCCGATCGGCCTGATGACCGATCTGATCACCGACGTCGAGAAGGAACTCGAACCCGCCGCCATCCAGACCGTGATCACCGCGGTCGCGGGCGGCCGGGCGAAGTCGCGCCGCCTCGCCCAGGCCCTGGCGACGCGGCCCGCCGTCCTCACGGACGGCCGGTCCCCGGCACCGCGGGCCATCGGCGACCTGCTCATCGAACTCCGCAAGGCCGGTGCCTCGGCGATCTCGCCACCGGTCTGCGCCGAGTGCGGCAAGAACCTGCGGACCCTCCAGCGCCAGGGCCACGACTGGTACTGCTCGGTCTGCGGCCAGGAGACCGCGGAATGCGCCGCCTGCGGCAACACCCGGCGCCTCGCCTTCCGGGACCGCAAGGGCCTGCCCCGCTGTTCGATGTGTCCCGACGCCGACGACCGTGATCCCGTCGATGTCGTCCACGGGGTGATCGCTGTGATCTCCCCGGGCGCCGACCGTGACGTGATCGCCGAAGCCCTCTACCGGTCAGTACCCAGCCGCCCCGCCTATCGGCGGAGGCTGGTCTGGGCTCTGGAGGACAACCCCCGGCTACTGACCGGCGAGGGCCATCTCGCGCCGCATCGCGCCATCCTGCGGTTCATCGACCTGCTGCAGGAGGCGGGAGTCGCCGGGATCGTCCGGCCGGCCTGTCCCCGCTGCCATCGGATTGTCCGCATCGACAAGCCGCTTGACGGGCAACGGGTCTGCCGCAACTGCATCGCCAAGTCCCGTGTCGAGGAATGCGCACGCTGCGGTGCCCGGCGCGAACCGGCGACCCGCGACGAGCACGGGCGTCCGCTGTGTCCGAACTGCCTGGTCACCCACCCTGCGAACACCGAGGTCTGCATCAGCTGCGACGAACGACGGCGTGTGCAGACCCGCACCGCCGACGGTCCCCTCTGCCCCAACTGCTGCCCGTTGCCCGTTCTGGCCTGCTCGATCTGCGGCCGCAGCGCGCCCTGCACGCTCTCCAAACTGACCGGCTTGCCCCGGTGCGGCGGCTGCGACAGGCGCCAAGCCCACTGCACCGTCTGCGGACGGCTCCGCGGCATCCACTCCGGCACCGCCGACGCTCCCATCTGCGGCCCCTGCACCACACCGGACGCGGAACTCTGGCGCCCTTGTCCCACCTGCGGCGAGGCCGAGCGGCTACTGGCTCCCGGGCCCTGCCCTCGCTGCACTCTCAAGCAGCGGCTTCACGATCTCCTCGCCGATGACGCGGGCGCCATACCGCCGAAGCTGCAGGCCCTCCACGACGCCCTGACCGGCGCCGAACGTGCCGGCACCGCGATGCGCTGGCTCTCCAAGGGCATCGTCTCCACCGTCCTGTCGGATCTTGCCTCCGGGCGCCGGCCCTTGACCCACGAAGCTCTGGACGAACTCCCGGAAGGCAAGGTCGTCGAGCACATCCGCACCGTGCTCGTGGCGACCGAGGCCCTCCCGCAGCGGGACGAGCAGATGGTCCGCCTCGAACGACACGTGAAGGATCTCGTCACCTCCCACGCGACCGTCGAGGGACGCAAGATCCTGCACCGATATGCGACCTGGCACCTGCTGCGGCGCCTTCGCCGCCGCAGCCGCGGCAAGGAGATCACACATACCCAGCTCACCGTCGTCCGCCAGCATCTGCGGGCAGCCGTCCACCTCCTCAACTGGCTCGACGACCAGGACCTGACTCTCGCCACCTGCCGCCAGGTCGACCTCGAACGCTGGATGACCAGCGACGAGGTCCGCCATCGCCGGGAGGCAGGCAACTTCGTGCGCTGGGCTCTCGCCCAGAGGATCGCCCGCGACCTCAGCTTCCCGGCCGTGCGATGGAACGGCCCCTCCCAGCCGACGGACGACGAGGCCCGTTGGGCCACGGCCCGCCGTCTGCTTCACGACGACACCATCCGGACTGAAGACCGCCTCGCCGGGCTGCTGTTGCTCCTCTATGCCCAGTGGCCCGCAGCGATCTCCCGTCTGACCGTCGACCACATCGAGCAGACCGACGGAGCGATCCGCATCCGACTCGGCGATGTCCCGGTCGAACTGCCGCAGATCGTCGCCGACTTGGCTGTTCGGCAGCTCGCGGTTCGCCGCAGTCACGCCGTCCTCGCGCGCACGGATTCGCCCTGGCTGTTCCCCGGTGGCCAGCCCGGCCGCCCGATCAGCGTGTGGGCCATGGGCGAACGCCTCCGCAAGCTCGGCATCCGACTCGCCGAGACCCGCTCGACAGCCCTGTTCCAGCTCGCCACCGAACTGCCCGCCGCGGTCCTCGCCCGGACCCTCGGCATCGACATCACCGTCGCCGTCAAATGGCAGCGAGCCGCCGCGGGAGACTGGGCCGCCTACGCAGCTGAAGTCAGTCGACGCACGACCTTGTGAGCCGTGCATCCGAGGGAGATCCGGGTGCCGGATACGGGAAACGTCGGGAATAGTCGCTGGTCAAGCCGAGAATCCCTGATGGGATTGAGTAGCCGCGAGACCTACGATGACCACCATGGAACCAGTGCCCGCCCTCGTCCACCTGGACAGCCCCTTCATCAACTTCCGAGACTTCGACTTCGGCAAGGGCTCCCACGGCTACCGCTGGGTCGACGCCACGCGTTTCCAGCTGTCGTCCGAGGCACTGGACAACCGAGATGTGCTGGCCGCCTTGATCGCACACTCGCAGTTTCGGAACACGTACGACGGAGCCGGCGTCCAAGACTGGCCACGGCACGGTCAGTGGTGGCTCGACCGCATCACCCCCGACGCCTACGAGACCATCGACGCCGCGACGGCCGTCGACGTCATCCACTCCTGGGCCAACCAGCATGGAGACGTCCCAGATTCACTCGCATCACGCCTGCGTCAGGAGATCTACGTCCCAATCCGCGAGGCGACCAGCAGATACCTACTGGGACAGCTTCCCAAGGACGCGTTCCACGACTACGGCCCCATCCACATCGACTACCACGAACTCGTCCTCATCGACCGCCCGGCAGCGACGCTCACTCTCCTCGTCGCAGCTGACGACTGACGCTGCCGCGATCAGCGCCACAAGCGCTTGCAGGGGTCATTCGGGCAGTTCCAATACCCGACTCCACCATTAC